>JANMKN010000376.1:0-9240 GCA_031372065.1 Abditibacteriaceae bacterium | reverse complement strand
TGGAAGCGGTCAAGCACTTCGAGCATTTGCTGGCATTTATGTTTGCCCTTCGCGGCGCCATCATGCACTCTTTGGGACGATGAACAGTTCTTCTACACCTTTGCAAATCCCATCCATTGGCGGGCGCAGTTTGCGCCGCCGCCAAGGGCGAGATGCGGCTTTGATCGTGCTTGGTTTCATGCTGGCGCTTGCCATTTATTTCGCGTCGCGGCCCCGCGTGGCGCCGCAGCCGATTAAGAATTTGCAAAAGAACGGCGTGCATGGCGATTACAATCTGCACGCGAAAAACGGCGAACTGTTGCTCTTTAATTTTCGTGCCATCGAAGACGGCAAAATTTATCGTTGCAGCCGTTTCCCGCGCAATCATCGCGGCAAATTGAGTGGCAAAATGGGTTTGCATATGGCGGCGGCTTTTAGCAGCGAAGCCTTTGATTTTTTGCGCGAGCGCGATATTCGCACGGTGATTTCCTTGGAAAGCGAAAAAGAAACCTATGCCTTGAAAGGCTATTTTGAATCTTTGGCGCCGCAGAAAAGCCACCATATTCGCGTGGTCAGTTATCCGGTGCCGCCAGAACTAACTTATTCTCGCGACACGCGTGAACGGCATGGCGCCTTGCGCCGCGCCATTCAATTTATTGATTTCATGAAATCGCACGAGGCCCAAGGCGCTGTTTTAATTTTGGGCGATTCCGGCAAAGATGCCGTCGGCGTAGTCGCGGCGACTTACGAATTGTGGCGCAATATCGGCAACGCGCCCAGCGATCAATTATGGGGACAAGTCAAAGACCGCTATCTCATTTCCGATGTGCTGATTGGGCGCGACAAGCAAGCGCGCAAATTTTCCGATAAAGCCTCTTGCAAAGACAACAAATACTCCTTCGTTTGCCCTGAAACCATCGAAGCCATGCGCCCCGATCTCGAACGTATCGCGCAGATGGACTGAAACTTTTCTATGCCACGCCCAAGCCGTCTTTCGCGGCGCATTTCCGAATATCTCGATTATTTGCGCGATGAGCGTTTTGCTTCGCCGCACACCTTGAGCAATTACGAGCGCGACTTGCGCCATTTGGAAGCGTGGCTCACGGAAAATGACGAAGCGGCGGCCAAACAAGGCTTTGAAAACATCGTGCATTTGCAATTGCGCCGTTATGCGCGCACGCTGGGCGATTATTCACAAGCCACACAAATGCGGCGCTTGTCGGCGATTCGTAGTTTCTTCGGCTGGCTCGAAGCCAAAGGCAAGATTAAAAAAAATCCAGCGGTGCGTCTTGCAGTTTTTAAAAAATTGACCGTCGCGCCGGTGATTTTGACCGCAGGCGAAATCAAAAAACTGATGGCAACGCCCGATTTGTTGGAAGCCAGCGGCAAGCGAGATCGCGCTTTGCTGGAAGTGCTTTATGGCACAGGCATTCGTTCGGCAGAGTGTCTGGCGCTGCTTCTTGAAGACGTGAACTGGCGGGCCAGCGAACTTTTCATTCGCGAGGCAAATGCGCCTCGCGGCAGACAACGGGGCCGAATAGTGCCGCTGGGCCGCGCGGCGGCGCTGACCTTGCGCGATTATGTGCAAAACGCGCGTCCCGAATTGGCTTCCGGGCGCCACACTACCAAACAACCGCCCGTCTCGAATCTGCTCTGGCTCAGTCGTCGCGGCCTGCCGATGTCGCCGGTTTCGCTGCATCAAATCGTGCAACGCTACGCCAAATGCGCCGGATTAAAGCAAAAAGTCACGCCCCACACCTTGCGCGATTGCTGCGCCGCCCACCTGCTGCAAAACGGCGCTGGCGAAGCCGTCGTGCAGGAATTATTGGGCCATCGCTCATCCCAAATTAGTCGGCGTTATCAAACAACGCATCAAAAATAGAGTTTTCGGCCCGAAAATGCGCTTTGTAAAGAGCGACTTTGTCGCTCTTTCCTTTTTCAAAACCATACCGCGTAACAATAAGTGAAAAAAACTCACTGTGTTGGCTCCAAACTCACTGTGTTGGCTCCAAACTCACTGTGTTGGCTCCAAACTCACTGTGTTGGCTCCAAACTCACTGTGTTAGGAAAAAAAGCCACTGCTTTTTCTCTCAACACAGTGGCTTTTAGAGAAAAAGCAGTGGCTTTTAGAGAAAACTCACTGTGTTTAGAGAAAAAGCAGTGGCTTTTAGAGAAAACTCACTGTGTTAGAAGAAAAAGCAGTTGCTTTTTCTTCTAACACAGTGGTTTTTAGGGCTGACACAGTGAGTTTGGAGCCAACACAGTGACTTTTAGGGCTTACTCAACGGCTTTTGCTTGCCGCGCGGCGCTTTTTGCGTTTAAAGACGTGACAAATCATGGCGCGGCAGGGCATGATGTAAAATAAAACGCGTTCTTATGCCGAAAATTACTACGAAATTCGTTTGCCAATCGTGCGGCTATGAAACCCCGCGTTGGCTCGGAAAATGTCCCGATTGCGGCGGTTTTTCCACTTTTAGCGAGGAAAAAGTCGCGCCCGTGGCGCGTGCCGGTTTGGGCGGCGCCAGTGCGGCTCGCGCGGTGGCTTCGGCAGTGGGCGCGGCGCGTCCGCAAACGCTGGGCAGCGTGCGGGCGCAGAAATTCGAGCGCCTTTCGACAGGAATCAGCGAACTGGATCGCGTTTTAGGCGGCGGCGTGGTGCCCGGCGCGCTGATGCTGATTGGCGGCGATCCCGGCATCGGTAAATCTACGCTGCTCATCGAAGCCGCTGTGCGTTTGGCAGCAGAATATGGTTCGGGTTTGTATTTATCGGGCGAAGAATCCGTCTCGCAGATTTCAATGCGCGCCGAACGGCTCGGTTTGCAGTCCGAAGCGCTGCTTTTGGCCGCCGAAACCGATTTATTGAGCATCGAAGGCCATATTCGCGAGCAAAAACCGGCTTTTGTGGTGATAGATTCCATTCAAACCGTGGCGCATCCGGCTTTGGATTCGGCGCCCGGCACGCTCACTCAGGTGCGAGAAGGCGCCACGCTCTTTCAAAAATTAGCCAAAGAGTTGGACGTGGCGATTTTTTTGGTCGGCCACGTCAACAAAGAAGGCAATTTGGCCGGGCCGCGCGCTTTGGAACACATCGTTGACACCGTTTTGCAACTCGAAGGCGACGAACACGGCCAATATCGCTTGCTGCGCGCCGCGAAAAATCGTTTCGGTTCGACCAATGAACTCGGCGTGTTCGAGATGACCGAAGTCGGCATGATTAGCGTCGAAAACCCCTCGCAGCTTTTCTTGGCGCAGCGTCAAAGCAGCGCGCCGGGCAGCATCGTGGTGGCGACCATTGAAGGCGCGAGGCCGCTTTTGGTCGAAGTGCAAGCGCTTTGCGCGCCCAGTTATTTCACCAGCCCGCGCCGCACTGTAACCGGCGCCGATTTCAATCGCGTGGCGGTTGTTTTGGCCGTTATAGAAAAGCGTTTGGGCCTGCGTTTGGGCGATATGGACGTGTATATTAACGTGGTCGGCGGCGTGCGCGTGACCGAACCGGCGCTGGATTTGGGCATTGCGCTGGCGGTTGTTTCGAGCCTGCGCGATATGCCCTGCCCGCCCGCAGCGTGCGTTTTTGGCGAAATAGGATTGGCGGGCGAAGTGCGCGCTGTGACGCACGGCGAACGCCGCGCCCAAGAAGCGGCGCGTTTGGGGTTTTCGCGCTGCGTTGTGCCGCAGTCGGGCGCCGGGAAACTCAAAGGTTTAAACGCCGAAATTTCGGGTATAACCAGCGTGCGCGAAGCTGTTGAGTTGCTTTTGCCCGCCGCACTCAGCGAAGGCGGCAAACGTGGCCCGCGCGGTGCCAAAAACGATAGCAAAAGCGCTAAATACGGCGCTCGCAACAACAAAAACAGCGCTGAATCACCCGAAAACACGAGCGATCTGTCCAATGACTTGCCCGGCCACTGGGTTGAGCGTGCTCCGCGTTATGTTCAATCCGCAGCGCCGGACGCCGATGATGATTTTTTCGACGAGGAAATCAACGATACTTAGAACCAAAGCGATTAGCTGTGAGCCGTTAGCCTTTACTGACCACCGACCACTGAAAGCCATGAACGTCAACCGCGCCATTTGGACAACATTAACCGTCATATGCGCCCTCATCGGCGCAATAATTGGCTTTGGCGTTGCCAGTTACTATTCGCAGGTTAAAGTCAAGGGGATGCTCCCCTTACCGCCCACTGCCACCGGTGATGTAGACATTCTAGTGCCCGATGGAGCGAGAGTGCCTCTCTTCATTGTATTGACTTTGTGCTTCGCTGTTGTCTTTTTTCGTTTAGGTTCGGTTCTGGGTGCTGCTTTAGTAGGCCAGACCAGTCATATTCATACCTTGTCGCCGATTGACCGCGTGTTAGGGGTTATTGGCGCTCTGCTCGGCTTGATTTTCTGGTTCTTTCTGATGCTGCCTTTAGCCAGTTTAGCCAGCCAATATCCTTTGTTGATGGTGCTGCAATTTTGTATTTTGGCTGTATTCGTGGCAATGGGTGTGGCACTAATGATGGGCGCACGGAGTGAGATTTTGCGTGTTTTTCCACAACTCGACAGCGAATCAGAAATAGAAGCCTCTTCGGACAACATTCCGAAATTGCTCGACACAAATATCATTATAGATGGCCGCATTGCAGCGCTTTGTCAGACGGGCTTTCTCGAAGGCCCGATTTGGGTGCCCAGTTTCGTGCTGAACGAAGTGCAATATATTGCCGATTCCGCTGATTCGGTGCGCCGCGCCAAAGGCCGTCGCGCTTTGGAAGTTTTAAAAGAAGCTGGGCAAATCATGGTGCAAAAGCCCGACAGCGCTGGTAAAAATGCGCCGATGCCTTTAGTGCGCGTGATGAATGAAATTCCACTTTCGGTCAAAAATATCGAAACCGTGGACGCCAAATTAGTCGCCTTAGCCAAAGAAATCGGCGCGGCGATTGTCACCAACGATTTCAACCTCAAACCCATCGCCGAATTGCAAGGCGTGCGCGTTTTGAATCTCAACGAATTGGTGCAATCGCTGAAACCTGTAGTTTTGCCCGGTGAAGAAATTGATTTGCTGCTGCTCAAAGAAGGCAATCATCCCGGTCAGGCCGTTGGTTACCTTGACGACGGCACCATGATTGTTGTTAGCGATGGCGCCGGTCACGTTGGCGAAACCTGCCGCGTAGTGATTACGCAGTTGCATCAAACGCTCGCCGGGAAAATGTTTTTTGCCGACATGAAAGACAAAGGCGACGATTCATTCAATGACGGTCACGCCAGTTCGCCCGTCACGCCTCGCGGCCCAAACCATAGTCCATCCAACGGCGCGCACGCCAACAAAAAACGCCGTTAAAACCAATTTTTGCATGACCCCAACCACAATTTCGATTCTTGTTCCGGCGGCGGGCTGTGGTTCGCGCGCTGCCACAATTGGCAATAAAATTCTCGCGCCGCTCGGCGAGAAACCGCTGTTGTGGCACACCTTGCGTGCTTTAATCAACCCCGAAGCGTTTCCCGAAAACACGCGCGCCATTGAACTTCTCATCGCCGCGCGCCGCGACGAATTTGACTTAATCCAGCCAATAATCGAACAAATCACTCCGCACTCCGCATTCGGCATTCCGCATTTGATTGAAGGTGGCGCCACGCGGCAGGAATCGGTTTTCAACGCGGCCCACATCGCGCGCGGCGATTATTTTATGGTGCATGATGCGGCGCGGCCTCTGGTTTCGCCAACTTTAATCCGGCGCGTCATCGAAGCGGCGCAGCAAAGCGGTGCGGCGCTGGCAGCATTGCCCTGCCCGGATACGGTAAAACAAGCCACAGAAAATCAGTGCGTGGCGGCGACGCTTGACCGCTCGGTTTTATGGTTGGCGCAAACGCCGCAAATTTTTCGGCGCGAACTGTTTCTTGAAGCGCTGGGAAACGCCGAGAAAACCAATTTCAACGGCACCGATTGCGCGTCGTTGGTGGAACATCTTGGTCATCCGGTGCAACTTGTCGCGGGCGAAGCGCGCAATTTCAAAGTGACGTATCCCGACGATTTAGAGCGCGCCACTGCCCTGCTGCAAACAGCAACTTCCAGCTTTTAAAGCTGTCCTTAGTTGCATTCCATTTGCGTGAGGTTTTTATGAAATCAAGTTTTTTTTGCTCGCTGCTCGGAGCGATTTTGATGACTAATGCGGGCCTGAAGGCTGATGACGCGCCGAAAGAGCCTGCCAAGGACACTGCGAAAGAAGCGCCACAAGACCCGAATCTGATAAAAGGCTGGGGCCGCTGGCAAGACCCAGATCGCGATTGCCGCACCAGAATAGATGCTGGCAAATTGCTGGTCTGGATTCCCGGCACGGCGCATGATCTCAGCGTCGAGCAAAACCAAATGAACGCGCCGATGATTTTGCAAGAAACGCAAGGCGATTTCGATATCGAAGTCAAAATTAGCGGCACTTTCACGCCCGGTGAGGCCGCAGTGCAGGGCCGCACGCCGTATCAAGGCGCCGGTTTGGTAGTGGCGCTGGATAACAACAATTACCTTCGTCTCGAACGCGCGGTTTATGTTGGGGGCGGGCAAGGGCATCACTATGTGAACTTTGAAGTGCGCTTGAACGGCCAAATTTCGCGCATCGGCCAAAGCACCGATTTTCCGGTGCCCGAAAACGTTCCGGTGATACTGCGCCTCAAAAAGCGCGGCAATCAGGTGCAGGGTCAAGTCAACATCACCGGCGAAAACTGGGAGCAAGTCGGCATTAAAACCTTCACCGACGGCGCCAAATTTCAGGCGGGCGTGGCCGCCGTCAATGCCACCACCGCGCCGCTGACTGTGCAGTTTGAAAATATCAAAGTAACGCCCGTCGAACGAAGCACAGTTCGCCCTCGTTAAACGCTTTGCACTAAATTTATGAAATCATTTTCTCGCGTCGCACTCATCGTTAGCCTGCTGGTCGTGCCGCAATTCGCGTGGGCGCAAAACAACCACGCCGCCGCCATTGAAGGGTTGAAAACTTATCGTTTCGGTGGTAGCGACGCGGCACTAAATGAGGTCACGCAGTGGGTGCGCGAAGTGCGCGATAATGCCAATGCGCGCCCCGAAGCCGCGAAATCCCTTGCTGGCGTTTTGACTTCGGATGCGCCGTTCGACGCCAAGCAATTCGCGTGTCGCCAATTGGCGCTCATCGCGGGCGAGACCGAAATTCCGGCTTTAGCAACGCTGCTCAAAGACGACAATTTGGCGCACTACGCAACGATGGCGCTATTGCAAATTCCCTCGCCAAACGTCGAAGAAAACCTGCGTGGCGCATTGCCAAACAGCAGCGGCAAAGCCCAGTTGGAAATCATTGATGCATTAGGTCAGCGCCGCGACAAAAATGCTCTCGCGCCGCTACTGACGCTTTTTGCAGGCGAGGGCGCTCCGGCGGTGGCAGCGGCGCTGGCGCTCGGCAACATCGGCGACGCGCGCTGTTTGCCGCCGTTGATGACGGTTTATCAGGCCGCCGACGGTGCAAAAAAAACGGCGACAGCGACGGCGCTGCTTATCGCCGTTGAGCATTTGCGCGACAGCGGCGCGGGCGTGCTGACGCCGGTTTACGAACTGTTGAAAAACGATTCGTCACCCACCATCAGCGCTGGAGCGTTGCGCGGTTTGGTGTTGGCAAATAACGACAAATCACTGCCACTTTTGTTGGAGGCGCTGGCAAAAGACGACACGCCACAACAGCGCACAGCCGCCGCTTTGAGCCGCGATGTTTTAAAAGGCGAACAAGGCGCGCGAGCCACGCAATTGCTGGCGAACTCTCTACCAAAACTTTCGCCGATGGGTCAAGCGTTGCTGCTTAATGCTTTGGGCGAACGTGGCGATGCCGGGGCCGCGCCCGCCGTGGCGGCGCTTTTGAAAAGCGACGATGCAACGGTGCGCCTTGCCGCCGGCGATGCTATCGGTGCGCTCGGCGATGCCACAACCGTGCCGCTGCTTTTGAATTTGGCCGCTGGTAATGTCAAAGAAGCGCGTGATGCGGCCCGCGCGTCGCTGGTGCGCCTCAAAGGTCAGGCGATTGATGATAAATTGCTGGCCTCACTCGATAAAGCGACCGCGCCGCAAAAAGCCGAAATCATCGGTGCCTTGCAAGCGCGTCGCGTGCAAAAAGCGGTGCTTCCTATATTGCGGCAAGTCACCAATCAACCGGAGGACGTGCGCGCGGCAGCGTTAACGGCGTTGCGTGACATAGGGGAATCTTCGCTGCTCAACCCGCTACTAACTTTGCTGGTCACGACACGAGAAAACCGCGCTCCCATCATGGACACCATCGTTGAAATCGCGCGGCGCGGCGACGAAGTGGAGCGGAGCGCTGCTATTTTGAAAGAGATAGACCGTAGTCCGGGTGCCATACGCGACTTGATCAATCTCTTGGGGCGTGTTGGAGGCCATGGTGCCCTCGAAACACTGCGACGCTACACCAAGAGTGCGGATGGAGAAATTGTCTTGACAACGGTGCGTGCCTTATCCGCATGGCCCACAGATGAGCCGATGCCAGATTTGCTAAACGTAGTGCAAAAATCGCCGTATGAAAAAGCGCGCTTACTCGCCGCGCGCGGTTATGCGCGCTTAATTGGCTTATCCAAAACGCGCCCCGCCGCCGAAACTTTGAAACTGTTGCAACAAGCGGCGGCGCTCGATAAAAGCCCCGAAGCGACGCGCGCTATCATCGCGGGCGTATCGAAATTGAAAACTTTGGATGCGCTCAATTATGCCTCCGGTTTTGTGAAAGACGACGCCGTGCGCGGCGAAGCCGAACTCGCCGTTGTCGAAATCGCGCGCGGCACGCTCGGCGTTTGGCGCGACCCCTCGCGCGCTGCTGCCGAGCCGATTGCCAAAACTTCGGCCAACGCCAATGCGCGCCAAGGTGCGCAGGCGATTCTCGATTTATCCGACAAACTCGGCGATTTCGTGACGGCGTGGGAAGTCTCGCCCGCCTATGAGCAAGCGGGCGCTAATGTCGCGCAGCTTTTCGATATTGCTTTTGCGCCCGAAGACCCGAAAACCGAAACCAAAAACGCCGTAGTGTGGAACATCATGCCCATCGCCACCAGCGCCGAACAGCCTTGGCTGCTTGACCTTTTGGCGCTTTATGGCGGCGAAAACAAAGTCGCTTATCTGCGCACTTCGGTGTGGGCGGACAAAGAGCGCGACCTCGTTCTCGAAAGTGGCAGCGACGATGGCACCAAAGCGTGGTGGAACGGCCAAGTCATCCTGTCGCAAAACGTGCAACGCGCCGTGGCACCGGGGCAGGAGAAAACCAAGGTGAC
>JANMKN010000096.1:0-18020 GCA_031372065.1 Abditibacteriaceae bacterium | reverse complement strand
TCTCCCTTCCCCTTTTGCCGTTACAAGGGGAAGGGCCGGCGGGCGCCCTCTGGGCAGGGGGTTCTGGCACAAAAAAGCCCGCGCCTTTATTCAAAAAGCGCGGGCTTGGGTTTGCGTTGGTTGGAATCAATCAAGAATCGTTAAAGCTAAATAGGGCTTGGAAATACTGACAATTACGTCTTGTGGCCCTTCCCAAAAACGATCAATTTTTCCGACGGGCCGGAACTTAACATCCACTTTTATATTGGGGCAATCGTGGTAAACGTAAGTTCTTTGCGTGCGGGTGGATAGTCCACCTTCGGTGCTAAAAACCTTGAGCAACTGCGCTCGTGTCATACCGAGCCTGATTTTTCTCATTTCCATGTAACTCTGCATAACCCAAGCGTTATGTGCCGCCATTTCACGCTTACGCAGCAGTGAACTCGCTTGCGGTTTCGTGGTGGTTTCTTTAGCAGGCGCGGCCCGATTGTAAGCTGTTACTCCGAAGATAGCAAGGCATAGAAGGCAAGACAGCAGCGTTTTTTTCACGATTGATTCCTCTCCGTTTTGGTTATGTGTTACCGACTCAGTTCAGGCATACTTTATTTTAGCCCGATGCCTTTAGCGCAAACAAAAAAGCCTGCGCATTTTTTCAAAAGCGCGGGCTTTGGTTTGATTAGTCATGAGCTATGGTCTTGTTTCTTGTCAGCAATCATGCGCCAGCGTCCCCAAGATTGAGGCCATAAAAGCTGAAAACTCGGCATAGTTGTGGAAATTTCTGCGTCTTGAGGAACTTCATACCAAAGCTCCAGAGTATTCTTACAAGTCGCGCACATGATTACGTCGTGCGGCCAATCAGCCTTGGCCTTCTCATACCAATACCAGCGGTTCTTTTCGTGACAGTGAGGACAACGCGGAACTACCAACGAGCGCAAATGAAACCACCGGTAAATTGAGGGCGTAATTAGAAAATAACTAACTAAAGCAAGTGATAGAGCCATCACCAGTGCCAAATGTTTATGACCTGATAAACCCGCAATAAAAAAGCCTACACACGCTCCCGGCGCGGTTCCACATCCGATTCCAATAAGGAGATCTAACAACGAAAAACGCATTTTTATGATGCCGTCCGCAATCTATGCAGGTCGCTTCGTATTCTCACGCCAGTCCGCGCATGGTGCCGGTGCTGCTGGCGAATTTCCTTCAATTTGGCTGCACATCAAGTATGCCATCCGACCTAACCGTAATATAAAATCTTGCGCCTAATCCTAAATCGAGAATTGGGCCATGAGTTTCTGGTTGCTCAAAAACTTTCGCATTACCAATTTTCCTGCCGCTGGCTGTAACTCCCTCTATTTTAAAATATCTTCCTGAGTCGCCATTGCCCCACTTAGGCTCGAAGTGTTGCCAGCGTGCATCGTTGCCCGGCACATTTCTAAACACAAGCTCATGGTTTGGAAACTCTGGGTCGCCTCCTCCACCATAGCCATAAAATAAAATACGAGTCTTCGCGATTGGCTCCGAAAGTTCATTTCGCACATACAGGCGGTCTTGAGCGAGATCAGCACGCCACTCTTCAATGGCTGGCAACCGCCAAACAATAGCGCAAGTTAGAGCAGCAAACAGCCAACTATTTCGGCGTGTCTGATTTTGCTTTTGACTACGCTCTAACAAATTAAATTCCTTTACGCCAAGCCGCGCATGGTGCCGGTGCTGCTGGCGAATTTGTCGGATTCGATGCCGAGGCGTTAATTGGTAGCCATCCACTGAAACTTCTTTTTGCGGCCTTTCAAGCGAATGTTGAAAGTATAAATTTCGTTCCCGCCATCTTTTTGGATTTTCACTGGTTCAAACCCCTCATAATTGTCAGCGTGAAATCGCAAGATGAAATCGTCTAAGTTTTGGTCGGCGCTCATTGTTTTCTCATTTTTAACAAACTGAGGCAGACCACTCAAATCGGAAGGCCATTTTCCGGTTAAGTGTCTCTGTTCTGGCAAATACACGCACTTTAGGTAGCTTGCGTAATTATCTACCATTAATTCATCCCGTAATTCTGCGAGTTTCTTACCCGCAGAGACGCAAGCAACAACGAACACCAGCGCAATAACAGCCAAAAACTGTTTGCGTCGCCGCGAAAGGTGTTTAAATCGCTTCACATCAGGGACGTAAACCTAACTTCTTACGCCAGTCCGCGCATGGTGCCGGTGCTGCTGGCGAACTTGTTGGATTTGAAATTTCTCACTGCACGACAGGACTGTCAGGAAATTTTGCCTTCTGCTTTCGCTTTTGAAACCAAAAGTAGGCCAGTGGCAACAAGAAAATCGCGAAAGTCACTTTTTCCATTTGCTCCGGCGAAGGATTTCCCCAAGTGCGCATTGCGAGAGGCAAAAAGAACATAATGGCTCCTATTACGGCACTCACAAAGGACCCTTTTCTTTGTTCTTTAGACTTCCATATGAATATCAGGCCGTAACTGACGAACAAGGCTGGAGTAAGGCCTAACCAACACCTTTGAAGACTCGTGAGATGCGCATAGGGCGAGTAGAGAAAAACCATGTAGCAAGCCAATGCTACGCTCACACTAATACACAAGACAATTTTGGCCTTCAGATTCATTTTTACTTCTCACCTTTCGGCGTTTGATTACGCCAAACCGCGCATGGTGCCGGTGCTTGACGCGAATTTGTCGGATTCGATGCCGAGGCGTTGAATCATGCTGACAAACAGGTTGGGCAGCGGGTAGTTGTATTCGCGGTTAAAAGCGAGGTGCTGGCCGTGTTTGAAGCCGCCGCCGCCGAAGATAATCGGCAGGTTGGTGGTGACGTGCGTGTTGGCGTTGCCGAGGTTGCTGCCGTAAAGAATCATGCTGCGTTCCAGCAGGTTTTCGTTGCCTTCTTTGACGCCTTTCAAGCCGCCAAACAGGTCGCCGAGCATCTTCATGTGCAACTCGTCAATGGTATTTAACTCGTCGAGTTTTTCTTTCGATTTTCCGTGATGCGACAGGTTATGATAGCTGTCCGAGAGGTTTTTGCCATCAATTTCCAGCGCGGGCGAACTGACGCTATCGAGCAGCAAAGTAATGAAACGGCACGAATCGGTTTCAAAAGCGAGGCGCGTCATGTCATACATCAGCTTCACTTTGTCCATGTAAGCGCGTGGGCTGGGCGGGTCAATTGGCATCGGCGCCGTCACTTTCGGCTTCGGCTTGTTTTCCCATTCCTGCGACATGGTCATGCGCTGTTCGAGTTCGCGCACGCCGGTGAAATATTGGTCGAGACGTTCGCGGTCACGCGGGCCGACGCTGCGTTGCAAATCTTTGGCTTGCCCGGCGACGGAATCCATGATGCTCTGCCCCAACTGCAAGCGGCGCACTTGCGCGGCGACTTCTTCTTTGGTGCCCTGCAAAAACAAGCGTTTATAAACCTCGGAGGCTTTTTCTTCGCACGGAATCAGCACACCGCCACCCGTCCACGATAAGCTGCGCTGACCTTGCGAGACGTTGACGCCCAAAGTCATCGAAGGAAAACGCGTTAGGTGGCCGAGTCGCTCGGCGGCGTATTGGTCGAGCGAAATGGTGTTGCGAAAGCCGCCGCGCCCCGGATGCGGCGCTGCGGTGAGAAAACAGTTGTCCGCCGGATGCCCGCCGTCCACATCAGGGTGCGAAACGCCGCTAAAAACCGTGAAATCGTCGCGGTGGTCTTCCAAATTCTGCAAATACGGCGACAATTTATAGCCGCGTCCGACGGATTTTTCATCGGGGAAAAAACGATCCGGCACCAAACCCAAGTTGTTGCAAATGCCCAAAATGCGACGCGGCGGCGTGCCTTCGGTGGCAGCCACCGCCTCGTTCTTTTCCGCGCCCCACGCCGCGCGCCCGAAAGCGGGCACCATCGCGTCGAGAATCGGCAAACCAAGCAGCACACCCGCGCCCTGCAAAAAGCGGCGACGATGAATCGCGCGGCCCGTGGTGACATTCGGCATCGAAACAGAGGGAGGAGCAGATTTTTTCATGATAATTCTCGTAGGGACACGCTACGGCGTGTCCTCATTGGGCACGTCATAGCGTGCCCCTACTTCTTCAAAAACAAGTCGCTTTGCACGATTTCGTGCAGTAAGTCGCGCACGCCATAATCGCTGGCTTTGGCGCGGTCGAGAATAGCTTCGAGTTTCGGACGATCCGCAAAGCGAACCGGCGCGCCCGTTGCATAGATGGTCATTTGCTTCGCCACGTTGCGCGCCAATTTGCGATCATCTTGGCAAAGCAGTTTTTTCAATTCGCGCACATCTTTGAACGCTTCGCCTGTGGGAAGTTGTCCGGTGGCATCTACCGGCAAACCTGCGAAAATCTTGAAAACATCGCCGTTGTGCCCATAGCCTTCGATTTTTTGAAACTTGCCGTCGCCGTTGGCAACCGCGCGATAATTCTCGCGCCAGCCGCCCATGACATCGAAGGATTCCAAAGCAAAACCTGCCGGGTCAATGTAGCGATGGCAATTGGCGCAGGTTTCGATAGAGCGATGCTTGTCCAGCAATTCACGGATAGTATGAGCGCCGCGCGTGTCGGGTTCAACTGCGGGCACGCTGGGCGGCGGCGGCGGTGGCGGCTCACCCAAAATGCGCTCCATAATCCACGCGCCACGCAAAACCGGCGAAGTGGTGGTGCCGTTGGCCGTCACTTTCAGAACGCTGGCCTGCGTCATCAAACCGCCGCGCATCGAATCGGGCGCCAGTGACACACGGCGAATGGCGTTGCCAACCACATCAGCAATGCCATAATGGGTGCCGAGGCGCTCGTTAAGCATTGCAAAATCCGACGACACGATATTTTTCACCGGCAAATTCTTTTTCAAAAGTTCGGAGAAAAAAGCGTGCGTTTCGTCCACCGACGAATTCACCAATAAATCGTCCAGTTGATAATCGGGATACAGCGTCACATCAGCGTCGTTATTGTTGACTTTGCGCAAATCAAGCCAGTAATCCAAAAACGCATCCACAAAAAACTGCGAGCGGTTATCGTCCAACAAGCGATTGGTTTGCGCCCGCAAAACATCGGGCTTGCGCAGTTGGTCGCTGGCCGCTACCTTCAAAAGCGCCTCGTCCGGCGCCGTATTCCACAGCAAATACGACAAGCGCGAAGCTAAAGCATACGAATCGAGCGGCCCCGGTTTTTCTTCGAGATACAAAAACGACGGCGAACACAAAACCGCCGAATACGCCGCAATCATCGAATCTTGAAACGAGTAGCCATCAGCCAGCGCTTTGCTGATAACCGGCAAAAACCGCTTGACATCCGCTTCATTTATGGGGCGGCGCGAGACTTTTTGCAGGAAACCGCGCAACAATTTTTCGGCGTCGGCTTGTGGATTTGTGGAAACAACTTCCACGGTTTTGTCTTTCTCGTTTTGTTTCAATGGCAAATCGCCAAAGAGCAATTTTTGCGCGGGCGTGGGCCACGAATCGAACAGCGGGCCTTCGGCTTCCATCCAACGAAACGAAACGGCAGGCTGACCTTCGGGCGTCGCCCACGGATTGCGCATCGAACCGGGACGCGGGCGAAAAAAGCGCACCGCATCGGGCCGGATGCTTTCGCCCGCTTGCAGCCATACATCCAATTCGTTGGCTTTGGCTTCAGGAGTCGCTTCAAAACTGCCCAAATAGCGCAAAAGGCGCGGCGGGCGATCTGAATAAATCAGAATTGGTTCGTTGCGCCGTCCTTCCGACAAATTGGCGTAATTGGGCACCCACCATTGTTTTTCGTTTTTCGGGCCGACCCAAACCGTGTTGGTCATAAAGCGCAATTTATAATGACCAGCGCGCGGCGCGCGGAACTTTGACCAGCGAATTTCGGTTGGTTCGTAGGTGCTAAGAACCACGCCGACGCCTTCTTCTTCACGCACCTTAGGGTCTTTGTCGCCCACGCTCAAAGGCGGCTTGAGGTGTGCTTGGTCTTCTTTGGAACCGACAACCGGAAACGTCGAGCGCACTTCCGGGCCGACATCATACGCCCCGGCAAAGGCGCCTTCATCGCGCGTGTAGAACTTTCTGACGGTTTTTTCCGGCTGCGTCAGGCTGTTTGCCATCACTTCGCGCAAGGCATAATCGGCGGCTTGCAGGTAACGCGAAAGTTGGACGTGCGACACATCTAACGCCTCGCCGACCTTGTTAAAACGAAACGCTTCGCCATCTTCGGGCAACATATTTTTCAGTTGCAGCCACGGAGAACTCAGCAAATCGCGCACGGTATTTTCGTATTCGTAGTGATTCAAGCGGCGCCACACCGCGCGCCCACTGAGGCCCTATGTTTGGTTTTGGGCTGAAATTAAAGCGCCCGCGAGGCGATTTTTAAAAGCGGCGCGTTCTTGCGGCGTCGGCTGCTCTTTTTTGGGTGGCGGCATTTGCCCATCGCGCACTTTGTCGTGGATTTTCACCCACATTTCAAAAGTGCGCGCCTCGTTCAAATCGAACTTCAATTTTTCTAAGTCCAGCCCGCCTTTTTGCGTTTCGGTGTCGTGGCAACTCAAACAGCGATCATCAAGAAACTTGTGAATCGCTTTTTCATTAGCCGCTCTGATTTCCTGCGCCGTTGGCTTGGAAGAAGCTTTCGATACAGTTTTTTTCGGCACTGTTTTCGACACCGGGGCCAGCGCAACATATTTTTTTTCTGTCCCGGCACCCAAAGCGGCCACACGCAAGGAAAAGACGCTTAATAAAGCGCCGGCTGTTAAAACAACGTAAGAATTCTTCATAAAACAAGAAATTTAGAGGCGTTTTGCGTCCAACAAGGTGCAATTCTGCTGAATTTATCGCCAAAGATGCTCCTATTGTGCTTTCAAAACGGCCCCGCGCGAGGCAAAACCGAGCGCCGCGATAAAAATAAGCGGCGGCAGAACCGGCAAGCGATAACGCCAATCGTAATCAATTTCGGTATGCGCGTGGAAAAACGCAAAGCCCAATACAAATACACACGCCATGAGTAGCGCCGTTTCCGCTTCATGCGCTAAATTGCTGCATCGCCGTAGCCCGTTTATGAGCGCCTTTAACGATAGAAAATACACCGGCACAAAGAAAACGGCCAGCGCCAAATTGTGCCCGCGACTGTAGCCCTTCGACGACCAAAACGCGAAAAAATAAACCAAGCGGCGCGCATTTAGCGCCAAAAACTCAAACAGCGATTGCGGTGGCGCGGCATACGTTTCGGGCCGCGCATTTATCATCACGCCTCCGTGATACAACTTCGCATAATACGGCAAGCGCAACGCTTCCGCGCCGGGCAGCGGCCAGCGCCGAATGTCTTGCATCAAATACGCATCGGCCACGCTGATAAAAAATAAGAATCCGATAACGGCCAACAGCAGTGGCCGACGATTTATTATCCTCGCTTTTTCTACGATGCGGGCGAAATACAAAACTGCGACAATCGGAAACAAAATTACGCCCGTCGGACGGCTAAAAGGCGCTAAAAAAAGCAAAACCAGCGCAAGCAACGCGTGTTTTTTGGCCGTTTGGGGCACTTCAGCGGTGACGGCGCGCGCAAGACTATAAAATAGCGCGCACGATAGCGCCATAAAAATCGTATCGGTCAAAACAAAGCGCGCCCAATTGAACATTTCGAGGCACGATAAAAACAAAAGCAAAGCGATAAAGGCCGCGCTTTTTTGCTTCGTTAATCGCAATACCAAGCGCACAACGAGCGTTCCGCTACAAGCCAAAGCGCCCACATTCACCAGCAAAACGCCTTGCAGCCAATAAGCGCCGAGCAGCTTTTGGCATAAGGCAACGAGCGTCACGAAAGTGATATAAAAAACCGGCGAAATCGGGCTTTGGATTTGGGAAAAATAAGTTGAAAAATTAAATTGCAACGCCACCAGTTGATGCGCCGCATCAGCATACCATTTCGCATCGGCGGCAATCGCTGCCGGGCCTGTTTTCCATAGCAAAGCGCCATCGAATAACAAAATAAAAATAAAAACGGCCCACGAATTTTGAATGAATTTTCGCAAATAATCGCGCATAAAGTTGGTTTGCAATCGTTTATTCGAGTCCGCTGCTCAGTGGCACTTTAGGCACGTTGTTGATGTCGTAGCTAACCGCCGAAAGCAGCAATTGAAAACCTAAAATAATCGGCAAAGCGCATAACATCACGGTGCCCGATGTGTTTTCCCAGCTATACAAAATGCCGCCCATCCAGCGGTAACTGCCATACAGCGTGCCCGCCGCAACTAAAGGCAGTCCAATCAGCATTTCCAGTGACGCGACATTGAAATCGTTGATGAAATATTTGTAAAACAAACGCTTGCAAAAGCGATTCAATATCAGCGGCGGAAACTCCCACAACACGCGACGCACTTGCAAGTTGCTGCTCACTTCGCCATAACGCGCCGGCATCGGGACATCGCGCACTACGGCACCGATCAGGCTCAGTTGAAACAACATATCGTTCTCGAAAAAATAGCCGCGCGCCACGCGTTCGAGATCAATGTTTTCCAAGGCCACGCGATGAATGGCGCTGTAACCGTTGGTCGGGTCCATGATATTCCAATAGCCCGACATGGATTTATGCACGAACGATAAAACGCTGTTGCCAAAACGCCGCAAAAGCGGCATTTGTTGTTGCAATTGCAGGCGCATTTGATAGGACGCGGCAAAGCGGTTGCCTTTGGCGTAATCGGCCATGCCCGACAAGAGTGGCTGCACCAAGCGCGACAAAAACGAAGCGTCCATTTGCCCATCGCCATCCATTTTCACCACGATAAAAGCGCCGTCTTGCAACGCTTGTCGGAAGCCTTTGCTCATCGCGCCGCCCACGCCCAAATTTTTCTCGCAGCGCAAAACCACCACGCGCGGATCGCGGCAATTGGCTTCGACGTGCGCCCCGCTTTCTTGTGGGCAGCCATCGTCCACTACATAAATCGCCTGGACCTGCGGGCCGATTCCAGCGATGACTTGCAAAATTGTGTCGCGCACTTGGTAGCAGGGAATGACAACGGCGATGCGCGCCGCTTTTTCGTGTTCCATCGCCTGAAATTTTACCCGATTCAAAGCGCGCCTTTGTGCAGAGCCACAACGACAAACGCCGGACAAAACCAGCGCGAAAAAATATAACGCGGCGGCGATTCTAAATTCCACCCAACGCTTTGCAGGAATTGCAAAATTTGAAATACATCGCGCTGATGATAACCGCCTTTAAATCCGGCCACGCGTCGTCCGATTTGATAAAGAAAATTCTCCGTCGGCCCCGATACAATCAACACAGCATCTGGCGCGAAACCGGCGGCAAAGTCGCGTAATTCGTTTTCGCTCAAATGTTCCAAAACATCCAACGCCACGCAGCCGCGAAAGCGTTTTAATTCGGCAAAGTTTTCGATTTGGGCCCCAGGCATTGCCTGTGCCGAAGGCGCGCAAAATTGCGGGCGAATATCGCAGCGAACAGGCTTGAAACCATGCTGTTTTAAAGCGATTGTCATCAACCCGGCACCGCAACCGAAATCTAAAATTTCACTGCGCGTGGGCAAATTTTTGCGTGTTAAATCAAGTGCCACGCGCACACGCCGCAAGAACAAATAACGAATGGGCGCCAACCGATGCGTGTAAGACGGAATTGCTGTTTCTTCGAGTTGCGCGAACGAAAAATCACATTGCAGCGCGGCCAATTCAGCGGCTAATTTGCGGGCTGTGGCGCGCGGCAATCCCAACACTTGTCGCACTTGAATTGGCAGCGCGGCGAATGGTGTTAGAAACATGATTCGCCTTTGGGCAATTGGCATAAGCGCGCATCGCTGCCTTGCCGTTGCCGACAAAAATGCGCCAGCATTCGCCAATTATTGCGCGTAATTTTGAATCTATCCCACGCATAACAACCAGCCTGTTTTCTCATGTCTATAAAATCGTGCGGATGCGAAAACATAACGTGCGATTGTTTTTGCGTTTGCGGAAAACGCCATGCCACAGGCGCGATAAACGACAAAAAAAATCCGCCGTAAGGCAGCGGAATTTTTGGAGTGACAGCGATGGGAATTTCCCAGAAATTAGAATTTTCATCTTCGCGCCGCACTTCTTCTAACGAGGCGTGATAAATCCGCTGCGGCGCGCCTAAAGCCTGAAAATGGCCGGGAATATGCGTGGCGGCAACCGAAGAATCATAATGGTAACCGTGCTTTTTCAAAAGCGCCGCCAAGTGTGAGGGAATTTGCCCCAACGGCGCGCGAAAACCGCTAACTGATGTTTGCGAAACGTCTTCGAGAAAATTTTTGCTGCGCGCGATTTCATTTTCAAATTCTTTGTCGCCAATCGAAAAATAAGGCCGGTGCGTCATGGTATGCGAGGCGATTTCATGTCCGCTTTGCACCATCTCATCAAATAACACCGGATAGGTTTCCACAAACTCACCGGTTACGAAAAATGTAGTGCGCACGGCGGCGCGCTGTAAATGCTCCAACACGCTTTGCCATACCTCGCCCTGAGCGCGCAAAAAAACGCGGTCATGGCGCAGCGGCGCGTAAACCTCGACATCGAAAGTAAAAAACAAATCGCTCACAACCGAGAGTTGAACTTAAAGTTTGCGGCCCCGAATCGCCACCGTCGAACTGAAAAAATCTTGCAACCAATTAGTTTTTCGCCGCCGTGTAACGTAGGGCAAAGGATAATATAAATTCAAAAATTCGATGTCCTGCAAAGCGCATTTTTCAAAATCGTTTTGCAATTCGGGCGCGTTATAGGCACGCAGAGTCTCAGCCACGGCGGGGTGCCACAAGTGTGATAAAACGCGGCGCTGAACCGAATGGCGATTGATGGTGGAGACCACGACCAAACCGCCGCGCCGCGTAACGCGCGACAGCTCAATTAAAACCGGCTCGCATTCCGCTAAATGTTGCCAAACGCCGATGCACAAGACTAAATCGAAGGCTTCATTTTCGTAAGGCAAAGCCCTCAAGTCGGCATTGCGAATTTTCAATCCATGCCGCGCAGCGAAACGCAAACTTTCATCAGAAAAATCCACGCCATGCACTTCATGGCGGCGTGTCAAAGGCGCGCTGAATAATCCTGTTCCGCAACCGGCATCTAAAATCTTTAATGGTTGCGCGCTGCGTGTCCACGCCAAAAGACGCCTCTGCAACAAGCGAAAATTGCCCCCGCTGACATATTGTGCGGTGCGCGCCGAATCGCCCCAACGCCGCGCTTCTGCATCATAAAAACAGCGCAATTCTTCTTGATTCATAGGTTAGGGCAAAGCGCGCCCGATTAAATAATGCCCGGCGCCATCCGTCAAAAACGCTGGCGTTTTTTTCCAGATTTCGATCAATGGTTTCATCGTTTTTTGCGCGTTGTGCCAATCCTGCGGCTGTTGGCCGAAACGATAATAAAAAAGCGATTTCGGCTCCGCGCCAAACTGCTCTTTAAAGCGGTAAGTTCCGCCCTGCTCGCTTCGCGGCGAACGGCCTAAATCGAAAAATCGAAATCGCTTTTGCAGCGAGAAGAGAATCGCTTCGCGATACATAAAATGATTGAGATGATAGGCATTATATTCCACCCGCGTGGCACCCCAATGATAATACAACGTGGCGCCATCGGCCAATAAAAACATTCCGCCCACAACTTTTTGCAGTCGCTTATCTGCAACCGTCAGAAGCGTCACATTCTCCGGCAGTTTCCCCCTAATATTGGCAAAAAACGACAACGCAGGCGCGGGCGAACCCAATTGTTTCTGGCGCCTGCGATAGACTTCGTAAAACTCCGGCAATCGCGCTTTATCAAGCGACGTTTCGAACCAGTCGCCTTGATAGACAAGGCGCGTGCGACGCCGGTTATCACCCGAAGCTAAAGCCAAAACAGCCTTTTCATCGCCGTCCAAAGGCAAAACAAAGGTTACATTTTCATTATTGCGGCCCGCTTCAACCGTTTCGCATAATTCATAATCCAAACGCAGTTCCAGATAGTGCAGATGTAAATCGCGGCTCAATTTCGGGCACTGTGC
Source organism: Abditibacteriaceae bacterium (assembly GCA_031372065.1). Taxonomy (GTDB): domain Bacteria; phylum Armatimonadota; class Abditibacteriia; order Abditibacteriales; family Abditibacteriaceae; genus DASWNL01. The sequence continues at coordinate 6,070 of JANMKN010000096.1, read as the reverse complement.
AATGAGGAAATCGCGCGTTTTTTCACTGCGGCACGCCGGATTCAAAAAATGCACGAAGGGTAACGAAACGCCGACGCGTTGACCGCGCAAATTGCGCGCGATGCAGAGTGGCAAAACGGCAGCGATTTCGTTTTTATCATCTAAAATCAATTGATGCCGCGCCTGATAACCAAAACTTTTTTGTAAAGTTTGCAACCATGATATTTTGTGAAACAGCGTGCCGTGTAAATCGGCAAATTCGTCCCAGCGGGCGCGCCAACTTTCGTCATAATTTGCAAATTTCAAAGACAGCATCAGGAAGATTCTTTTTGCGCCACATAAACATTATTCAAGCGCCACATAAAGCGTTTGCGGCGCTTAAAACGCAGCGGCGGCGTGTTGAGATAACCTAATAATTCGCCTCGCGGCATACAAAATTCTTCGTCGTTTTCCATGCCGCGCTCGGAATCCATATCTTGCGTGCCGCGTTGTTTGTGCAGCCAGAAAACCCACTGATGCACCAGATATTGCGTAACCGGTTCACCTTCGGTCATTACCAAACGGCCTCCGTTTTTCAAAACGCGCGCTAATTCTTGAAACTCGGCGGCGCGCTGTGAACGAGGAATATGACCGCCGACAGCGATGAGAGTCACGGTATCGAAAGTTTCGTTTTCAAAGGGCAAATGCGTTAAATCGGGCACCACATTTTCCACGCCTTCGTAGGCAAAACAGTCCACGCCCACGCCGTTTTGGGTGCCGATAAATTCCCGAATAAAGAGATTGCCCGGCCCGCACCCAACATCTAAAACCCGTCCGAGACAAAAACGCCAAACAATTCTCATGCGCTCTTCGCGCAAGGATGAAAGTCCAAATCTGCCTTCGGTTTCCAAGAACAAAGCGCGTAAGGGGAAAGCCACAAAATCCGCGACAATTTCCAGCGGCGATGGCATTTTCTGACGGCGATTATTCATGAAAGCAGAGACAAAACAAGGGGCTGTCTCCTTAAAAGGTGACAGCCCCGCTTTGGTTTATCGAAACTTTAAGTGATAAGCGCTTTAATCACTTGCGCCGGTTCGACGCCCGTCAGCTTTTGGTCAAGGCCTTGAAACTTGTAAGTGAAACGGTTGTGGTCAATGCCCAAAAGGTGCAAAACCGTCGCGTGAAAATCGCGGATGTGAACTGGGTCTTTGACGATGTTATACGAAAAATCGTCGGTTTCGCCGTAAATGGTGCCGCCTTTGGCGCCGCCGCCGGCCATCCACATCGAAAAACAGCGCGGATGATGGTCGCGGCCATAATTGGTCTTCGATAAGCCGCCCTGCGAGTAAATCGTGCGGCCAAATTCGCCGCCCCAAATTATCAGCGTTTCATCAAATAAACCGCGCGATTTGAGGTCGTTAATCAGGCCAAACGTCGCTTGATCAATGTCTTTGCATTGCGATGGCATACGACCGGTTAAATTGCCGTGATGGTCCCAGTTATTGAGGTAAATTTGCACAAAACGCACGCCGCGCTCGACAAGGCGGCGCGCCATCAGAGCGTGGTTGGCAAAAGTGCCGGGCTTTTTGGCTTCTTCGCCGTAAAGTTTCCACGTTGTGTCGGTTTCTTTGGATAAGTCGGTCAATTCCGGCACGCTGGTTTGCATCCGAAACGCCATTTCGTATTGCGCGATGCGCGTTTGCGTTTCCACATCGCCCACGCTGTTGTAATTCATTTCGTTCAGCTTGTTGAGGCCATCCAGCATTTTGCGACGCATGACATCGGAAACGCCGGGCGGATTGTTGATATACAAAATCGGGTCGCCGTTGCTGCGAAACGAAACGCCCGCGTGTTCGCCGGGCAGATAGCCCGCCGACCACAAGCGTGCCGAAATCGCCTGCTCTTGTTCGCGGTTGGTGGGCGTGGCCACCAAAACCACGAAGTTCGGCAAGTTTTTCTTTTCCGAACCCAAACCATACGAAGCCCACGAACCCAAACATGGCTTGCCGCCCACTTGATTGCCGGTTTGCATGGCGACAATGGCCGGTTCATGATTGATGGCTTCGGTGTGCATCGAGCGGATGAAACACATATCATCCACGCACTTTGCGGTTTCGGGCAAAAGCTGCGTGTTCATCCACATTCCACATTTTCCGGCCTGCTCAAATTTGAAAATCGAAGGCGCAACGGGAAAACGCGATTGGCCGCTGGTCATGGTTGTTAGGCGCTGGCCGTTGCGGATGGTTTCGGGCAAATCTTTGTCGTATTGCTCGACCATCGCTGGCTTGTAATCATACAAATCCATTTGCGCCGGGCCACCGACCATGTGCAGGTAAATCACATTTTTGGCTTTGCCGGGAATGCGATATTCCGCCGCACGCGGCGCGCCGGGCGACCCTTTTTCCGCCGCGCCGGGGTTTTCGGCAGCCGAAGTGATGTTTTGCAGCATCGCTTCGCCAAATAAACTGGTCAGCGCCGCATAGCCAACGACATTTTTGCTGCGCGCCAAAAACTGGCGGCGCGTTTCGAGCAATTGTTGTTCTTCAAAAGGATGCATGATAGTTCCTGTAAGGGCGAACCTTGTGTTCGCCCTGTGATACGCTATGGGGCGAACACAAGGTTCGCCCTTACGATTACTTATTCAAGACTTCGTCCAGATTCAGCATCTGGCTGGAAACCATTGTCCACGCGGCCAATTGTGGCGCGGGCAGTTTGTCGTCAGGCTTGCTTTCGCCGACGTTGATAAAGGCTTTGGCATCGTCGGGTTTGGCAGCAAATTCGGCTTGCAGCGTTTGCAGACTGCTTTTTAAAATTTGTCGTTCCGCCGGTTTCAAAGTGCGGCACAGCAGGCGTTCGCTGATTTCATCCAGCGTTTTGTCGTCGTTGCCGCCTTGCTTCAAGGCGGTTTGTGCCAAGTTGCGCGAGGCTTCGACAAATTGCGGATCATTCATGATAACCAGCGCTTGCAACGGAGTGTTGGTGCGTTCGCGGCGCAGGCAACTGGTTTCGCGCGCCGGAGCGTTGAGAATTTCCAAGTTAGCTGGCGGCGACATTCGCTTCCAAAAATCGTAAACGCTGCGCCGATAAAGCCCTTCGCCCTTGTCGCGCACATAAGTGCGCGTGTCGCTGCCCGACATACCAACCACGTCCCACAAACCATCGGGATTATAAGGCTTAGCGGGCGGGCCACCGAGTTTCGCCGAAAGCGTGCCGCTGGCAGCTAAAGCGTAATCACGAATCATTTCGGCGTCCATGCGAAAGCGCGGGCCGCGCGAAAGCAGGCGATTTTCCAAATCTTTCTCACGCTTTTGCGGCGTGGTGATTGAGGCCTGACGATACGCCGAACTCATCACCATCAGCTTGAAGATGTGCTTCATATCCCAGCCGCTTTCGCGGAATTCGACGGCCAGCCAGTCAAGCAATTCGGGATGAGAGGGCGCTTCGCCCATAATGCCCAAATCTTCGGAAGTCTTCACGATGCCGTTGCCAAAAACCTCCTGCCAGAAGCGATTGACCGTGACCCGCGCCGTGAGCGGGTTTTCAGCATCCACCAGCCATTTTGCCAGTCCCAAACGGTTTTTCGGCGCGTCTTTGGGCATTGGGTTGAGCGCAGAAAAAACATTGGCTTCGACTTTATCTTTGGGCTGGTCATAAGCGCCGCGATAAAGAATGTTCGCCATTGGCGTCGAATCCATTTTCTCCTGCTGCACATGAGTGATCGGATACTTGTTTTGCAGGACGGTTTTTTCGGTTTCAAGCGTGCTAACCTGTGCAATGTTTGTTTTGTAAGTCGCGTCTTCGTTGTTCAGATAATAGTCGAGCAGACTTTTCTTTTGCGCGTCGTTGCGCTTATCGGCGGCAATGCCAATCAGCGATTGCAAAGTGGAATTATCGGCCAGCGATTTCACTTCGCCCGCTTCCAATTTGCGATTATACAAGCGCACATCCTGCACTTGCCCGTTCTCGAAAAAGCTGCCCTTGCTGCGTTGCCCGATGCGCAGAGGCACTTTGCTCCGAATAGTGTCTTTGAGCGAATCCTGCTCAACTCTGGTTTTGGCAGCCACGCCGTTGACATAAATTTTCAAGCCCGCTGGTTTCGCGGAGCCATCATACGTCACGAAAACGTGCTGCCATTCGTTGGGTTTGAGCGCGTTGCCTTCGGTAGCCACTTTCAGGGCATTTTCCGGCCATTTGTTGATAATATGCGCTGCGTATTCATTGCCTTGCGCCCACAAATCCCAGCCTCTGAAATCGCTGCCTTCGTCCATGCGCGCGATGATGCCCGCGCCCGCGATGCCCGTTCCTTTGACCCACGCGCCATAGCTAAACGACTGATCTTTTTCAAAGTCGCCAATATCGCCCAAATCAAACGTCACATCTTTTTTAATGACCGGCGCCGCGCCTAATTTGCCATCGGCTTTCCATTCCACGGCGCCCGTGGCCTTAAATTGTTTTGCTTCGTTCGAAGTCGCTTTAATTTCATCGCCCGCGCCTTCGGTTAAAGCCGCGTGCAGCAGCATTTTATCGGTTGGCACTTTGAAATCTTCGGCTTTGACATTTGTCACCCATTTATCGTAATCAGGCGCTGCTTCTTTTTTGCGCGTTTCGATGGCGGCTTTGGCCGTTTTGATTAATTCGGGCAAGGTGTCCCAGCGTTTGGAGTCGTCGGGGTCAGTGATAACCGTAATAATCGGGCCGTTTCCGGTTTTGATATTTCCATCCAAGCCGCCTTGTGTGGTGTTGCGGAAAAAGGCGCTCATGGAGTAGAAGTCTTTTTGCGTAATCGGGTCGAATTTGTGATCGTGACAGGCCGCGCAGTTGGAAGTCAGGCCGAGCCACACCCATGAGGTTGTTTCCACACGATCACGCGCATAGTTCGCCAGATTTTCTTCGACAATCGTGCCGCCTTCGTTGGTGGTGGTATTGCAACGATGAAAACCTGTCGCCACCCGTTGATCTTGCGTCGGATTGGGTAGCAGGTCGCCCGCGATTTGTTCAACCGTAAATTGATCGAACGGCTCGTTTTTGTTGATGGCGTTGATAACCCAATCACGATACGGCCAGATTTCGCGGTAGTTGTCGAAATGCAAGCCGTGCGTGTCGGCATAGCGCGCCGCATCCAGCCAATAACGCCCACGATGTTCGCCATAATGCGGGCTTGCCAACAAGCGATCAACCAGCTTTTCGTAAGCGTCCGGCGCTTTATCGCCAACGAAATTTTCCAGTTCTTGCGGCGTAGGCGGCAGGCCTGTCAAATCCAGCGACACGCGACGCGCCAAAGTGTATTTGTCGGCTTCAGGTGCGGGCTGCAAACCGGCTTGTTCCAAACGCGCCAAAATGAAATTATCAATCGGGTTTTTGACCCATTTTTTGTTTTTTACAGCGGGCAAAGCGCTGCGTTCGGGCTTGAGAAACGACCAATGCGGCTGCCACGGCGCGCCTTCTTCAATCCACTGTTTTATAAGCGCGATTTGCTCCGGCTTCAATTGCTTGTGCGATTTGGGCGGCGGCATGATTTCATTTTCATCATGCGATGAGATGCGCTTAAAAAGCGGGCTGTCGAGCGGTTTGCCTTTGATAATCGTCGCGCCATCGCCGCGATTATCGAAAAAACCCGCTTGGGTATCAAGTCGCAACTGCGCCTTACGCGCCGCTGGGTCGGGGCCGTGACACGGAAAGCAATTTTCAGCCAAAATAGGCCGAATATCTTTGTTAAAGCCAACTTTGGCGGGCACTGGTTTGGCCGCGTGCGCCACACCACATGACAAAATAACGGCGCTGCTTAATGCAAGGGCCGACGAAAGAATGACCGGACGAATCATGAGAATTTAAGACCTTTTGACGCTCAAAAGTTGCAGTCACACTTACGACAATTGGATAAAGAGAAGTTTGGACGATTTAATTATTGCCCGCAATACACTAAATTGACAGTTTTTTGCATAAGCTGATCCACTTTTGCCGCTTCGTGATGGCAATGTCTGCGTAAACTGTTCAAACGTATGCTTCAATCTGTCCAAGACCGTTTTTTGCCGCCCGATCACGAGGCGTTTGTTGCCGCTGAACCTCCTACCGGGCGCGTAATTGTCATCGCGCCGACGCGCGCGGCGTGCGA
>JANMKN010000092.1:0-19236 GCA_031372065.1 Abditibacteriaceae bacterium | reverse complement strand
TCCAGCCGTTCGAGGACTGCATTTCCTCACGCCCAAGCTTGTAGGAAAACAGCACGTCCTTCTGCGGCTTGTCCAAACCGGCAAACGGCGGAAAGCGTTTGATGTCCTTCACCTTTGAATCCGAGCCAACCATGTTGGACTGGCCGGCAAAGATGAAAACGCGCAAGGTCTTTGTGTCGGCATCGGCACAGCGGGCTGCCAGTGGAGCGAGCAGCAGGGCGAGGAGTGTGAGCGTGATTTTCATGGTGAATTCGTTCTGTCGAGCCAGTAACTGTGGGACAGTTTAAGCCGGTGCGCTTTGTTTTGGCTCTGATTTCGTTTGCGACGTGGCGGATAGATAAATTCCGACGAGAATCAGCGCGCCGCCCGCGACTTTTAAGCCGGTTAGTGCTTCGCCGAAAAGGCGCCACGCCAGCAGCGAACTGAGGACCGGTTCGCCCAGCAAACACACCGCGATAAACCCGGCGCTGAAATAGCGCATCGCCCAGTTGTAGCTGCTGTGGCCGAGGTGTTGGCTGATTAGCGCCATGCCGAACAGCGCGCCCCATGTGCCGCTACCAAAGCCAGTGAAAGGCAGTCCGCCCGCCAGCACGCAAACCCAAAGCAACACCGTGGCGCTGCTGTAGCAAACGCCGAGATAAGCAGGCAGCGACAGCTTGGCGCGCAACCTGCGCCCGCCCAGCAGATAAAACGCCAGCGCCAGACTTCCGGCCAGCGCCAACGCATCGCCAATCAACGCGCGCGTGCCGCCTGAAAAATCGCCGAATCCAATCACCACTGCACCGGCCACGCTGGTGCCGATGCCCAGCCACGCGCGCGGCGTGATGCGGTCGCCGGTGAGCCACGGCGTCAGCAGCGCCACCCATACCGGCGCGGTGTTGACCAGCACCGTGCTGTTCGCCACTGTGGTGAAGCTCAGCGACGTGATCCATGTGGCAAAGTGCAGCGCCAAAAAGAAACCCGCCAGCGCGCCGATGCCGAGGTTGCCGCGCGACAGTTGCCGCACTTCGTGGCGCGCATTCCACCAAACAAACGGAAGAAGCAGCGCCGTGGCAAAAGTCAGCCGCCACGCCGCCGTCACCAACGGTGGCGCGTCGGACAATCGCACGAAAATCGAACCGCTGGAAACCGCCAACACGCTTACGGCAAGAGCGAGCGAAGGCAAAGCGCGTGGCGGCGGGGAGGATTTGGGCATGAGCGAGGCGGAAGTTTGCCAAAGTGTCTTGCTGTGCGAAGCCCGAACTGTTCACGGCAATGACGGCGCTTTAAATTTCAGACTTTTCCATTCCGCCAGAATCTTCAGATAAAAATACGGATCGGCCCATGACGACGACGGTTCGACGTTCGTCGTCTCCGGCCACTCGTTGAAACTGGTCAGCAGCACGGCGTCGGCCTTGGCCTCGGTGGCGGCGCGCAGATAACCGCGCAGCGTGGCTCCGTCTTCGCGCGGCATCACGAAATTGTCGTCGGGCCGAAAACCACTGTTGTCGTGGCCGGGATGCGCGGGCAGGAACACTTTTTTGCCGGCCCCGTGCGCCTGCGCGGCCAGCCGCGCATAGTCGGGCGTGAGTTCCTCATATTTCCAAATCCGCTTCACGCTGAAGGTGCCGTAGAAGCCGATCATGGGGATTCCGGGAATCTTCAGCCACTCGGCGGGAAATGTTAGGCCGCTGTTGTTGGGGTTGGTAATCTTGTCCATCATCCAATAAACCGGCCCGACCTCGGCCTCCACGTCCCGACGCAGTTCATCGAAGGTCGCGGGCGTCAGCTTCGGGTCGAACGGCACCTGATAGAGATAAACCAGCGGCTTGCCATCCACGCGCAGGTAGGCCGGACTGTCCTTGGTGCGGCGCAGCACGCCGGCCATTTGGCGCGTTAAAACTTTCACGTCGCTGTGAAACTGCGCCAGTTCGCTGCACAGCGCGACTTTGAACTTTTCCTGGGCGGCGACGGGCAGAATAACTTTCTCAAACGCCGCGCCGCTGATATTGGCATCGCCCCACCACGACGCCAAAAACGCCTCGATGCCCGCCGCCTTGGCCAGCCGAACGTGCCAGCGCACGACCTCGGCATTGTCGCTGTCGTAGTAGCCAATCAATGGCTGCGCCTTCGATTTGGGCTTCGGATTTGGCGACTTGGATACGTCTTCGCTCCACTGACTCCAACGCCCATGCGGCCCGCCGGCGGTTTCATACCAGGCGTAATACATCGCCCACAACGCGGGCTTAGTTTCAGCGGCCTGCGCCAGTGCGGGGGCGGCCAACAGCGTTAACAGGGCCAAGATTTTTGCGTTCATTTTTTGTCAGCCTCGGCGGGCGGCAGCCAGCGCAGATTGCGAAATTCCGGCGCGGCGCCTTGCCAATTGGCGCCAAATTCTTTCGTCTCGTCGCGCAGGCGCAGCGTTTCTTTGGGGCCGAGACGGAGTTCGCGGAGGCCTTGCCAATCGGAGCGTGCGGTTCCGGCGGCGTTGTGAAAATCGGCGGGCGCAAGCGCGATGCTTTGCCACGCCGCGCCGCCGGATAGCGCAATTTCGGCGGCGAAATCGTCGAGGCCGATGACCAAACGATTCGGGTTGGCGGCGCGCACTTCGAGCGCGACTTTGGCCCCGGCGGGCGCCTGCCATTGCGGGTCGTGGAGCTTGTGCGTCTTGCGCGCCCAGTTGTCGGTGAGGTCGTAGGTGAACCATTCCTTTTGCCAATTCGGCGCGAACTCTTCGATGAGAAGCGAGGGCCGCACGGTGGCTTGCACTCCGGCGGCGCGCAGTTCGGTGGGCGAAATCATCAGCGTGCGCGACGACAAAGTGAACTGCCGCGCGGTGTAATCCGCATAGTAATAACCGGCGCCGCTGACGGGCTTTTCCAGCGGATACAGCACGTTGGCGTAGGCCCACAGCGGTTTGTCGGTGGAGAAAAGCGGCAGCGGCGCCGTCCACGAATCGCCTGTGCGCTGCGCCTTGGCGCAATGCCAGAAGCGCGCCATGGTGTTTTCGTGGTCGTTGCGCTCGCCGGGAAGTTGCCCCTGCTGCGTGTAGAAAATGTCCACACCGAGAATGGGCTTGGCCGCGTCTGGCGTCGCAGTGAAGCGCGGCACGCCGTCGCGGGCTTTTAGCTCCACTGCGGCTGCGGGCGTGCGCGGGAACTGAAAAGTGCCCTTGAAAATTTGGTCGAACCACAGCGGGCCGGCCACTTGATATTCGGCAGTGTCCTGATGGTTGTGGTGCGGCGAACAGGTGACGCGCCACTCGCGGCTTTTGATGAGTTGCATCGCGCTTTGCAAGTCGTTGATGCGCCCGTGAAAGTCGTTGGATGGGCTGAGAAACATAATCGGGCAGGCGATGCGTTGCAGGCTTTGGTCGTCGTTAATGGTGGCGCGATAAAGCGCGTTGTTGGAATCGAGATCGCTCAGCCCGCCGCACGAAGGCGCGGCGGCTTTGACGCGCGCATCGGCGGCGGCGGTCATCACGGTGATTTTGCCGCCCATGCTGTGGCCGTAAACGCCGAGTTTCTCTGCGTCCACTTCGTTTTGCTGCTCCAAAAATGTCAGGGCGCGCCGCGCGCCGAGCGCGCACAGAAACCACGGATTATTGCGCGGCGATTCCACTTCGTCCAAAGTCCACGGCACGGCGTTGACGTTGGCGAAGGCGTTTTTCTCGTTGCGGCACGGCGCGTGATAGGCATCAAGCGCGCCCCAGTCGGTGGTGAGCTTGTAGGCCGCGTCGGTGGTTTTGCCCTCCCAGAACAGTTTCACCACGTCGTTGTTCACCGTGTAACCGGGCGCGCTGATGCGGCCCGCCCACGCGATGGAAACCGTGGCGTAGCCGCGCTGCGCGTTGGTGAGCGGCGCTTTGTAGTCGGCATATTGGCCGCCGCCGTGAATCTGCACGAGGCCGGGCAAGTGTGCGGCGCCTTTGGGAAAGCCGTAAACCGCCGCCAGCATCGCCTTTTGGCCCTTGAAAACGCCGATACGAAAGCGCACCACGCGTAGCACCACGCCGTCTTGTTCCCATTCTTTGAGAACTTCGGTTTCCAGCGGCTCGCGGCGCGGGTCGAAACCAGCCCACATTTCATCAAAGTTTTGCGGCGCCTTGCCCGCGTCCAACGGCGGCAACGTTTCAGCGTGGGCGACGTTCGGCAGCAGCAAGGCACCCAAAAGCATCGTGCGAAATTTCATAGAGCTTTCTCACTGTTTACGGCCCCACGGCAAAACGGCACGCCCTCCGTCAAGAACTGCGTTTCCTGCCACGGCAGCGGCAAACGACTACGGCCCGACATCCCACACTCGCGCCGTTTTGTCCCGACTACAGGTGACGACGCGCTTGCCGTCCGCGCTGAATTCCGCACCAACCCCGGTTTCTTCGTGTCCCCTGAGAACCATTAAGCACTGGCCGCTGATTGCATTCCAAACCCGCGCTGTCTTGTCCGAACTCGCGGTGACGATGCGTTTGCCATCAGCGCTGAACTGTGCAGTGTTCACAAATTCCTCATGTCCCTTGAGGACAGCTAAGCACTTGCCGCTGCTGGCATCCCACACCTGCGGCGTATTGTCACCATAGGTGACGATGCGTTTGCCGTCCGCGCTGAATTGCGGCGCCCACACACATTTATTATGTCCTTTGAGGATGGATAAGCACTGGCCGCTGGTGGCATCCCACACCCGTGCCGTATGATCACAACTGCCAGTGGCGATGCGCTTGCCATCCGGGCTGAATTGAGCGTCCACCGAATCCGTATGTCCTTTGAAAACAGTTAAGCACTGGTAACTGCTGGCATCCCACACCCGCGCCATATTGTCGTCTCCAGCGGTGACGATGCGTTTGCCGTCCGCGCTGAATTGAGCACTTTGCACCTGTCCTTTAAGGATGGCTAAGCACTGGCCGTTTTGGGCATTCCAGACCCGCGCCGTTCTGTCCCAACTGGCGGTGATGATGCGTTTGCCATCAGCGCTGAATTCCGCACCAAACAGCCAATGCGTATGGCCTTTAAGGACGATGACCTTCTGCTTGGCGAATGCAGGCACCAGCGCGACGAGCAAAACGAGGGCGACAAGCGCCATTTTCTGGCTTTTTTTTCGGACATTTGGGGTTGAAAACCGCATAATGATGACCTCCAATGATGGTTGAGACAGAGTTTGCAGGCCGGTAGAACAAAGTTGTCTGCGGGCCGAGTTTACGCGACAGCGAAGCGTAGCCGCGTTTGGCGTTGGCAAAGGCGCCATCAAAACTGGCCGACTGCCCGCTGCCGTGCAGTTGCAGCAGCCCCGGAATTTTTGTCGTGCCTTTGGGAAACACATAAAACGCCGCGACTTTGGCCGGTGCGCCTTTGAATTCGCCCACCTGAAAGCGCACCACGCGGCAGACCACGCCGTCTTGTTCCCATTCTTTGAGAATCTCGCTTTGCAGCGGCTCGCGGCGCGGGTCGAACCCAGCCCATAGTTCGTCGAGGTTTTGCGGCACTTTGCCGCTGTAATCGGTGGCAACGTCTCGGCGTGGACGAGGTTGGCGTTCATAAAAAGTAAGGCTCCGGCGAGTTGGCGAAGGTGTTCCATGGTGTGCGTTTTCGCCGTTACGTCCCCACTTTCAGTGGCGTGCCTTGCGTCAGGAACTGCGTTTTCGGCCACGGCAGCGGCGCGGTTCGCGCGCTGGTGACATCTCAACGCAGAACTTCACGTAATGCCAAAATTCGGCTGTCGTCGGGTTGGCCGTCGGCGCCGCGCGTGGGCATCAGCCAGCCGCCTTCGTCGTTTTCGTTCCAAGCGTAAATCAAAATGGCGTTGCTAAGATTGATGTCCCGGTTGGCGTTCGTCCACGCCACGGCATTTTTAATATGCGCCGCCAACTGTGCGGGCGTGGCGGTGGCGGCGTCGCGCAGAGGTGTTTGTTGTGCAGGCGGCGTGGGGTCGGGATCGGCTTGCACCCAATTTATCCACGGCGGCGGGTTTTCGATGCGCGGGCGCGTGTCCCAGCCGCTGGTGGCGAAGGTCACACAGGGAATTTTCAAGCGGCGGCAGGTTTCCCATCGGCCTTGCTCCACGCCTTCGACTAAATCGGCGAAGCTCGGCGGCTGCTTATCATAGGCACCGTGCGCGCCGTAGGCCGAAACGGCATCGAAGCCCAGTTCTGTGCGGGTTTTGTTGTCGGCTTCGGGGTTCCAACCCATGAAAACCAGATAAGGACGTAATAAGCCAGCCTTCAAACAACGCTCTGCCAAGTCGTCGAATTGTTGCTTGCCCAGTTTTTTCGGGGGGCCAAAGACAAATAGCAGCGGGCGGCCATCCAGCACTTTGACGTAGTCGGCGCGCTGAAAATGGCCGACCAGACGCGGCCACATCTTCGCCAGATCGCTGCCGTCCAGCCGTCCGCCTTCTTCGACGAAGCAGTATTTCACGCCGCGCTTGTCGTCTGCCGCCAAATAATTCCGCAGGCCACGGCTCATCGCGCCACTGTCGCCGTAGTCCACAAACGCCCAATAATCCAGTCCCGCCGTGGCCGCCCACTCGATTTCGCGCGCCATGACTTCGGGGCGGTCACCGTCAATTTTCACTGCGCCTTCGCCGGTGACGGTGGCAAACCACGGCAGGCGAAAGTGATATTTCGGCGGCCCCAACGATTTTTCCATCGCCGTCACCGGCCCGTCCGCGCCATACCACGCATCCCAGCGAATCGCGCCCACCAACGGCGCACCGTGAATAACGGTGGCGCTGAGGGCCGCAAAAACAGTGGTCATAAAAGCTCTCCGACAAAGCAGTTGTTTCATTTTAAGTCTCCACCTTTTTGAAAAAAGTTCAGTTAGGTGGGCGTCACTTTTTGGGGAGCGAAGCCTTTGGCGGTCGGCGTCATTGCATCCGGGTCGGTCAGCAGGAGGCGAGGCCGCTTGTTCTGCACAGTGGCGGTGTAAACGCTGCCCGCCGCACGCGCCAAAAGTGTGACTTCGCCGAGTTGCGGAATGGCGACTTTCACCGGACGCTCCACGCCGTCGGCGGCCCACGCGGTCATCAGCCACAGGTTTTTCGTGCGGTGTTTGCGCGCCAGCACGCGCACGCCCAAATTGCCCGTCGGAAATTCATAGGCCGCTTGATCTTTCGACCAAATGTGCCGGTTCGGGCCGGGCAGCAAATCGCTGTGGCGCAAGTCGTCTTCGAGATAGGAAAACAGCGCCTGCACTTGCGAAAGCGTGGTCATTTGCGGCAGGTAATGCGCGGGTTTATCGGCGGGAAACGAGCCGTCAAAACCGCCGATTGGAAACGCATAATAACCCGCGTTGCCGCCCAACATACCGCTGGTGAACAAGCATTTCAGAAAACCGGCATACAACGTCATCGGGCTGAGTTCGCCCGCGTTGGGATCAACCAAAGCCGCCGCGTTGCCTTCCTGCAACTGCGGTTTTTGCGCGCCGGCGGCGGGTTTGGGCGCCGCCGGCAACGGATTACCATGAGCATCGGCCTCCTCAACCCAGCCCGGCGAAAGCCAGTCGTAGGAGTAATTTTTGTTGTGCGCGATTTGAAAACCGACCGCATTCAGCGCGCGCGTCAACAAGTCGTTGCCGCCCGCATCCGGCAGATAACCACTGTTGAAGTGCTTGTAATAATACTCGTTGGACGGCAAATCGGTGGCGTTCAGCGCATAAGTGTCGTCATAGCCCCAATCGCCCCAGCCGCCGTAACGGTTGCGCTCCACGTTGCCGGAGCCGTAATAAATGTAAAGATTGCGGTCGGGAACCGCTTTGCGGACGGCATCAGCGATGGTTTGGCGTTCGCGCGCTTTGGCTTTGGAGATGAAGCTGAACCAATCACTGTCGCCTTTGGCCGCCACGACTTTGGGATCGCGCTCGGCCTGCTTTTGCATGAAGCCGAGGACGCCCAGACCATATTCGCCGCCGTTGAGAATGATGTTGATCGGCACTTTTTTCCGCAACTCCCTCAAAGGACGCGCCCGCAGTTCGCCCATCTGGTCGAGCACGCTTTGTGGGTTGAGCGGGCTGTAAATATTCTGGCCGTCAATGAGCTTGCCTTCGGCGTCGCGCAGGAATGTTTCGGGCGCCGGGTTGGGCGGCTCGTCGCGCGAAAGGATCACGCCCAGCGGATATTTCTTCGGGTTGGAAAGCGCCAGCGCCACCATTTTGGCTTCTCTGCTTTGCGGGTCATTCAACGCACGTTTGACGGTTTCGTCGCTCAGATAGTTAGTTTGCAGGACATAATTCCAATTATCGGCAAACTCGACACTCGTTTCTAACGATAAGTCCCAGCCATAGCGCGTCAGGCGCGGCATGGTGTGGCCGGGTTTAAAAATCGGTTTCGGCTGGCGCTGGAGCCACTGCGCGGGCGTGATGAGCGCGACTGGCGGCGCGGCAGCGGGCGCCGCAGTCTGGGCGCGCGATGGGCAAGGGGCAGCAACGAGGGCCGCGATTCCAAATGCGAGGGACAGAAGTTTCGTCGAGACAGATTTCATGATTTGAATTTTCAATTATTTGAACCACCTGAATTCATATGAGGATGGAATTACGGGGCCAGTTTCGCCGCCACAATTGGCACCTCGTAAAACGTCAGCGCGGCGATGCCGTTGGCGCCGTTCAGCAGCGTGTCCTGATTCCACTGCGATTCTTTGAGATAGGTGATTTTCGTCGCTGCGCTCGGTGCTTTGAGTTTGAGCGTCAGCACGTTGCCCGTGACGCTGCCGGAAGCGACTTTGTCCTTTTCGCCGTCGAGATAGAACTGCGAAACGAGCTTGTCATCCCACGCCACGGGCTGATCGAATTCCAGCGCGATGCTGTCGCGGGCGGCGCCAAAAACGGCTCCGCGCAAATTCGGCGGCGTGATGGACGCGGCGGGCACTTTGCCGTAGTTGTCGCGCTCGATGAGCGGTTGAATCAGGCGGGCGAATTCGGCCCAGCCGACCAATGGAAAATGGCAGCCGCCGGACGGGCGCACGCCGAGCGTGGACATGATGCTCATATTGGAAAACAAAAACGGCAATGTGCGTTGTTTTTCGCGCAAACGGTCGCCGTTGCCATCGCGTCCGCCCATCGCGCAGGAGTTGGGCCAGATTTGGAAGATGTAATAGTGCTGGACGTTGGGGAAATCCTGTTTCCACGCCGCCGACATTTCCAAAAACAACTGCTGATAGCTCTCCCAGCCGAAGCCGCCCGTCGGGCCATCCGAACCTTGATCATTTTCGCCCTGATGCCACAAAATGCCGCGAATGCCGTGCGTGAGCCTGGCCTGTTGCACGCGCCACAGCATCCGCCCGTAAATCGTGTTTAGGTCGGTCGGGTCGGCGGCGCTGCGCTGATGCTGGTCAATGCGCGTGCCTCCGACGGCAGCGTTGAGAATGAAAATCGGCATCTTCTGACTTTCGACCAGCCGCTTCGCCAACTCCATGCCCCACCAGCCGAGTTCGGCCTTTTCGCCTTGCCGTGCCTTCCACACCGGGTTGCACCATAGGTTACCTTGCCCGTCTTTGGCGTTGCCGTTCGGGCGGCCATAGCTGCGAATCCAATCGCTCGTTTCCGGCGGCGATTTCTCGCCGGTGTCGGTCGCCAGCGCGTTGGATTGGCCATCAATTAAATAGGCATCGCCGCAGACGATATTGCTCACCGCTTGCAGCACAGTTTCCGCGCCGCCGGTTTTGCTGCCGAACTCGACTTTGTATTTAATCAGGCCGGGTTTGAGCTTCACGGTGAAGGCGTAGCTCTTATCCGCGCCGAGTTTGCGCGTCTCGGTTTTGATGAGATTGGCGTCCGCGTAGAGTTTGAGAAACACCGCGCTGGCGGGCGTTTCCAGCGTGCCGTTGTAGAAAAGCGTGCCTTCGTTTTTGTCGTCGCGCGCGTAGAACTGGCCGTCTTCGGGCTTTTCATCCTTGGAGGGCGCGCGTTCGGCCCACGCATCGCTTTTGGGTTCGGTCACGGCGATGACTGCCGATTGCGCGACCGGC
The DNA here is from genome assembly GCA_031372065.1 of Abditibacteriaceae bacterium. Lineage (GTDB taxonomy): Bacteria > Armatimonadota > Abditibacteriia > Abditibacteriales > Abditibacteriaceae > DASWNL01. The sequence continues at coordinate 9,311 of JANMKN010000092.1, read as the reverse complement.
GCTCCGCCATTGCTGATGGTCGCCGTCACCGTCATTTTTCCGCTGTTTAAGGCGCGTTTTAACAGCAGTTTGCCGGGCGCGGCTTCTTTGATGACGGCAAATGGGGTGATGCTCCACGTCGTGGTTAAATTGCCCGCGCCTTTAGCCTGCATCGCGGCGAGGTTCGTCACCTGCGGCATGATTTCAATCGGCGTGCGCCCGTCCCATTTGGCGGGCGCTTTGAGCGTGAAAGCCGGTTCGGGAATGGTTTCTTTGACCGTCAGCGCGACTTCTTTGGTCTTCACTCCATCGGCGAAAACCGCCTTGAGTTGCAGCGTCGCGCTTTGGTCGCCGGAAACGCGGCCTGCCTCGAAGGTGAAATGAAAGCGGTCGGTGGCGATGATTTTTTCAGCGCCGCCCTGTTTGAGCAGCCAGAACAGTTTTTGCGCTCCGCCCGCCTGCGCGGTGATGGTGGCGCTTTGGCCTTCGGGCACTTTGAGCTTGGCCGAAGACACCGAAAACGCCGCGCCGCGCTGAATAATCGGCCCGACTAAGGTTTGTTGCGGCTTCTGGTTTTCGTATTCGAGGCGCACCCAGTCGGCAGAGCGCGCCACTTTCGAAATGCGCACTTCGTCGAGGTCGCCCACGAAATCATAGTTCCCAGTCCAACCGCCGATCCACAGTCGTGCCGGATTCGGGATCTTCAGTGGCCCGCCATCCTTCGTATTGATGGCGTCCATTACCCCGTTCACGTAGAGGATCGCCTCGCCCTTCCGGTAGGTGTGGACGACATGATTCCACTGACCCAGCGGGACGCGAGCGCTGCCTTCCACGTTGGCATCGGAAAACCAACAATCCATCCCCACATGCGGCGGACTGCGGAATTGCATCACTATCTTGCCCTGTTGTGTTTGGTCGCCCCAGCCCATGATCGTGGAGTTGGGCGCTTCCGCGCGGACCCATACTTCCGTGCTGCTCGATTCCGAGCCAACGGGATAAGTTGTGATGTGGTCGCCGCCGAAAATGCCCTGCCCGCCGGCGAAGTGCCGCGCCGTGCCGATGACGCCTGCTCTCGGCGTGGTGCCCTGGTTTTTCGTATCCGTCGCGCCAGTTTCATCGGCCACCGTTTCGCCCATATGCCACACGCCGGCGTAGCCGTTGGCTTCGTTAAAAACGGCTTTGGCGTTTGATTCGCTTTGCGCGTCGGCCTTACCCCAGTGCATTTTCAAAAACTGGCGCGCGTTGCCTTCAATCTTCGGCACACGCACCCAAATGCTGGCTTCTCCACGCGCGGCGTCCCATTCTTCAATCTGAAACGGCAGCGCCGCGCCGTTGCTGTCGCTAAAGCGAATATCTTCGCCGTTCGGCTTCGCCTGAGCGAAATCGAACCAGTCTTTATGCAGGCGCACCAGCAACGGAAAATTTTCCAGCGTCGCGCCTGTCGGAAGGCCCGCGCCTTCGGGCGTGGTGAGAATGGTGAGTTCTCCGGTGTGTTGCCATCCTTGCGGTTGGGCGAAAGCGGACGTTGAAATGAGCAAGGCGATGAGAAACGGCAGGAGTTTCTTCATGTGAGTTGCTATCTATTCCCCCGCGAATAAATTGCGGGCAACAAAGCGGCGAAGTCCACCTGCGCGGACTAAAAACGGCAATTTATAGTCGCCACAGTGCGATTATGCTGCGGGTGAATGCTGAACTTGCCCCTGCAAATGGACAGTTATATAAGAGCCTATCCGAATAGGAGTGGGCGAACAAAAGGTTCGCCCCTACGCAAGGGCATTTCACAGGGGCGAACCTTGCAGGGCAATCGCATGAGAAATTATTGAAGTCTGGATGTTGATGCTGGAAGGACAAAACTACGGCTATCGAGTTCAGAAAGCTGCATTGAGAGATTCATGAGAGTGCTTTCAAGCAAGTTCATACAGGTTGGATCGTTGACTTCTTGCCTGTTTTGGTCACTCACACGCTCCATTTGGCCCGAAAAATTTCTCATGCGATTGCTCTGGCACACGCACCCTTCCAGCCGCAATTTCTGCCACGAAAACACTTTTTAAACTGATTCTAAGCAAGGAAACCGAGTCAAACTAAGACTGCGAGGTTCAAAAAACAACATGATGAGCTTGACAACGATTCATTGGAAGGCCGCATTGGCTGTCGTGCTAACACTCCTCATCGGCGCCGGCGGACGCGCCGATAACGGCGTCAACCTCACGCCAATCACGCGCAACGCGACGGCCAGCAAAACCACGCTAACGTTGGCCGAAAAAGGAAAAGCCTTGCTGCCGATTGTGATTTCGCCGCAAGCCTCCAATTCGACCAAAGCCGTCGCAGTGGAGTTGGCGGCTTACTTGAAGCGCATCAGCGGTGCGACTTTTGAAGTGAAAACCGGCGACGGCTCATCCGGCATCGTGCTGGGCAGCTTAAGCGAATTTCCCACGCCGGCCTTGAGCAAAGCCTTGGAACTCGTCAACAGTTTCGACGGCAAAGAAGCCTATGCCATTCGCACGCGCCCAAACCGCTTATTGCTGCTCGGAGCGACCGATTTAGGCGCCAGCCACGCGGCTTATCGTCTGCTCGAAGAATTGGGCTGCCGCTGGTTTTTCCCGAATCCCAATTGGGAAATCGCGCCGAACACGCCGAATCTGGCCTTCAACCGCGACATCACCGACCGGCCCGTGATTTTGTCGCGCAGCATTTGGTATGCGTGGGGCGTTTTCAACGATAACGGCCATCCGCAAGGCAAAAGCGCCGGTCAGGATTATCAGGATTGGAAGCGCCACAACAATCAAGCCGAATCGTTTGGCGTCAATGCCGGACACGCGCTGTTTCAAGTCATAGATCAAAACAAAGCCGAGTTCGACAAGCACCCGGAATACTATGCGCTGACCGGCGGAAAACGCCAGGGGCCGCAAATCGAATTGGGAAACCCGACGGTGCGCCAAATGGTCGTGGATTACGCGCTGCGCTTCTTCAAAGAACATCCCAATGTCGATATGGTGAGCCTCGATCCCGCCGATGGCGGCGGCTACTCGGAAAGCGACGAAAGCCAGAAACTCGGCACGCCGGGCGACGCCATTTTCGGCATGGCCAACGAAGTCGCTCGCGCGCTACAAAAAGCGTATCCAAACGAGCGCAAAATGGCCGGGCTTTACGCTTACAATTGGCACTCCGACCCACCGCCCTTTGCACTCGAACCCAACGTTTATATTCAACTCACGATGGCCTTTAACGGCGGCAAGTTGACGCTGCCGGAATTGCTCGAAGCGTGGCCGAAAAAGGCCAAAAACCTCGGTTTTTACGCGTATTTCTCGACATGGCTGTGGGATTACGACCGCTGGCCCGGCGGACAGGCTGCCAACACAAATTCGCTGAAGTGGATGTTCGAGGCGTGGAGCAAAGCCAACGCCCAGAGCGGCGCTTTCGCCACCAGCGTTTCCGCCGAAAGCGGCAACAATTGGGGGCCGCACGGGCGCGGCTATTATCTCGCCAACAAGCTGATGTGGAACCCGCAAACTGATGCTGAAGCTGTGTTAAGCGATTTTTACACGAAGGCCTTCGGCGCCGGAGCGCCCGCGATGAAGCAGTATTATGAAATGGCCGACAACTCGCCGCCGATAAGTCCCGGCGTGTTGGGCGCGCTCTTTCGCCGCGTGGACGAAGCCGGCAAAACGACCGCGAATCAACCCGACATTCAGCGCCGTTTGGACGACATCAAGAATTATCTGCGCTACGAATATCTCAACTATCGCATGGCGCGCGAAAGCGACGGAGCCAAAAAAGCCGCGATGGAACAGGAAGTTTTCGCCCTTGTTTATCGCACGCGCTATTCCTACATGGATCACTGGGAAGCGCTGCGCCAAAACTCGGTTAAAGAAGATCAACTCGCGCCGAACACGCCCAAGCCCTGGAAAGTGAACACGCCCGTCACGCACGAGGAAACCGCGCAAGGCTTCGCCGAAGGTTTGGCTTATTTTCCCGATTTAAAAGTGCCCGTTGAGCTAAAATTTTCGAGCGATTTAGTCGCGGTTAATTTAGGCGGTCAGCCGGTAGCGACGAGCCAACTTTATCAGGAAGGCTCGCTTTATGCTTTTCTCAGCCTGCGCGGAGAACCGCTGAAAATCAAGGTGCAAGCCGGCGACGCATACGGCGGCTTGCGGCAAATTTATACCATCAGCGACGCCAAGGGCAAAGTGCTGAAAACCGGCAAGCCGCAACCCAAAGAACTGCTCGAATTCAGCTTCACCGTCCCCGCGCCGGGCCTTTATTACCTCGACTTTCACGATCACGGCGCGTATTCGGAAGTGTTCTTAGCCGCCGATCAGATTGTCGCGCTGCCGATGCGTGAACGCGGCTTTCGCGCCATGCGCGGCGTGCCGGAAATGTGGTTTTACGTTCCCAAAGGCACGCGGCAAATCGAATACTATTACAAGCGCGAAGCGTGGCAGCATGGCGGCGCGCACCAAATTATTGATCCAAGCGGGCGCGTGGCCAAAGACGTGGACGTGGACGGCGATTACGTTTTCGTGCCCGTGCCGCCGGGCATGGACGGCAAAGCGTGGAAAATCGGCGGGCCTTCGTTCGGATTAGGCCGCTTCATTTTCTTCAACGCGCCCAATTATTTGTCGCCTTCGTCGGCGCAGATGCTCGTGCCGCGCGAAGTCGCTGTGAAGGATGGCTTGAGCATTCTCAAGTGAAAACGAAGGTGTTTATGAAATGGATTCTGCTTTTAGCCGTTGCGTTGATGAGTTCGTTCGCCGTCGCGCAAACCGCCGGTTCACCGGGTGCCGCCGATTTGCTCATCGCCCGTGATGGGCAGACGGCGGCCAGCGTGGTCGTCTCCGCTAACGCCGGAATGTGGGAAAAGCGTGCCGCGGACGACCTCGTCAAATACATCGCGCTGATGAGCGGCGCGCAGCCGAAAATCGTGAACGCCATTCCTGACGGCTTGGCGTTCATTGTTGGAAATGCGGCGCTTGGAGCCGAGCCGTCGCTGAAGGCGGCGCTGAACAAAGTCGCCAAGTCGAACCCGATTGTGCGCGCCGATGCGATTGTGGTGCGGCGCGTGGGCAACCGCGTTTATCTGGCGGGCACGAACGACGAGTCGCATTACTTCGCCGCCGCGTGGCTGTTGCAGCAGTGGGGCTGCCGTTGGTATCTGCCGACCGAGTTCGGCGAGTGCATTCCCGAACAGCCAACGCTTAAAATCGGCACGCTGGACACGGCTTATGCGCCGCCCTTCGAGATTCGTCATTATTGGCTGAGTTGGAACGCGGATTCGACCGGCGCCGATGAGTTCCGGCGCCGCAACTTTATGACCGAGACCAGCATGGCGGGCATGGGCCACGCGCTCGGTCAATACACCAAAAATCTGGTTCCTGCGGGCAAAACTCTCTTCAATATCGCGTTTTCGGACGCGGCGACGGCGCAGGAAATCGCCCGCCAAATCGAGCCGGAATACGCCAAAGGTGTGCCCGGAATTTCCTTAGCCATCGAAGACGGCAACTATCTCAGCGATGCGCCCGGCGACAAAGCCTTGCAAGTCGAATACGACCGCTACACGCTCAAGCCTTCGCTGACGGACGCGATGCTGACGCTTTATAACAACGTCGCCAAAATTCTGCGCGAAAAATATCCCAATTCTCCGACCAAAATCGGCGGCATGGCTTACGCCAACGTGACGCTGCCGCCGAAATTAGTGACGACAATCGAGCCGAACCTTGTGATGTGGATCGCGCCGATTGACATTGATCCGAATCACGGCATGGACGATCCGAAATCGCCGCCGCGCCGCGAGTATCGCGCGATGATGGAGCGTTGGGCGCAACTGACAAATGGTCGCCTCGCGGTTTACGATTACGATCAGGGAATGCTGGTTTGGCGCGACTTGCCGAACCCTTCGCAGCACGCCTTCGCCCAAGACGTGAAGCATTATCGAGACGCGAAAATTCTTGGCATCGGCACCGAAAGCCGGGGCGCCGCCGCGACGACTTTCCTCAACTTGTTCTTTCGCGGCCAGTTGATGTGGAATCCCGACGCCAATGTGGATGCGCTGCTGAGCGAGTTTTATCCGAAGTTCTACGGCCCGGCGGCAGAGCCGATGGCGGCGTATTGGAACGCGATTTTCGCGGCTTGGAAGAACACCGCCGTCACCGAGCATGAATACATGGCGGCACCCGCGATTTATACGCCGGAACTTGTCGCTGAACTGCAAAAGCATCTGACGCAAGCCGAAACGTCCATGAAAACCACCGGCGCGAGGCTTGGCGAATTGCCGCGTGACTGGAAGAAATACGAGCAGCGCATGAAGTTCACGCGCCTCAGCTTCGATATCATCCAAAACTATACGGCGATGGTTTCGGCAGCTTCAAGCGAAGGCGATTATGCAAAAGCGGCGATTTTCGGCGACAAGGCTTTAGCGGCGCGCGAAGAGCTAACCAAGCTAAACCCGACCTTTACGACTTACAAGAACATCGGTGAAAACGGCCCGGCGTGGTTTCCCGGCGAAGTGCAGCAGATGAAAGATTTGGCCACTCTCACGAGCGGAGCCAAAGGCACTTTAATCGAGAAAACGCCGCTGCTGTGGTCGTTCAAGCGCGATGCGCCGCTGCCCGCGAACTGGACTTACACAGGCATGGAAGGCGGCACGCCGGACAGCACATTCGCCGCGCAAACGCCGAGCGCCGCGAATGGCTGGACGATGCTGCGAAGCGATTTATATTTGCAATCGCAAGCTGTGCTGAACCCGGACGGGCAAAGCTACTCCGGCCATTACTGGTATCAAACCGAGCTGGACTTAAAGGCTGAGCAGACGGCGGGCAAGGTGCATCTGATGTTCCCCGGCCTGTTCAACGAAGCGTGGCTCTATCTCAACGGCGAGATGGCCCTGCACCGCGATTACAGCGAACCGTGGTGGCTGAGCGACTACAAATTCGAGTGGGACGTGGATTTAAGCGGCAAGCTGAAGCCGGGCCATAACGTCATTGCTCTGCGCGGCTTCAACCCGCACCACTTCGGCGGAATGTTTCGTCGTCCGTTTCTTTATCGCGCGCCGTGACGAGTTCCGTTCGCCCTTCAGCGCGATGAAAATTTCTGTTTGCAACTCTCTATCGCACGCCACTGGCGCTGATCATAAACGATTCGTGTTTGGTGGGTAATCTCACAACTTATTGAAGGAACGGCCATGACTCAACTCAAACCAAAATCGGCGCTCGTGACGCTCAGCGCATTGACAATCGCAATCGGTGGCGCGCACGCGCAAGAGCCTTTAACCGCGCCCTCCGGACTGGTTCACCAGATCAAAGTGCTGCCGGATAAGGCCGCCGACACTTCGTCGCTGAAGTCCATCGTGCAAAGCGTGACGCGCGGCGCCAAAACCAACGACGAAAAGGCCATCGCGCTTTATAATTTCGATACGCTTGCGAACTATCACCGCGCTTATCCCGGCGAGCCGGACGGCGTTGAGGCGCTCAAGCAATTCAACGTTTACGGCTGGAGTTTGTGCGGCGGCTTGCACTGCGGTTTGGGCGCGCTTTACCGCGAAGCCGGCTGGGATTGGCGATTCGTCGGTTGGAACGACCCCGGACACACGACAATCGAGGCCAAATACGATAATCAGTGGCATTATCTTGATACTTTTCTCAAGTTCTACGTTTGGAAAAAAGACCCGAACGCGCCGAATGGACGCACTATCGCCGGCCAAGACGACATCAAGCGCGATTCGTCGCTGGTCACGAGCCTGATTTACGACAAGTCGCGCAAGGTTTACTATCAGCCGAACGACCAATTCGAGATCATCGGCGACAAAGCCAACTGGACGGCGCCCGCCTTTTTAGTGTGCGGCGATGAGCCGTCCGGCATCCTCAGCGGCGTCAAGAGCAACGGCGCGGCGGGCAGCCCGACTTCGTGGGAAAGCATCAAAGTCGATGGGCCATATTCGACGGACGTAAACCTCGCGCCCGGCTATTCTTTAACGCTGAATTGGAAAGCCGATGCCAACGCTTATTGGTGGGACGGCCACGACGAAGCGCCGGGCCACACCTGCGGCGACAAGGATTATCGCAACTCGCCCGCTTTGGGGCCGATTTTAGAGCCTTATATCGGCGTTGGCGGCGGCACGCGCGGCTACGCCAACGGCACGCTGCTTTTCGCGCCCGATTTCTCCAACGCGACTTTTCTTTCCAGCCTGACGGCGCAGGACAACGTGCAATGGAAAGCGGGCCAATTGGCGCCCAAAGACGCTGCGAAACCGGCTTCGATAACGCTGCGTTTGCAGTCGCCTTACGTCATCACGCGCGCCGTGGGATTGGTGAGCGGCGCTGATAAAGTCGAACTTTCCAGCGACGGCGGCAAAAACTGGAAGGCCGTTCAACTTGCGGACTTTTCCAAAGAAGCGCGCGGCCATTACGATGTTTTGCTGCGATTGACTTTCAACAAGGCGTTGACGGCTTTGCGCGTAGAAGCGACGGTGCAGCACAATCGCTCGGTTGCGCCATATCTTTCGCCCGGCAAAAACGTGGTCACGGTTTCGGCAGCCGAAGCGAAACAGCTTGGCGACAACCGTTTGGTCGTGACTTACGCTTATCAAACCGGCTTTCGCTCTCGCTCGTTCGAGGAAATCGCCGAGCGCGACGCCAACGTCGGGCAGGGACTTTACGCGACGTGGTCGCCCACTACAACTGTTGTGCAAAAAGAGTTCACGACGCAAAATTTGCCGTCCAGCCTGACGATTGACGTGCCGACGCCGAAGGGAAAATATGCGGTTTATCCGCGAATGCTCTTCATGCGCCGCGAAATCGTGCCGCCAAATTCCAAGCCGCTGCCTCTGCCCGCAGGCGCCATAGCGCCGCAAATCGCGCCCGGCGACGAATTAAAAGAATTGCCCAATCCGTTTCTCATCGGCGCTGCGCTGCCTCCGGTTAAAGTGGCGCGGGCCGTCACGACGCGACGCATCGCGTTGCAAGCGGGCCAAGTTGTTGGCAATAAAGGCGAAGTGCTGCCTTCCGACCACGAACTGCGCTGGTATAAAGACAGCAGCGTGATTTTCGTGCAGCTTATCGGCGGCGAAATTAAAGACTTGCCGTCGCCGCGCGCCATCGCTGCGGCGCGTCTGGTGCTGCCGGTTGCCTTCGGCCACGAAAAAGCGCCGACACGCCTTGATGTCGTCGCACTGAAAACGCCTTTTGCGCCCAATGCCACTTACGATTTGAAGAACTTGGGCGACGCGATAGGAACGGTCACCATCGCTCAGCAGCCCGCCGGATTGGACGCCTATAATCCGCCCAAAGAATACAAAGCCGACGTGACGCGCTATGTCAAAGCCTTAGCCGCCGGTGAAG
>JANMKN010000045.1:0-15706 GCA_031372065.1 Abditibacteriaceae bacterium | reverse complement strand
TTCGACGTTGTCGGGTGCCTCGAAGGAGATTTCTTCGAGCAGACGTTCGACGACGGTGTGCAAACGCCGCGCGCCGATGTTTTCGGTTTGCTCGTTGACCAGGCAGGCGAGGCGCGCGATTTCGTCAATGCCGTCGTCCTCGAATTCGATTTCCACGCCATCGGCGCCTAAAAGTGCTTGATATTGCTTCAGCAGCGCGTTTTGCGGCTCGACTAAAATGCGGCGGAAATCGGCTTCGGTCAGCGGCTCCAATTCGACGCGAATCGGGAAGCGGCCCTGCAATTCGGGAATGAGGTCGCTCGGCTTCGAGACGTGAAACGCGCCCGCCGCGATGAACAGCATGTGATTGGTTGACACCGGGCCGTGTTTGGTCATCACGGTGCTGCCCTCGACAATCGGCAGCAAATCGCGCTGCACGCCTTCGCGCGAGACTTGCGGATTGGAACTGCCGCCGGCTTCGCGTCCGGCGACTTTGTCCAGCTCGTCAATGAACAGGATTCCCGTTTCCTGCACGCGCACCAGCGCTTCGCTGATCACTTCGTCGCGGTCGAGCAGCTTGTGCGCTTCTTCGGCTTGCAGCGTTTTGCGCGCTTCGGCGACTTTCATTTTGCGCCGCTTGTGCTCTTTGGGAAACATGTTCGAGAACATGGACTGCATGTCGAAGCCCATTTCTTCCATGCCCGCCGGGGTGAAAACGCGGGCGCTGCCGCTTTGTTTTTCTTCGACATCCAATTCCACCTCGGCATTTTCCAGTTCGCCGTTTTCTAATTTTTCTTTCATGCGCCCGCGCAAGCGTTCGGCTTGTTCGAGTTGCGTTTTATAGGCTTCGTCTTCGCTGTTGTCTTCCGTCGCGCCGCCCCAAAAACCCATCGCATTTTGCGCTTTGGCGCGCGGCTGCGGGCGTTCGACCAACAAATCTAAAAGGCGCTCTTCGGCGCGTTCTTTTGCTTTCTCTTGCACGCCGGAAAGCATTTCTTTTTCGACCATCGCCACAGCGATGTCGGTAATATCGCGCACCATCGAATCCACATCGCGCCCGACATAGCCGACTTCGGTGAATTTCGTCGCTTCCACTTTTAGGAGCGGCGCGCCTGCCAAAGTCGCCAGACGCCGCGCGATTTCGGTTTTGCCGACGCCGGTTGGCCCGATCATCAAAATGTTTTTGGGAATAATATCGGCGCGCAATTCTTCCGACAGTTGCCCGCGCCGAAAACGATTGCGCAAGGCAACCGCGACGGCTTTTTTGGCGTTGTGCTGGCCGACGATAAATTTGTCTAACTCCGCCACAATCTGGCGCGGAGTGAGTGATTCGAGTTTTGGTTGAGTCATGTTTTTAATTTGCCGCTAAGACTTCGCCCACGCAAATTTCATCTCGCCCTGCCCAAAGGCCACCCGACAACGCAATTATCAAGAAATCGCGTCGTTTTGCTTGGTTTTGGCGTTGCCGAAGGCATGGCGGTTTATTTGGGCGATAAAAGTTTTTCGATGCGTTCTCGGTTGGTTTCGATGAGTTTTTGCTGATCGGGCCACAGCATTTCGGGCAGGGCGTCAATTGGGTGCCACCAGACACCGAAATGGCGCTTGTCATCGAGCGGCGTGCCTTCGGTTTGCGTGGTGGAATACAAGAAAAAATGCGTGACAATCCACACTTTTTTGTTCCATCCGCAGCGCCCGTGCTTACCAAGATCGGCCAAGAATTTCAGTTTACCGATGCCAATTTCTTCGGCGATTTCGCGGCGCGCGGCGGCTTCGGGATGCTCGCCGCGTTCGATGCCGCCTTTGGGCAAGACAAACAGCGGCCATTTGCCCTCGCGCGCCAAAGCGACCACGATTTTGCCGCCATTTTGTGCCCCGTCGCGCCGCACCACAACGCCGCCCGCCGAACGCCGCGTGCGCACACGCGGCGGGCGCTGATACCAACTGTCGTCAATAGGGGGCTGCTCGGACATTATTTCAGTGGGCGGTAGTCAGCAGGCAGTGGTCAGAAATTTACTGCACACCGACTGCTGATCACTGACCACTACTTCGTGTTGCTGACATCGAAATGAAAAGTGCGCGATTCGCCTTCGGAGAGGCTCAGGGTTTTCGCTTTGCCGTCTTTGGGCAGGGCGAAGAAAAAGCGGCCCGTGTATTCCGCGCCGGGTTTTAAATCGCCGCTGGCGCCTTCGGGACGCGTGGTTTTGAGAAACCCCATGCTGTCGGATTTTTCGCCTTCACCGTCGGTTAAAGCCGCTGCAAAAGTGCTGGCGTCGTAATAGGCTGCGGTGGCACCGGCGTTTTTGATGACAACCGTTGCCACCAAAAAGCGCTTGCCTTCTTCGGGTTCAAATTCGCCCAATTTGCCGTCTTGAAACGTGGTGCCAACCAGTTTGACATCGAAATTTTGCAGCGGATAAAACGTGCCGACTTCGCTTTTGATTTCTGACAGTCCCGTCGCGCCGGAAGCGTCCGCGCTATCGGCAAACGGCGCGGGCAAGGCTTTGGCGACTTTGCGCAGATCGTAGCGCAAAACTTTGCCGCCGCTCTGATGTGCCACCATCAATTTGGGAATCGGGCCTTTAATCGGCACGCGGATCACGTAAAACACATCCATTTTCTGCGCCGGTTTGAGTTCGACATTGATTACTTCATTGCTGCCCATTTTGGCTACGGCGTTTTCATATTCGTGATTGGCATCGTTGGGGTCAATGGCGGTAAAACGCAGCGTGCCCCAGTCGAAGCCGGTCAGGTCTTTATTGGGATTGTGAATCGTGCCTTTGAGCAGCAGCAGTTTTTCGTCGCTTTTGGGCGCGATGGTCGCTTCGCCGAATAGGGCGCGCGTCGCTGTAAATTCGGCACTGTTCAGTGTGAAATTAAGCGGCCCTGTGGCGCCAATAGTGTAGGTAGTGCCGATTTGTCCGTTGTCGCCAGCCATTTGCACGGCGCCTTTGACGGGCGGCGGGGTTGGTGTTTTCGGCTTTTCGGCAGCTAAAGCGACATGGGCCAAAAGCAAAGGGCAAAGAGCAAAAACAGGTTTCATAATCAGTTCTTTCCTCGTTAGCTTTTCACCGTTTCGACGGTGATATTGTCGTTAGTGTAGATGCAAATGCCCGCCGCGATGTGCAAAGCCTGCTTTGCGATTTCTTCGGCGCTCATTTCGGTATGACGAAGTAGCGCTGTGGCTGCTGCTTGCGCAAAGGTGCCGCCGCTGCCGATGGCGGCGATGCCTTCGTCCGGTTCGATAATGTCGCCATTGCCCGAAATGAGAAACATATCGTTGGCATCGGCGACGATCATCAAGGCTTCAAGGCGTCGCAAAACGCGGTCAGTGCGCCAATCTTTAGCGAGTTCAATGGCCGCGCGGCGCAAGTTGCCCCGATAAGCTTCGAGTTTGGCCTCGAATTTTTCAAACAGCGTAATGGCATCGGCGGCGCCGCCCGCGAAACCGGCGATGACTTTATCGCCCGCCAAACGCCGCACCTTGCGCGCGCTGTTTTTGACGATATGATGCTCGACGCTGACCTGTCCATCGCCCGCAATGGCGGTTTGGCCATCGCGCCGCACCGCGCAAATTGTCGTGGCATGAAATGTAGGAATCATAATTCTCGTGGAGGAAACAGACTTTGCACTGCGTCGCGCATAATGACCAACTGATTCGGCCAATCGCTTTCTCCAAATTGAGTCAGAGCTTTTAAAACGCGCTCGTGAATTTTCTGACGATTTGGCTGATGCAAAACGATAAGCAGTATGCCGTAATGCGACTCGAATCGCCGATGAGCAAAACCTTTATCCGTGCTGATGAGTAAGCGCGTTTCACTTTGAGCGAGTTGCCAAAGTTGCTGGTCATTAATGCCTTCCTCTGGCGTGCCGCGCACATCCAAAACATCATGATTTAAATCTATGATCGCCTGAACCGTGATTTTCGGAATATTTTCATCAACCAAAATTCGCATATTGCCGAGTATCGCAAAACAAAAAGCTAATGAAGAGAGAAAATACTTTGTTACGTCTGCTTTCGCTTACTCGTAAAGATATAAAATCTTGATTTGCAAGCAGAAAACAGCGGATTAGTAGGAAATTCAGGCCCAAAACGGCATTAAATGGCACAAAAATCTGATTTTTAGAAAAGCACCCGTGTCGCAGTAGAAATCAAATATGAAATCATATAAGGTGGATTAACCATTACTACATCGAAATCAAATCGCAGCATACGTTTCTTGCGCCAATTCTGCGACATACGCCAAGCACGCCAAAATATCGTCGCGCGTTAGCGAAGGGTATTCTTCCAGCAAATCTTCGATGCTGTCGCCGTTGGCTAACATGGCGACGAGTTGATGAACTGGCAAACGTGTGCCTTTGACGTGGGCTTGCCCATGCAAAATCAAAGGATCAATAGCGATGCGCTCGGATGTGGTTGTCATTTGATTCCTTCTAACTTCTTCTCAAAGCGCGCAATGGAATTGTGCAGCGCGGTTTCGAGATCAACGTTGTGCAAATGCGCGAAGTAGGCGAGGGCAAACAAGAGGTCGCCGATTTTTTCGCGAGCGATTTCGGGCGGCAGTTGAATTTCTTCACGGCCAAATTGGGTTTGCTTTAATAAGGCGCGCGTCAGTTCGCCGAGTTGCGCTTGCATATCGAGCAAGCTCCATTCCGGCGCGGTTTTTAAGTCGTGACGCGCGAGCAAATCTTCGAGTGGCGTGAGGTTCATTTAATGCGGAATGCGGAATGCGGACTCATTTCACACTCCGCATTTCACATTCGAATTATCCGTCCAATAATTTCGCGTCCACTTGCGCTCTTGTCGGGATGGAAACTTGCGCGCCGTGAACGGTGCAGGCTAAGGCGGCGGCGGCGTTGGCGAAATGCACAGCTTCTTCGAGTGGTTTGCCTTCGGCTAAAGCCGCGCCGAGCGCGCCTGTGAAAGTGTCGCCCGCTGCTGTGGTATCCACGGCTTGCACGCGAAAACCGGGCACGCGTGTGGCGCCGACTCCGGCGGTAATAAGCGCGCCGTCTTTGCCCAGCGTGGTGATAATTGATTCTACGCCCGCATCAAGAAGTGGTTTGCAAGCGGCGGCGGCGTTGGAAACATTGACATCGTCGGCGCCGGTGAGAACTAAAATCTCGGTTTCATTAGCGACTAAGATGTCCACTTTACTTAATAAAGCGGCGGGCAAAATGCGCGCGGGCGCGGGATTGAGGATGACTTTGGTCTGGTTTTCCACCGCGAGTTCCACCGCGCGCAATACGGTTTCCATCGGAATTTCCAGTTGCAAAATCATCACTTTGGCGCTTTCGATAACCGGGCGCGCGGCTTCGACATCTTGCGGGCGCAGTTTCATATTGGCGCCCGGTGCAACGACGATTTCGTTTTCGCCGCGCTGATCTACAAAAATCAATGCCACGCCCGATGCCGTGCTTTCATCGTTGACAACGTAATCGGTGCCCAGTCCGGCGGCTTTATAGGAAGCACAAGAGGCTTCCGCAAACAAATCGTTGCCAAGACGCGCCACAAGCTGCGTTTTGGCGCCGCATTTGGCCGCTGCTACCGCCTGATTCGCCCCTTTGCCGCCGGGAGTAGTGGCGAAATCTTCGCCCAAAATCGTTTGGCCCGGAAGCGGTAATTCGCGGCAACGCACGGTCATATCTATATTCGACGACCCGATGACAACGACATCACACAGTTGGGACATGAGTTCAATTCCTCGTCAATTTTTGGACAGTTTGAAAATCCATCGCGCGGCTCAGTATCACGCGCCTGTTACAGTGAATCAAGCAATAAATTCAACTGCTATTTGCACAAGGCGTAAACAACCAACGCAATTGTTAGTATATTGTTAGCCGACTTTGGCATTGTCTGAAACCTCACAGGAGCTTGCTTTTATGGCTAAATCACTGGACTTGAAACAACTTGCGAACCAATTGCGCGTGGACAGCATTCGCTGCACCACCAAAGCCGGATCAGGGCATCCGACTTCTTCGATGTCGGGCGCCGATTTAATGGCCGTCTTGATGGCGAAATATCTGCGCTACGATTTCGATGCGCCCGAAAACCCCAACAACGACAGCCTGATTTTTTCCAAAGGCCACGCCTGCCCACTTTTATATTCGGCCTACAAAGCCGCTGGCGCAATCAGCGATGAACAACTGCTCTCACTGCGTCAATTCGGCTCGATTTTCGAGGGTCATCCCACGCCCGACATCAAATGGGTCGAAGCCGCCACAGGTTCGCTTGGTCAAGGCCTTAGCGTTGGCGTTGGCGATGCCATTTCCGGCAAATATCTGGACAAGTTGCCTTTCAAAGTTTGGGTTATTTTGGGCGACTCCGAAATGGCTGAAGGCAGCGTGTGGGAAGGCTTTGAAATCGCTTCGCACTACGAATTGAACAACCTCGTGGCGATTATTGATGTCAACCGTTTGGGTCAGCGCGGCGAAACCATGCTGGGCTGGCATACGGAAATTTATAAAGCGCGCGCCGAAGCCTTTGGCTGGAACGCCATCGTAGTGGACGGCCACAACATCGAAGAAATTGACGCCGCGTTCGCACAAGTCGAAGGCAGCGACAAGCCGGTGTGCATCATCGCCAAAACCGAAAAAGGTCACGGCGCTTCGCTGACCGCCGACAAAGACGGCTGGCATGGCAAAGCGATGAACGAAGAACAAGCCGCCACCGCGATTGCAGAACTGGGCGGCGAAAGCCACATGGTTATAAAAGTCGCCAAACCGAAACTCAACAAGCCCAAAACGCCGCGCACCAAAGAGGTGCCGCTGCCCGAATACAAAGTCGGCGATGTGGTCGCCACGCGTCAGGCTTATGGCGACGCGCTCGAATCCGTCGGCGCGCGCAACGCGGATGTTGTCGTGCTGGATGCCGAAGTTTCCAACTCAACGTATGCGGAATACATCAAGCGCGCAGTGCCGGAGCGCTTTTTTGAAATCTACATTGCCGAGCAGCAACTCATCAGCGCCGCTGTCGGCTTGCAAAACCGCAACAAAAAGCCGTATTGCTCCACCTTCGCCGCGTTTTTCTCTCGCGCCTTTGACCAAATTCGCATGGGTGCCATTTCGCAAGCCGACATCAAATTGTGCGGCTCACACGCTGGCGTTTCGATTGGCGAAGATGGCCCCTCGCAGATGGCTTTGGAAGACCTCGCGATGTTCCGTTCGGTGCATGGCTCGACAGTTTTGTATCCGTCCGATGCCACCTCCACAGCGGTTTTAGTCGAAACGATGAAAGATTTGAAAGGCATCGTTTTCTTGCGTTCAACGCGCGAAAAAACGCCGGTGCTTTATAAATCAACCGAGAAATTCCCGATTGGCGGCTGCAAAACTGTGCGCAAAGGCGACGCAGCCACTGTTATCGGCGCGGGCATCACGCTGCACGAAGCCATCAAAGCCGCCGACGAATTGGCCGAAAGCGGCACCAAAATCCGCGTCATTGACCTTTATTCGCTCAAGCCGCTCAACAAAACCACCCTGAACACACTGCGCAAAGCTGCCGAAGAAACTGGTCATCTTATCATCGCCGAAGACCATTGGGCACAAGGCGGTTTGGGCGAAACCGTTTTGTCGGCATTAGTCGAAAGCGGCCTCGAAACGCTGCCCAAAATCACCCATTTGTGCATCAGGAAAATGCCCGCCTCCGGCAAACCTGCCGAACTGCTGGACGCCTACGGCATTTCCGCCAAGCACATTGCCAACGCGGTGCGTTGAGTTATGAATTGAGAGTCAGGAGTTTTGAGTTGAATTTGCCTCCCGATAACTTTGAACTCACAACTCCTAACTCAAAACTGCCGCAGGCGCCTTGGCGCCTGACTGGAAACGCCGCGCTGCTGCTTTCAAACAGCGGCGGCGCGGCGTTGGTGCGTTATCAAACCTCGCCCGTGGGCGCCTACGAAGAATTCGCGCGCTGCGTTTTAACAAAGCGCGGGCCGCGCGTCGTGGAAATGCTTGTCACCAGCGAAAAAGCGCGGCGCGGCGGCATCGAAAATTGGGGTTTTCCCAAGCAGTTGGCGGATTTGCGCTGGCAGCAACGCGCAAAGCGCATCGAATTTCGCAAAGGCGACGCGGTTTATCGCTTGCGCGCTTTCGGGCCGCGCATTCCGCTTTGCGTTCGGTTCTTTTGCGTGCAAACGCTGAATAATCAAGAAGTGCGTGTGCCGTTTTCCTTGCGAGGCAAAGCGCGTTTGGCGTGGCGCGGGCGGCAAATCGCATTGCTCGTCGAAGACTTCGTTTTCGATGTTGAAGCGCCAAAATAAAGTGATCAGCAAATAGTGATGAGTAATGAGTAAACTTCACTCCTCACTTGTTACTTGTCACTCATTACTCATTATGCGTTTAACGTTTCTCGGCACCGGCACCAGTTATGGCGTGCCGTTCGTCGGCTGCGATTGCGAAGTCTGTCGCTCCAGCGACCCGCGCAATAAGCGTTTGCGGTGTTCCATTTTGGTGGCAGGCGATTGTTGCCACGAAAGCGAAGAACACGCCGAACGCACCCTCATTTTGGTGGACACCACGCCCGATTTGCGCCAACAGTTTTTGCGGGCGCACGTTCATTATATTTCGGGCATTCTGTGGACGCATGACCACAACGATCACATCATTGGTCTTGACGATTTGCGCCCGCTTTCTGACCGTTTGGGTTATATTCACGGTTGGGGCAACGAGCAAACAACGGGGCGCTTGGAAGCGATTTTCGATTACGCTTTTGTGCAAGACCGTGAACGCGGCGGCTTTCCACGCCTGACCGCTCACATTGCGCAAGATTATCAGTCTTTTGAAATTGGCGACGTGAAAATCACGCCGATTCCCATCTGGCATGGGCAGCGCGAAATCTTTGCGTATCGCTTCGATTGCAACGGGCGCACTTTGGTTTACGCGACAGACTGCTCGAATATTCCCGATGAATCGTGGGCGCCGATGAGCAATGCCGATGTGCTGGTTTTGGACGCGCTTCACGAAAAAGCCGCATCCCACGCATTTCAATATCGAACAAGCCTGCGCCGCGACGGAAAAACTCAAGCCGGGCCGTGCGTTTTTCACGCACACCACGCATAATGTGGATTACAATTTCGTCAATTCCAACCTGCCGCCCGGCATCGAGTTGGCGTATGACGGATTGAGTTTGGAAGTGTAGGGACACACAGACGTGTCCAAAACAGAATACGCAACACCCAAAGGGTTCCCGACGTGGCTCTACGAAATGCAAAACGAAACCGTTCTCATCTCCGGCGGTGCCAAACGTATTGGGCGCGCGATTGCGCTCAATTGTGCGCAGGCGGGCGCAAATGTGGCGATTACCTATCGCAACTCACAAGATGAAGCACAGCAATTGGTCAAAGAACTGCGCAAAATGGCGCCGCAGGGGAAATTTGCGGCGTTTCAGGTCGATGTGAGCCGCGCGGATGATGTCGAAAAATTAGCGGATGGCGTTTTACAAAAATTCGATTCGGTCACGGCTTTGGTCAATAACGCGGCGATTTTTCGGCGCACGCCGTTTGATGTGATGAACGAAAGCGACTTCGACGATCATATCGCGGCCAATCTCAAAGCGCCGTATTTGATGAGCAAAACCTTTGGCGACCTGTTTGTGGGGCAAAAGCGCGGCAGCATTTTAAATTTTGCTGATATTCACGGTTTGCGGCCTTTGAAAAATTACATTCCCTATTGCGTTTCCAAAGCGGGCGTAGTGATGCTCACGGAGGCTTTAGCGAAAGCGCTGGCGCCGCACGTTCGCGTCAATTGCATTTGTCCGGGCACAATTTTGTTGCCGTCACAAACGCAGGGCGAAGGCGATGACGAAGACTCGTTAATCGCGCGTATTCCGCTGCAAAGAATCGGCACGCCTGAAGAAATCGCCGAAACCGCGCGGTTCTTACTGTTTGGGCCGGGCTTTATCACCGGCGCGATTTTGCCCGTTGATGGCGCCGAGCGGCTACGCTAAATCGTTCGCGTCATGCTTTGGCGCGAATTTTGGTAAGGAAGAGACTTACAAAAGGATTCCAGATGACTTTTCATTGTTTTCGCTTTTTTTTCGTGTTAGCGCTTTTGCTTTCCTGCACCGCCACAAATGACATCGCTCACGCTGCAACTTTCAAAAAAGGGCAGAAGTTTCCGCCTTTCACGCTGAAAACCATTGAAGGCAAGGCAATTTCGCCCGCCAAATTGAAAAACAAGGCTTATTGGATCACGTTTTTCTCGTCTGGCTGAGGCACTTGTAATGCGGAGGCTCCGCATTTGCAAAAGGTGCAGCAGGCGGTCAAAAGCAAAGGTGGCATGGTTTTGGGAATTGCCCTGCAAGGCGATAAGATCAGCACTTTGAAGGATTTTCAAGCGCGCAACAAAACACATTATCCCATTGCTATAGACACGCAGAACAAGTTTGGTCGGTTCATTGAGGGAATTCCCTTGACAATCGTGGTAGACCACAAAGGAATTGTGCAGGAAGTGCATGATGGTTTTGATGTAAAAGCAATGGCCCAACTCAAAACCAACTACCTCAAATTGTTGAACGCCAAATGATGCAAAAACGGCATCTGCGTTTTTTATGTCATGACTACAATTTTAGTGGCCGAAGACGACCCCGAAATCAATACTCTCACGTCGCTGACATTGCGCATGGATGGCTACACTGTCATATCGGCGCACACCGGGCACGAGGCGTTGCAAATCATTTTAGAGCAAGCGCCTGACTTGGTGATGTTGGACGTGATGATGCCCGGCATGAGTGGCTACGAAGTGGCGCATGAAATGCAGTCGCGCCCAAATTTTGCGAATGTGCCGGTGATTTTCGTGACGGCCCAACATGAGATGGAAGACCGCGTTCACGGCCTCGAAATGGCCGTGGATTACATTTGTAAGCCCTTTGCCGTGCCCGAATTGCTGGCGCGCGTGCGTTCGGCAGTGCGCGTGCGTAAATTGCAGGAACAACTCGAAAAATTAGCTATCACCGACGAATTAACCGGTCTGACCAACCGGCGCGGCTTCATGGCGCACTTCGAAGAAGAACTCTGGCGGGCACGTCGCTTTGGGCATCCCGTTTCGGTTTTGCTTTTCGACCTCGATCATTTCAAGCGGGTTAACGATACTTGGGGTCATGCCAACGGCGATGTGGTTTTGAAAGCCTTCTCGCGGGTGTTGGAACATTCTTCGCGCCGCACCGACAAAGTCGGGCGTTTGGGCGGCGAGGAGTTCGCGGCAGTGCTTTCGGAAACCGATATCGAAGGTGCGAAAATCTTCGCGGAAAAAGTGCGTGCCACCACCGAAGCCTTGGAAATTTTTAGCGTCGAGCAACGAATTCCCGTTACCGTTTCCATCGGCGCAGTCACGGTGCCGTTGCCGCCCTCTGACCAAGAAAGCGAAAAAACAGCGCCCGGCATGACCGAACTCGCCAACCGCTTCTTGCACGCTGCCGATGAGTGCCTTTATGAAGCCAAAAATGCGGGGCGCAATCGTGCCATCGTGCGCGAAGTGCTGACTATCGAAGCGTTGTAAAACCAATTGAAAACAAAAGTCCACGCGAATTTTCGCGTGGACTTTTCATTGTTTGATTCAGACCTTTTGCTGCATCAAATCGCGAATTTCGGTGAGCAATTTTTCTTGCGTCGAAAGTTCGGGCGTGGGCGGCGCTGGTTCTTCGCGGCGAAAGCGATTGATCTGCTTAATCAAAATAAAAATCGCGAACGCCACAAAAATAAAATTCACCACCTGATTCAGAAAATTACCGTAAGCTATGACTGGAATTCCCGCTTTTTTGGCCTCGGCCAGCGAAGAAACTGTTGTGCCTGATAATTGAAGAAAAAGGCTCGAAAAGTCCACTTTGCCCAGCACAAAACCAAGTGGCGGCATGAGAACGTCTTCGACCAGCGATGTGACGATTTTGCCGAAGGCGGCGCCGATGATGACGCCAATCGCCAAATCTACCACGTTGCCTTTCATTGCGAAATCTTTAAATTCTTTCAGCATTTGTGTTTCTCCTGTGTGTCCGAGTTTTGTCTCCAAGTTTTTTTCGCGTCGGTGACCAGTAAAGCAAGTGCGGATATAACTTACAAAATGCACGAAGCGCCATTGAAAATTTGCGTCATTGTAAATCCCGCCGCTGGGCGTGGGCAAGCCGCCGCGCGCCGCCCACTGTTGGAAAAAACTTTGGCGGCAAAAGCGCAAGCCTGTGGCGCGAAGTGGCAAATTCTCGAAACGCAAAAAGCGGGCGATGCCACGCAATTAGCCATGCAAGCCATGCAAAACGGCGCCGATTTAATCGTCGCCGCAGGCGGCGATGGCACGCTTGGCGAAGTTGTCAATGGACTTGCGCAAAGTGGTTTTAAAGGGCAATTGGGCATTTTACCGTGCGGCACTGGCAACGATTTTTCGCGTTGTCTGGGCATCGGCACCGATTGGCAAAAGGCGATTGAAATTCTCTTTGAGGGCGCGCCTCGCCTCGTGGATGTCGGGCATATTCGCTTCGATGAAACCGGCGCCGAGCATCTTTTTATCAACGTTGCGGGCAGTGGTTTTGATGCTTGTGCCGCGCAGCGCGTCAATGATTTTCGCTTTCATCATTTCTGGCGCCATGTGCATGGAATGCCCGCTTATTTATGCGCTCTTTTGCAGGAGTTAGTGAGCTTGCGCGCAGCGGATTTGACTATCGAATATGATGGCGAAACTCTTCAGCAACGCGCTTTGCTATGCGCCATTGCCAACGCCACAAGTTACGGCGGCGGAATGCTTGTCGCGCCGCAAGCAGAACTTGACGATGGCGAATTTGATATTTGCCTGATTGAAGAAGCCACGCGCAGCGAATTTTTGCGCGCCTTTCCGCGAGTTTTCAAAGGCACGCATACCTCGCATCCGAAAGTGAAAATGCTGCGCGGGCGCGAAGTCACGCTCAAAAGCGAGCCGCCGCTGCCGGTTTTGGTAGATGGCGACGTGCGCGGCACCACGCCGGTTAGTTTTTGGCTGGAACCGCGCGTTTTATCGGTGCGCGCGCCGCAATGATAGCGTTTACGGCACGGAAAATGCAACATCAGGCCAGTGCGGTGAAATATTAGTTGGTGCAGTATCACCGCAGTAAGAACGGGAGGAGTGCTGATGTAGCGCTCCTTCTTTTCGTTTGTCTGGCGATTTTAAAACGGCAACAGCGCGTGATTTTGGCGACCTTGCCAGCCGTCAATGGCGACCCACAAGGCGATCATCACCATATCGCCCAATGCCAGCCCCAAAAAGGCGGGCACCAATTTACGATACGATTCGGAGCCGCCGAAACGACTGATAAGCACCTTGAAAAGCCAGCCGATCATAATCGAAACCCACATACTAAACATGGCGAACGGCACGCACATCAAAATGCCAATCGGATGCAGCGGAAACCATAAAAAGCGACTGCGCGCGGCCATCATGCCCCACGTCATTAAGGCGCCGATGGCTGTCCAGCCCCATGCGGTTGTCGCCGTTTCGTCCACGCCTTTGGAAATGCTCAACGTGTGCGCGGCTTGATAAGTGTTGCGCGCCCACCAGCTTTGCATTTGCAAGCCGCCCGCCGTGTAGCCCATGCGCACAATTGTCCACACGCTGATTAAAAACGAAGTGACCGTCACGCCCGCGATGAGTGACATCAAAGGCCGCGCGGCGATTTTGCGATCATGCGCCAATTTCAAACTTTGCACGAAACTGGGCAGCAAAAAGCCGCGCATTTCAAACATAATGCTGCCGCTGACCATCGAAGCGGGCGCGGCGTTGACATCGTTGATTAAATGGCCCGGCCCGCCTTTGAAAAGGTGCGAGAGCGGCCCCAGCGTCATCCAGCCGGTATGCACAAACATCAGGCCGCCTTCGGCCACGATGCGCGTCAAACCCATCGCCACCACCAGATAAGTCAGCCACAACATCAGCGAAACGATGATTCCGACGCCCGAAAACGTTGTCCACAGCACCACAAAGGCAAAGGCCGCGACAAAACCCCAAAATGCCGCCGGGTAAGACAGCGCTTCTTCGGCTTCGGCGGCTGTGGGCAGTTCCAAGCCGCGCACGCGCCGGAAAATATGCGCGAAATGATGCCGCGCCAGCCACAAAAGCAAGCCGACATAAGCGAAATAAGCGCCCACTTGCTGATAGCCGATAAAGCCCTGCGCCCAGCCGCGCGTCCAAAAGGGCGCGGGCATCGAATTCGGCGGAAAGCCGAGCATATAAGCGATAATCAGTTGAACTTTGGTGAAAAGATAGATGAACCACAGCGAAAACGAAACTTCGCTGGTCAGCAGATAAGTGATGCCGACAATGGCCGGAAACACTTTCAAGCTGACGCCGCCGATTTGATTCCACGGCGGCTCCGAAAGCAGCGGCCCGGCGGGCATTTCCAAAGGCACCAGCGGCACATCGGGAAAATACAAGTGCAAACCGTTCATGGTTTCGATGAAAACCGCGATGCCAAAGCCAACCCACATCAAAGGATTGCGGAAAAACGCCGCCAAACTCGTTTGCTGATTTTCGTCCACGCCTTCGGTCATTTCCAGCGGCAAGCGCAAAAGCGGAAACGCCAAGGCTTCGCGTTCGGCCCATTGTGCGCGCAGCATGACGCCAAGGCAGCCGAGCATACAATAAACCGCCAAAATCAGCGAACACCACGCGATGAGTGGCACTATCCACGCGCCCCACGGAATGCTTTGCCCGGCGCTCAGGCCGGTATACCACGGCTCGACGATGCTTTTATGATCGGCATAGCGCCCGCTGCCGCCCAGCGCGGGCGTCATCCACGTCGGGATGTATTTTTCCAAGAAACCCAGCCACTTATTTTCCGGCGTGGCGAAGTAAAACGGCGCTAAAATGTTGGGAATGAAAAAGTTTTCGCCGCCGCGTCCGGGCACTAACGCCGAAAACAAACAAGTGATGTAAACGGTGAGAATTTCGTTGCGCGCCAAAGGCTCTCGCAGCAAGAATCCGGTGAGCAGCAACGCGGCGGCGGCGCCTAAAATGTAGCACACCAAAACGATAGTCGAACTCCATTGCGGCGGCGCCACAAGAAAATGCGTCACGAAGGCTTTGAACAGAAAAAGCGGCGTCAGCAGCAAAAACAAACGCCGTTTTTGTGTGATATAAGCCGCCGTCGAAGCCGCCGCGCACGCCAGCAGAATCCAGACAATCAGGCCATAATGCGGCGCCAAAAAGTCGCTGAGTTTTTCATTGACGAGATAAAGCAATCCCGCTAAAG
This sequence comes from Abditibacteriaceae bacterium, assembly GCA_031372065.1. GTDB lineage: Bacteria > Armatimonadota > Abditibacteriia > Abditibacteriales > Abditibacteriaceae > DASWNL01. Next base: position 528 of record JANMKN010000045.1, on the reverse strand, counting down.
CCGCGCAGCCGAGCGAGCCGAAGAGCAGAAAATTAGCACGCTCGGCGCGTCCGGCCACCGAATGCAGCAGCGGATTGAGAACCAGCAAGCAGGCCAGCAGAACCACCACAGCCGCCGCCGGCAAATGCGCCGCGCCCAAAAAGGTGTTGCTGAATTTGTAGTCAACGACGGGAATGCAATAGCCGAGTAGCGCGGCCAACGCCAACGAAAACAGCACCACGCGCCGCGTCACGCCGCGCGTGTCAGAGAGGTTGCCCGCAGCGTCTTTGAAGTCGGCGTCGCCCGATGCCACGTCATCCGCCAACGGCTTTGAAGATACAACCGAACCGGCCTGCGATTTTTGTTTCATGGAGGCGCAATATCACAACAAGAATTGAGGCCACAAGTTTAAACCGCGCCGCCAATTTCTGCCGCAAATTCGACTATGCAAAAGCGAGCAAAAGGCATTGATTGGCGCCAATCAACAACTTTCGAGCAACAAAAAGCACCTGATTTGCGCCAATCAGCACCAAACGAGCGTCGAAAGTT
>JANMKN010000030.1:0-12202 GCA_031372065.1 Abditibacteriaceae bacterium | reverse complement strand
ACGGTTGCTGATGGCTTTAAACGATAAGCGTCCGCCCAAAGTCGGGCTGAAAGTTTCTGCGCGCGGGCGAATGACGATGCCTTCGCGTTCATTTTGCGTGTTCGGATATTTGCCTTCGGCGAGTGTCAACAGCGATTCCTGCGTGTGCAAAAACGAAACGCCTTCTTCGGCTATTTCAACCGCTGTTAAAGCGTTAGCGGCCAGCCACTCTCGCGCTTCGTCGTGCGAGAAATAGCGCGCGTTTTGGAAATCGTAAACGTTGAAGACGAAAAGCGAGACTTCTTTCAAATTCAAGCGATTCTTTTGAATGCCGGGGCCGCATAATTCGCCTTGAACGGCAAGATGCGGCGCAGCGCGCAGAATTTCTTCGAGATTGTATTTGCGCGCCGCGCGCCAGTAGAAATTCTCGCCGTCTTGCAACGAAAAATTGCGGCCACAAGCGTGAAATTCATCGCGGCGCGGGTCGAACACGAATGTAGACGAGGTGCCATCATATTTCAACGTGGCGACATACGGCAAACCGCGCAGTTCGCCCAAAACTTCGGGCACGCTTTGCACGCGTATTTCATCGGTTTTCGGGATGAAACCGGGAAACTGTGCGCGAAAATCGCCCATGCCTTGTGGCGCAGGCGGCTCATATTTTTCGACGCCCAAAAGTTCTGTCACGTCGTCGCCTTCGTGCGCGTTTTCCAGCGCTAAAGAGGGCAGCGGCAACAGCAGACCTTGCGACAAAGCGCCGCGCAGTTTCATGGTGCGAATGCGAAACCGCGACGGGCGTTCGATTTGTTCGCCGGACTTTGGCAGCCACAAAAACCGGAACACATCGGTATCCGGCGGGATGCTATCAATTTCCAAAAACACGCCCAAATCGCCGGGCGCGAACTCGCCTTTTTTTACAACACACTGCCAACCGTTGATGCGCGCGAGTTCGATGGCATCGGCGTTGACGATTGGTTCAATCGCCAAAACGCGTTGAATGCTGGCTAATTTCCTTTCCATATCATCCTTTCCGCAGGACATTCCTCACCCGAAAAGCGCATTTCGGGCGCAGGCGCGGAACAGGCATTATACAAAAAGCGGCAAAGAACAGGTTCAAGGCCTCGAACCGCAGCGTCGGAGGTTTTCTCGCACCGCGCGGCCCGATTTTATAGTCTCCCGCCCCGATTTTCAAAGTCGGGCACCCGATTTTACGATTTCCCGACCCAATTTTGAAAATCGGGCACCCGACTTTTGAGTTTCCTGAACCGATTTCTGAGTTTCCCGGCCCGATTTTACGATTTCGGGGCATGGATTGGCTTGCTCAACAAGGTTTTTTACAAGGGTATGACTGGGCTAACGGCATGGAGTTAAGGATTTTCAGAGCGCAATGCCTCCTACCCTTGGGCGAGCGCCCGCTGACGGCGGGCTGGCTGTAGAAGTCTTGCCGCCGGTGCAAGGGGCCAAAAAGGGCTTTTTTACGTCGAAGGGGCGGGGCCGAAGGCGGTTTCTGTATAGATGTAGCGGAGCGGACGTGTTTCCTAACGTGGCTTACGCTTGTTGAAGGCTGCGCGTCATAACGCGGATGAAGGCGTCGGCGATGGTGGGGTCGAACTGCGTGCCTTTGCCTTCTTCGATTTGGGCGAGCGCGGCTTCGGGCGTGAAACCTTTGCGATAAGGCCGGTCAGTAATCATCGCCGAATACGCGTCGGGAACAGCCAAAAGGCGGCCCATTTGAGGAATTTTTTCGCCCGCCAAGCCATCGGGATAGCCGGTGCCGTCCCATTTTTCGTGGTGATGGCGCACGCCATCCAACACGGTTTCGTGATGGGGCACATCTTTGACAATCAGCGCGCCAAAGACCGCGTGTTGCTGCATCACTTTGTTTTCCTCGGCGTTGAGCTTGCCGGGGTGACGCAAAACCGAATCGGGAATCGCAATTTTACCGACATCGTGCAAAAGACCGCTGATACAAACGGTGCTGATTTCTTCGTCGGAATAGCCCATTTCTTGCGCGATGCGCAACGCTAAACCGGCTACTTCTTCCGAATGGCGGCGCGTGTAACGATCTTTGTTGTCTATGGAGGTCACAAGGGCGTCCAAGACGCCAAACGAGCCGCTGCCGGTGGCTTCTTTGGTCTTACGAAACTCGTCGCGCGCTTGTGCGCGGGCGACATAAACAAGGTCTTGATCTTCTTCGCTGATTGCCATTCCGCCGTGCTTGTGTTCGTAAAGCATGGCGTCGGCTTTACTGACCAAATCTAAAGAATTTTTGGCATCCTGTGGGAAAATCGCCCAGCCAAACGACATTCCGATGGGGATTTTCATGCCGTCGCTGGCTTCGTAATATAACTTTCCTAAGTTGGCCGCGATGCGCCGACAAGCGCGGGCCGTATCTTCGGCGCCGTTATCGGGCAGCACAGCGATGAATTCGTCGCCGCCAAAGCGCCCCAGCACATCGCTGGCGCGAAAGACCTCGGTGAGACAACTGCCAACCATGCGCAGCACATCGTCGCCGACAATGTGGCCATAAGTGTCGTTGAAAAACTTGAAATTATTGAGGTCCATCATCACCACGCCAAGCGAGGTGCCATTGCGCTTGCTGCGCGCCAGCGCATTATTCAATTGCTGTTGAATGGAGCGGTGATTATAAAGGCCGGTCACGCTATCGCGGTCAGCGCGACGCTGCGCATCATCATAAAGACGCGCGTTTTGCAAGGCGGGCGCCGCTGTGAAATTGATGGCATCCAACAGCATCACTTCATCGGCGCTGAGGCGTTTTTGCCATGCGGCCAGCAGCAAAACGCCCACGACTTCGCTGTCCCACAGCATGAGCATCGAAACTGCCGAGCCGCTTTCGCCCAGCAAGCTGCTCATAATGGGGTCATCGGCCACGCCATATTCGATGCGATGGTGGCGCGTGGCATCAAGGCACTCGCCACGCGACACCGATTCGCCCCATTTTTCAAGCAGGCGGTGCTGGATTTCTGTAGTAAATCCTGTAGCGGACATCTGGCGCCACTGCGAGCGCAAAGACGACTCGTTATCGCTGTTGTCGTCCACATCGGGCAGTTCGTCAGGCAGCGCGATAACTGGCACCGGTTGGTTGCGTTGCTCTTGCACCAGCAAATTCGAAGGCACAAAATCGCCGCGCAGCCAGAAGGCGGCGGCTTCGGCGGAAAGTGAGGTGCGCGCATGATCTAAAATCGCTTGCACGACCTGTTCGGCATCTAAGGATTGATTGAGCGACAGCGACAAGCGATGCAAATGCGTCAGGCGCTCGTTGATAACCAAGCGCTCGACCAAATTTAAGTTGGTTTGATACATTCGCCGCTGATGCATCATGGCAGCGGTTATGAGTAGCGCTGCCGCGAAGAAAACCGCCGGTAGAAGTTCCGAATGCTCATCAACAAAAGTGTTTTGCAGGATGGCGCTGCCAACGATAGCCGTTGCCAGCGGCAACAGCAAAATCCATTGGCGCACGATAAACGCCCAAACGCCAGTCGGACGCTGGCGGGTCAACTCAACTGGCAGCGGCTGCGTCGGCTCTGTTAAATAATTGTCCAAACCAATTCGCTCAGGCATTTGCGATACTTGTTTGCTGTTCATAAGCCTTGTCCTGTCTGCGCCATATTTTACGAATGATGTAGCAATTATGGCAAACTGCGCCCGCAAGAGCGAATGCCGTAGATTATAATGTGCCACTTTGAGTGCCCGCTTTGTCGAAGGAAAATATGTTTTTTGCAGCGATAGGAATCCTGATGACCAACATTGTTTTGCACGGCCAGCCTGTGCAGTTGCCCGACCCTTTGACGCGACCCGATGGCACGAAAGTGACAACCGCCGCGCAATGGAAAACCACGCGGCGCGGCGAAGTTCTGGAACTGTTTCGCGCCAACATTTATGGCCGCGCGCCCCTTGGACGACCCGCCGATTTGAAATTTGAAACGCAAGTGACGCCGAATATGATGGATGGCAAAGCGACGCGCAAATTGGTGAAGATTTCTTATTCTGGGCCGGGCGGCGCGGGCGCGATAAATTTGATTCTTTTTGTGCCAAACGCCGTAAAACCCGCGCCATGTTTTGTGCTGATTGACAATCGCGGCGCTGACCAAATTGATGCGGCTCGCGAAAAGAAAAGCCCGTTTTGGCCCGCTGAACAATTAATAGAACGCGGTTATGCGGCGGCAGCGTTTTTAAATTCTGACCTTGACCCCGATAAATTCGATAATTTCAAAGACGGCGTGCACGGAATTTTCGATGACCCGCATAAACCGCGCCCCGCTGATGCGTGGGGCACCATTGCGGCGTGGGCGTGGGGCGCTTCGCGTGTGATGGATTATTTAGAAACCGATGCCGCTATTGATGCCTCCCATGTGGCGCTTGTTGGTCATTCGCGTGGCGGCAAAACGGCGTTGTGGGCGGGTGCTGAAGACGAACGATTTGCGCTTGTAGTCAGCAACGATTCCGGCGCATCGGGCGCGGCTTTAGCGCGCGGCAAAGTCGGCGAACACATCAGCAATATCAACCAAAATTTCCCGCACTGGTTCAACGAAAACTACAAGAAATTCAACGAGCGCGAAAACGAATTGCCGCTTGACCAGCACGAATTGTTGGCGCTTATCGCGCCGCGCTTGCTTTACATCGCCAGCGCCAGCGACGATGCGTGGGCCGACCCCGAAGCCGAATTTAAATCCGCTGTCGCCGCGACGCCGGTTTACGAATTATGGGGGTTGAAGGGTTTGAGCGGCGAATTGCCGCCAGTCGAAACGCCTTTGCACGAAGGCGCCATCGGCCATCACATTCGCAATGGCAAGCACGATTTAACCGAATACGATTGGGCGCGTTATATGGATTTCGCGGACAAGCATTGGCAGACGAAGAGATAAAAAATAAGCGGGCGCGCTCATTCTTCCAGTTGGAATTCACGGTGCGCTGAAGAAAACGCGATAAACATCACGGCATCGCCGTCGCCGATGTTGCGCGCTTTGTGGGGCAACTGCGGCGGAATGGTAATTACATCGCCGGGGTTCATTTCCACTTCGCGGCGGTCTTCAATGGTGTGCGCGATGCGGCCTTCAATCAACACTAAAATTTCCTCGCAATTGGGGTGACTGTGCAGCGGATTCCCTTCGCCCGCCTTGATAACACAGCGCCCGATTGTCATGTTTTGCGAGTTGCCAAGCGGCGCTCCGGCAAGCCAATCGAGAGTGCCCCAATCGTGTTCGAGATGCGTGCAATTTTCGGCTTTGAGAAATTGAGTTTGGCTCATAGAATTACCGATTTACGGCAAATTTTTCGATTCAAGCGAGGTGGAGGCCACCGCGTAAATCGGCCACGATTGGGTGGTCATTTTCTTGGGCGAATGCCCATCGGGGACGGTTGAACTTACGGTGCCGGAATAACGCATCGAAGTCTGCATTTTCATGACTTGACCATCGCTTTCGCGCAAATCTATGGTGCCGGTTTGGTCGCCGCTCATTTTTGTAGCGACTTTTATGGTTTTTACAGGAGAAACGTCGCTGGAATTAAGCGAAAACTTTGAGTTGAAATCAATATGCGCTGTGCCATCGGCGTGGTCGCGCAGGGTATAAGTTGCGGTTGAAGTCATCGGCATTGGCACATCAAGCGATATTTTGCGCGTCCACGATTCGCCTACCGCGACAGCTTTGCGGGGGTAAACATAGGCGTTGCTAAAGCCTGATTTCTGCTCGATCATTTTGCGAATGTTGGCATCGCTGAGTTGCTTTTTCATCAAGGCTTCAAACCCGGCGCGGTCAGCGCCCGACGGCAGAGTCATTGCTTTAAGCATACGTTTGCGCATCTCGTCCATGCCTTGCATTTGCAAAAGATTGCCATCGGGTGACATTTTCATCTGAAATTTCAGGCCAATCATCGCCGCTAACGAACCCATGACTGGATCAGGCTTTTTCGGTGGATGCTGTGAATCGAAAACGCTATCCGTTTTCTCCGCGCCATTTTGGATGTGCATTTTCATTTGCACAGAGCGAAATGTTAATTCCATGTCTGCCGCGCCTTGTTCATCTACATTTTTGATTTCGTAAAGCATATCCATCGCCATGTCTTGCGTCATGTCGAGGCGCTTTTGCTCAATGGTTTGGGACGTTTTGACTGTGCTGCGCATGGTTTGCAGGTATTTTTTGCCCGCCTGCCAATGAGGTTTTAATTCGATTGTGTCACTTGTGGGCGCAGAAACTGGGGCGTTGGAGGTTGGGTTTTGCGCCTGCGCCACGCTGCAAAGCAGCGGCAAGACAACGAGGACATACTTTTTCATGGAAATTCCTTGTTAGGCGGGTCTAAGAATCAGTTTGGAAATTCTGACTCGGCGCCTCGATTAAGACTTTTTAAACGGTTCTCGCAAGCTCCGAAGCCCCTGTTGCACTCTCCGAAGGCGCTTTTGCGTGACCTTAAGTGTTCGTTGCGCGCTCCTAAATGCCCTTTGCAGGAAGCTAAATGCCCTTTGCAGGAAGCTAAATGCCTTTTGCAAGAGGCTAAATGCCCTTTGCAGCAGGCTAAATGGCTTTTGCGCGACCTTAAATGTCTTTTGCAGGAGGCTAAGTGCCTATTGCACGCTCCTAAATGGCTTTTGCGCGACGTTTATCGCGTTTTTCAACGAAAACTTTTAAAATCAGTTCGATTGGAAGCAAGCGTTAGCCACGCTGTTCATCTTCGCGGGTCAGATTGACGACCTCGCTGCGTTCGGGGAAAAGGCGCGCGAGAGCTTGGCGCGCCTGCTCAGGCGTTGGATATTCGCCCAAAATTACCGCGCCGGGATCAACGGCTTTCAAGCCGGACAGCGAAGCACCGGCAGGCGGCGGCGTGAGGCGGGCGCGCAGATAATTGTGCTGAATGCCGCCGTCTTTCACGCTTTCGACATCAATCATGAAAAACGCGTCGCGCCGGTAAAAATTGCCGTTTTGGGCTTTAATCCACATGATAATTGCTCCGGCGCGCATGGGAACTTCTCGAAGCGCCGCGCCCTTTGACAAGAGCCGAAACGATTCGGGGCAAGGTGAAACGTCAATTGCCCTCGCACCGATTTTTACGAGGCAGGATGATAATCCGCAACGAGCATTTCCAGATTCTTTTTGTGTTTCCAATCCACGAAGCGCCACCAATCTTTCATGTCATCCGGCGGCGGAATTTGGGCGGCGATTTCATCAAGCGAGAGGCCTTTTGCAGCCAATGGCGGCACTTTTTGCAGCAAATCTTCGAAATAGTTTTGAAAGCGGGCGATGTGTTCGATGCTGGTCACGGGGCCGTGGCCGCAAATGACAGCTTGCGCGGGAAATTGCAAAATACGGTCGAGGATTTCGCGCAAACGGGCCACTTTTTCGGGTGTCGGACGGCACGGAATGAGGCCCCAGCCGAATAAATCGGCAATATGCAGCACTTTGGCGTTGGGAAACCACAAAATCGTGTCCCACGGCGTGTGCGTGCCGCCCCACCATTCCATTTCGATGCGCTCTATGTCGCCGCATAAAATGGCGTTACCATTGTAAGACAAATTGGGTCGGCCTTCCCAATCGCCTGCTGCGTCGGCGCACGATTGATGCGCCACAACCGGTGCGCCTTCGCGTTTCCATTGCGGATTGCACGCGATATGGTCGGCGTCCCAATGCGTGGTGACCACCCATTTCAAATTTTGTCCCGTCGTTTCTTTGATTAAACTGCGCACGACATCGGCTTGATTTGGGTCTTCGAGCGCATCAATAACGGCAGCGCCATCGCCCAAATTGCACCAACTGATGTTATCTACCGCGACGCGAACCCAGACGCCGGGGCCAACTTCCTTGACTTCGTTCTCCACAAATTGCATGAGTTTCATTTTAGCCTCTCTGGGCGCGTGTGAACACCAAAAGCCCGCAGAATATCTGCGGGCTTTTGGAAATTGTGTGCCGACTTTTTGTGCCATCTGTCTACTGTGGGTCTTTTGCCAAGGTGAAATGCGTGTAAAGCGTGTTACCCGCGCCGCCTTTTTCGAGCAGATAACTCAGCTTCACGGCCTTGACATGACCATCACAAAACAGCACGTTGGTAGTGTCCAGATGGCGCGCTGGAATGCGACGATCTATAGCGCCGCCGCCACCGGGGATGAGCGCGGGCGAAGCAATGGCCGGCGGCGAAAGTGCATTATTAGCGGTCAAATTATCGGCGGTCAAAAAGGCGAACTCAAAACCATCGGGGCGTGAGGTCGTATAGTTTTGCGAATCGGAAATCCAAAATGTGGTGGACGGCGTTTCCATTTCCGAAAGGCCAACAAACTCGTTGTTGTCCAAAATACTCATGCTGGTGCGTGGCGCCTCGCTGTAATAGGCTCCGCTGCAAGTGTAGCTGCCCGTTTGCGTGTTGTTGCCCACCACATAACGCGCGCCCGATTGACTGGGACAGACGAAAACTTGTGTGTTTTTAATGTAAGGCTGGGTCAAATCCATCCAACGCGCCGTGCCCGAATATGTGGCGCTACCTATCCAGTGCGGCATGACTGTTTCATCATAATCCTGCGTGTATTGCAGAATACCGACTCCAATTTGCTTGAGATTATTCTGGCACGAACTGCGGCGGGCATTTTCGCGGGCGCGGGCAAAAACAGGAAACAGAATGGCGGCGAGGAGCGCTATTATCGCTATGACGACAAGCAATTCGATCAAGGTGAAACCTCCGCGCGAATGACCCTGCGGGTGACCTTTGGTGAAATATTTGTTCATGAAAAATCCTTTGCCCTAATAGAATAACCGTAAAAGCGAATTTTAAAACACGAAATGATACCTTTTCTAAAATCTTTGACAATAGCGAGGCTTATAAAACGAGATTTGATTTAGCCCAAAGCATATTCGATGCTTGATTTGTCGCCGCAATGAGGGCACGCCATGACAGGTTGTCCGCTGCCATCTTGCGTGCGAAATCTTGGGGTCGGCCCCATATAGTTGCAAGTCTCGCAGCGACTCCAACCAGCAGGAAGAACCGTTGTGTCTGACGATTGCTCCGAAATCGCTGCCAAAACTCCTGCGGGCGCTGGCCTTTGTGGTTGAGGTGGGCGGATTGGTGTGGCTATTGGAATCGAAGAAATTGGCACCGGGTGTTTATGCTTTTTCTGGTTGTAAATGTAGACGCGCCGTAACATGGAAACCACGCGCAACAACAAAAGCTGGGACGCAAAAGGCTTAATCAAAAAATCATCGGCGCCCAGTCCGAAGCATTTCATTTGGGCATCGTGTTCGTCCATTTCCATTAGAACAATCAGCGGCAAAGTGCTGATTTTGCGTGCCTGACGGCAAATTTCTTGGCCGCTTTGTTCGGGCAGGGTAAGGTCGAGTAAGAGCAGGTGAAAGTCTTTGCCGCGCAAGGCTTCCAATCCGACAAGGCCATCGGGTGTATGACGGCATTCCATTCCGGCCCGCGCCAGTGTCGTCAGTATATTCTGAGCAACCTCAAAGTTATCTTCAATGACAAGAATTTTATACTTTCGCGTCTCGTCATTGGGGGTTGTAATAAGATCGTCCGCAATAAGATCGTCCGCCGAAAACGAAAACGGGTTTGATTTTGACTGCTCCATTCCTTATCCGAATCTTTCTCTGTTTATTTTCACGGAAAAGCGTATCACAAAGATGCTTCTGCATTGTTACAATCGAAGGTGAAACGCTCTTTAAAACGGAAATTTGTCGTCCATTTTGGCCGCTGATAATTCGACCAAAAACTGTGCCACTCTTTGCGTGATGATTTGCAAATATTTTTCGCCTTTTTCGGCGCTCGCCGCGCGCGGGTCGGCGGTGCCGGTAGATTCCGTCAGCAAATCCCAGCGCCGCGAAATGCTTACATAGCCCCTATTTATCGCTTCAAAACGCGTTTTGATTGTGGCGCCGTCTGAAGCGTTCGCTAAATCAACAAGTTCCGGCGCCATTTTTAAAATGACGCTGGTTTCCATTTCTCCGGCGTGGTCATCGCGCACCTCGAAAACCTTGTCGTAAATATCGCTGCCGACTTTCCACCAATCGCAAACGGCGATGAAAACGGAGCTTTTGCCCATCATTTCGCGCACGAAAGGCTTGAGAAAATCGTTGCCGCCGTGCCCGTTAAGAATCAGCAGCTTGCGAATGCCGGAATTTTCCAGCGAATCCACGATGTCTTTCAAAAGCGCAAAAAACGTGGACGGATAAACGTTGATGGCAAGCGGCAATTCCCGCATATTGCTTTGCACGCCGTAGGGAATGCACGGCAGTTTCACGACCTGCGCGCCTTGCGCCACGGCACTTTGGCACACCAAATTCGCGATGCCATCGGCTTGCAGCGTGTCGGTGCCGTAAGGCAAGTGAAAGTTATGCGGTTCACACGAACCAATCGGCAAAATCGCCACTTCGTAGTGCGTTTCACGCACGGTTTTGTAGTTTTGCTGCGCCAAATGCCAAGTCATTAAATCATCTCCAATTTCGGATGTAAGCGCTCCATTAAATTTTCTAACTCGTCGCGCAATTCGTCGGGCAAGCGGTCACCGAAAATCTCGTAAAAATCCAATAAATCGTGCGCTTCGTGGCGCCATTCGGCGGGCGAAACGGCGAAAAGTTGGCGACTGTTTTCGGGTGAAATATCAAGACGTGCCAAACGCAAATCTTCGGGCGCGGGCACAAGACCAGCGGCACTTTTGTGAACTTCGGGTTGCGTTTCCACGCGCTCGAAAATCCACTGCAAAACGCGAATGTTTTCGCTGTAGCCGGGCCAGAGAAACTCTTCGTTTTCGCGCCGGAAGAAGTTGACGGCGAAGAGGCGCGGCAGATAAGAGGCCGAAGTTAAGCGAGAGAGTTGCAACCAGTGCGCGAAATAATCGGCGATGTGATAACCGCAAAAACGTCGCGCGGCAAATGGGTCGCGGTGCAGGCAAAGTTCCTCATCGGTGCCTTCTTCGGCGACTTCACTCGCCATCATCGAGCCAAGAAAAACGCCGTGCTGCCAGTTGAAGGCTTCAAACGCCAAAGGCCATGTGTCGCCGCGTCGCGCGCCGAAAATGAGCGCCGAAAGCGGCACGCCATTGGGGTCGTTCCAGCGCGCATCCAAAACCGGACACTGCGTCAGCGGCGCCGTAAAACGCGCGTTGGGATGCGCGGCGGCATTTCCGGCTTTGCCCTCGGCGGGCGTCCACGCTTGGCCTTGCCAATCGAGCAGTTTGGCGGGCGGTTTAGAAGTCAAGCCTTCCCACCACACATCGCCGCCGGGTGTTTGCGCGGTGTTGGTGAAAATCGTATTCTTGGCGACGGTGCGCAGCGCGTGAAAATTGGTTTCTTCGTTGATGCCGTTGAGGGCGCTGCAAAAGCCGCGTTCGGGATTAACGGCGTGCAAGCGCTCGTCTATGCCGAATTTCAGCCACACGATATGATCGCTGATGGTTTCGACTTTCCACTGCGCCGAAGCGGGCGCCAGCATCGCTAAATTGGTTTTGCCGCAGCCGGGCGGAAAGGCCGCCGCGACATAGATTTTGCGATTTTGCGGGTTGCTGAGGCCCAAAACCAGCATATGTTCGGCCAGCCAACCTTCATCGCGCGCCATCGCGCCCGCCAAGCGCAAGCCAAAACTTTTGCGCGAGAGCAGCGCGTTATCGCCGTAGCCGCTGCCATAGCTCCACACTTGGCGCTCTTCGGGAAAATGCGCCAGCAAAAAGTTGTCAATGTCACACGGCCACGGCACATCGTCTTCGCCGGGCAAAAGCGGATAGCCAATCGAATGCAAACACGGCACGAAATCGCGTTCGCCCAGACTTTCCAAGGCACTTTGACCCATGCGCGTGAGGATTTTTAAGTTCGCGGCCACATAAGGCGAATCGGTCAGTTGCACGCCGAAGCGCTCGAACGAAGAACCTTGCGGCCCCAGCGCAAAAGGCACCACGAAAAGCGTGCGCCCGCGCATGACGCCATCGAATAAACGATGGAAACGCGCCTTCATTTCCAGCGGGTCGTGCCAATTATTCGTCGGCCCGGCTTCTTCTTGGCGTCGCGTGCAGAGAAAGGTGCGCTCGGCGATAAAACACGAGCAATCGGAGGCATCGCGCGGGTCGGTGCGCACCAAAAGCGAGCCGGGCCGCAGCGTATTATTGAGCCGCACCGCTGTGCCATTTTGCACCATGAGGTCGCACAGTGCTTGAAATTCGTCTTCGGAACCCTCGCACCAGTGAACCGATTCGGCCTGAAAGAGCGCCGCTTTTTCTTTTACCCAATCG
>JANMKN010000366.1:0-3626 GCA_031372065.1 Abditibacteriaceae bacterium | reverse complement strand
GGTCATCCGCCGCCCTGAAGCGGTCATCCGCCGCCCTGAAGCGGTCATCCGCCGCCCTGAAGCGGTCATCCGCCGCCCTGAAGCGGTCATCCGCCGGCGGCGGATGACTGATTCAGGCGCAGTTTACGTTTTTTCAGGTTGCTGGATAGCCTCTTCAGGCGGCAAAATCACGTTTTTAGGTTTTCCGAGGGCGCTCTCAGGGCCTCGACTCTGCATTTTGGTGCCGTTTTCAGGCTTGCGCGTCGCCTGTCGGGTCTTCTAAATCGTAGGCTGGGCCGGGTAAAGCGACATCATCGGCGGGCAAAGTGGTGCCCGGCGATGCACTTTTCTCGACAGTATCGCCGCCCGAAGCCGTGCCGTCGTTGGACTGCAAATCAGTTTGCACACTATCGCGCGTCGCCAAACCAGCAATTTCGATAGGCGCATTCGGCGCGCCGTTTAATTCAGAATTCATAATTTTCACCGTCTCAAAACTCTGCCGTTTGCGTGCCGAACGCTTAAACTGCGCTTGCCATGAGCAAAAACAAAACTTTCCAATCGCCACGCGGCACGCACGATATTTTGCCCGAAGAAATCGCCGAATGGGGTTTTATCGAAAATATCTTTCGCGAGTTGTGCGGGCGCTACAACTACGGCGAAATTCGCACGCCTCTTTTTGAAGCCACCGAACTTTTTGATCGCGCCGCTGGTGAAGCCAGCGACCTTGTCGTGACCAAGCAAATGTATTCGTTTATCGCGCCCGACGAGCAAAGTTACACGCTGCGTCCCGAAGGCACCGCGTCGGTGGTGCGCGCCTTTTTGGAAGCGCATTTGAACGAGCGCGGCCCAGTTTCGAAATTGGCGTATTACGGCCCGATGTTTCGCTACGAAGGCACACAAGCCGGACGCCAACGGCAATTTCATCAATGCGGCTTGGAATTAATCGGCGCCAGCGCGCCCGAAGCCGACGCGGAAGTTTTGGCACTCGCCGCCGACTTTTTGAAGGCACTCGGCATCGAAGCGAAATTGTTAATCAACACTTTGGGCACACCAGAAACTCGCGCCGGTTATTTGGACGAGCTACGCACATTTTTGGGCGCGCGGCGCGACACGTTAAGCGAAGATTCGCAGCGCCGTTTAAATGTCAATCCGCTGCGCGTTTTCGATTCCAAAGACGCGCGCGATCACGCCGCCGTCGAAGCTGCGCCGCGTTTGCTGACTTATTTGGAGATGCACGACGAGGAATCCATCGCGCACTTTGCGCAGTTGAAAACGCATTTGGATAATCTTGGTGTCGCTTACGAAGTTGACCCGCTTTTGGTGCGCGGTTTGGATTATTATACGCGCACGGCGTTTGAATTTGTCTCCGATAAACTCGGCGCGCAAAGCACTGTTTTGGCGGGCGGGCGCTACGATGGCCTCATCGAAGAATTAGGCGGCGCGCCAACGCCCGGAATCGGTTGGGCAGCGGGCATAGAACGCTTACTCTTAGTGCGCGCAGCCTCGGAAATCCAGACTACTACCGCGCCGCGTTTAACCGCGTTTTTGATTACGATGGGGGATGTCGCGCGCAGTGCAGGAGTGAAAATCCTGCGCCAATTGCGCGACAACCACATTAACGCCGATTGCGATTTCGTGGGCCGCAGCGTCAAAGCGCAAATGCGCGAAGCGAATCGGCAAAAGGCGCGTTTTGCCTTGCTGCTCGGCGAAAATGAACTGAACGAAGGGACTATTATGGTCAAAGACCTTGATGCCAGCACGCAAGAAGCAATGCCGCTGGAAGCCGCCATCGAAAGACTGCGCGGTGGCGAACAGTAAGGCGCACAGCACGCGCTCCTACATCTGCCATCATTCACCTTTTACTCCATTTATGGTTCGCCTCTTGTTGTTTGCGCTCATAACCTTTTGGGTGTCGCCCGTTTGGGCAGCCGGGGCCAATGACGACCATGTGCAACGGGTTCAGCTTCTCACTTCGCTGTTTTTTATGTTTGTGGCGGCCAAAGTCGCCGCCGAAATTTTTGATCGCCTCAAACAGCCCGCTGTCGCCGGCGAGATTTTAGCGGGCGTTTTGCTCGGCCAATTCGCCGGACAGTGGGTTCAATCGTCGCAGTCCATCGAAGCCATCGCCGAAATCGGCGTAATTCTTTTGATGTTCACCGTTGGCCTCGAAACCGAACCTCGCGCCATTTTTGCTGTCGGCCCAACGGCGCTACGCGTGGCCTTGATAGGCGTGATTATTCCTTTTATTTTGGGCGCAGTTGCCGTCTGGTATTTGGCCGTGCCTCTGGGCGAATCGCCCAATCACCAACTGATTTCTTCGCTGTTTACCGGCGCGGCTTTGGTGGCAACTTCGGTTGGCATCACGGCGCGCGTGCTTTCCGATTTAGGCGCGCTGTCCTCGCGCGCGGCGCGCATTATCTTGGCGGCGGCAGTGATTGATGACATTTTGGCGCTTCTGGTTTTAACCGTCGTCGCGAGCATGGCTGCTGGCGGCGCTATTAACTGGATTGGCATCGCCATCACGGCCACAGCGGCCATTGCTTTTGTGGCATTGGCCGCTGTGGCCGGGCCACACATCGCCAAAGCAGCGGCGCCCAGTGTCGAAAAATTGCGTATGCGCGACCCACTTTTTGTAGTTGGCATGGGTTTGTGTCTGGGCTTGGCCTGGTTTTCCGAAATCATCGGCATCGCCGCCATTGTCGGCGCCTTTTTAGCCGGTATGGTGTTGGCAGATCGCGCCGATCAATCGGATTTACTACATAAATCTGAGGCGCTGGTCAACTTATTTTTGCCATTTTTTCTGGTCAATATCGGCATGAAAGTAAATCTCAACGCGTTTGCCGATATAAAAGTAATTGGCGCCGCGTTGTTGCTGACATTTTTGGCTGTCATCGGCAAATTCATCGGTGGAAAACTCGGCTCGCGCGGCGAAACACCTGCCATCAGAAACTTGGTCGGCATTGGCATGGTGCCGCGCGGCGAAGTCGGCATCGTGGCGGCCCAGTTGGGGCTTTCGATGAAAGCGCTCAACCAAAATCTGTTTTCTATTGTGCTTTTCATGGCCGTCGCCACCACACTTATTGCGCCGCCTTTTTTGCGCAGATTACTCAAAGACCAAGAAATCACTGACGAAGGCTACGTTACCGAAGAACAACCATTTCGGGTCGAGTGAGGCCCGTGTGTGCGTTGCCTATTGCCGGTAATAAGCCGATAAAACCCATGCGGAACGTGCCTTTACACTTGAGCGTTTCACACTCAAGTTTGCGAAACGAGGCAGAATTTAAATTCGCAAAGCGGAGGTTTCATGCCTATCAGGAAACAAGTAAAGTGTGCGGTTTGTGGACAAACGATTCTCACACTGTCAGGTGCAATGTTTATGGCGGAGGCGCCTGTGGTGTGCCGTCGTTGTTTCGGCCATCAAACCTACAACACGCCCAGTGAACGTGCCACTAAAGTGGTTACACCTGTGGGTGATGTGGGAGGCACTGGTTAGCCAAAACTGGTTAGCCAAAGTTCGCAATCTGTTTATTTGAAGCAGTGAAAGACGGATGGCATTCGCTTTGCGCGCATGAGAAGCTCATCGCGCCAAACGAAACCACCGGCTTTTTATGGGAATTTTGGTTGAGTGCATTGCACTCAAAAGCCTG
>JANMKN010000364.1:0-7665 GCA_031372065.1 Abditibacteriaceae bacterium | reverse complement strand
ATTTTTGTTCATGAAAAGCTGCGCCCGCCGTGTGAAATCAAGCGGGCAACATCGGCAAAGGTTAGCACAACTCGCTGCCGCGCGAAAAGGAAACGCGTTATTCTGTGTAATAAACTGGCAGTCATCTCACGCGATGGAGTTGTGTTGCGGGCACACCACGTAGCACAACCCC
Source organism: Abditibacteriaceae bacterium (assembly GCA_031372065.1). Classification (GTDB taxonomy): domain Bacteria; phylum Armatimonadota; class Abditibacteriia; order Abditibacteriales; family Abditibacteriaceae; genus DASWNL01. The sequence goes on along the minus strand of JANMKN010000364.1, from coordinate 7,493 downwards.
ACTGCGTAACATGAGCTTTAACTCATCGCATACACTATTTCGTGATGAATCCACAATTTACCAATCAACTCGCGGGCGAGAAAAGCCCGTATCTTTTGCAGCACGCGCACAATCCGGTGGATTGGCTGCCGTGGGGCGAAGCGGCATTTGAAAAAGCGCGGCGCGAAGACAAGCCGATTTTTTTGTCCATTGGCTATTCGACTTGTCACTGGTGTCACGTCATGGAGCGCGAGAGTTTTGAAAACGAAGCCGTCGCGCAAATTATGAATGAAAACTTTGTGAACATCAAAGTTGATCGCGAAGAACGGCCCGATGTAGACAGAATTTATATGACGTTTGTGCAGCATTCGTCGGGCGGGCAGGGTGGCTGGCCGATGTCAGTGTTTCTCACGCACGAACTCAAACCATTTTATGGCGGGACTTATTTCCCGCCGCAAGATGCCTACGGGCGCCCCGGTTTTTCCACACTTTTGCGCCACGTTGCGCACGCGTGGCAAAGTGATCGCGCTAATGTTTTGAAGTCGGGCGAAAGTGTCGCCGAAGCCTTGCGCAACGTGGCGCAAAGCCGCGAAGAGGAAGAATTTACGCAATTGCCGTGGGATGAAATCTCTAACCTTTGCTACCGGCAAATCGCTGCGTCTTACGATGGTGGCCTCGGCGGTTTTGGCGAGGCGCCGAAGTTTCCTCGCCCTGTTGTGCATGATTTTCTGCACCGCTATTTCGCCGCAGGCGGCCCCGAAGAAGCCATTGAAATGTCGCGCCACACCTTGTTGGCGATGGCGCGCGGCGGTATGAACGACCAATTGGGCGGCGGTTTTCATCGTTACAGCGTGGATGCGCAATGGATTGTTTCGCACTTCGAGAAAATGCTCTATGACCAAGCGCAACTCGCCATTGCGTTGCTCGAAATGTTTCAATTGACAGACGAGCCGCTGTGCGCGCAAACCGCGCGACAAACACTCGATTATGTGGCGCGCGATTTAACGCACGAAAAGGGCGGATTTTTCGCGGGCGAAGACGCTGATTCGTTGGCGCACGAAGGCGCCGACCACAAAACCGAGGGCGCGTTTTACGTGTGGTCGCAAGATGAAATCGAAACTTTGCTCGGCGGCGATGCGGCAATCTTTAATGCCTATTATGGAGTGCGTCCCACAGGCAATGCGCCCAAACAGGGCGACCCGCACGGCGAATTTGTCGGGTTGAACATTTTGCACGTCACGGGCGACAAAACCGAAATCGCCGCCCATTTTTCAAAAAGCGAAACCGAAGTCGAAGCCATTCTGCAAAAGGGCCGGGCCGTGCTTTTTAACGCGCGGGCCAAACGTCCGCGCCCACATCGCGATGAGAAAATTATTGTGGCGTGGAACGGCCTTATGTTGTCGGCCTTTTCGCGCGCGGCGCAGGTTTTGGACGACGAAAATTATTTAAATAGCGCGCGCCGTTGCGCCGATTTTATTCGCGCCGAATTGTGGGACGAAAACGCGCAAACGCTGCGGCGCCATTGGATGAACGGCCCGGCCAATGTGCCCGGTTTCGCTGCCGATTATGCCTGTCTTGCGCAAGGTTTGCTTGATTTGTTCGAGGCGTCCTTCGATAGCGAATATTTGTTGTGGGCCGAGGCGATTACGCGCGCGATGAACGAGAGGTTTTACGACCCGGAACACGGCGCTTTTTACGACGGTGAAGACACGCCCGACCTTTTGGTGCGCCTCAAAGACGATTACGATGGCGCCGAACCTGCGCCCTCTTCGATTGCGGCGCTGGTGAATTTGCGTCTTGCGCATTTGTTCGATGACGACGATTTGCGTCGCGCTGGTGTGGCGACGCTACACACCTTTTCCAATCGCTTGCAGCAGATTCCCATCACGCTTCCCGCGATGCTGAACGCCGCGATTTATGCCAACGTGCCGCCACTGCATATAGTCATCGCGGGCGAAGCCGAAAGCGAAGACACAAAAGCACTTTTGCGTGTGGTTCATGCCGCGTTTATACCTTATAAAACGGTGCTGCTGGCCGCTGAAAACAACGATTTGGCGCATCGCATTGATTGGATTGTGGACATGGAGCCGCAGGACGGCCAAGCCGCTGCTTATGTATGTCGTAATTTTGCTTGCCAGCGTCCGGTTACCGCGCCCGAAGAATTGGAGAAGATGCTTCTCGGCGACGAAGTGGTGGGATAAAACGCATTTCGATTGGCTGTCAGGCAACTTTAAATCAGTCAAACTTGCCCTCAGTTTTCTGCCCTTATGCCACGCATTGCTCTTTCGCCCGTGACCGCTGTAACGTGCAATGGCGCTTTTGACGTTATCGAAAACGCTGCCATTCATATCGAAGATTCGCGCCTGATTTATGTCGGCCCGGCGCAGGACGCGCCGCCATTTGACGCCGATACAACCATTGGCGGCGCGCATTTGGTGGCGATGCCGGGCTTGATTAATGTGCATACGCATTCGGCCATGACGCTCATGCGCGGCTATGCCGACGATATGGCATTGGAGCCGTGGCTGCAACAGAAAATCTGGCCCTTTGAAGCCAATTTACAGCCCGAAGATGTCTATTGGGGCACGCTGCTCGCCATCGCTGAAATGCTGTGCGGCGGCACCACTTGCTTCGCCGATATGTATTTTTATTACGAGGATGGCGTGCGCGCTATGCTGCAAAGCGGTATTCGCGCTTGTCCCGGCGCGGTTTTGCTCGGCTTTTTGCCCGAACCCGAAAAACGCATCGCCAACGGTTTGGCTTTCGTGCGCGATTACAACGGCGCGGGCGATGGCCGCATCACGCCCTTTATGGCGCCGCATTCGCTTTACACCTGCAACGCCGAGCAATGGGCGAAAATTATCGAAGGCGCGCGCGATTTGAACGTGCCGATTCACACTCATATTGCGGAAACGCGCCGCGAAGTGGCCGATGTGAGCGCCGAATGGGGCGCGCCGCCGATTCAAACTTTGAACCGTATCGGCGCGCTCGAAGGCCCGCTTTTGGCCGCGCACTGCGTTTATCCCGAACCCGGCGACATCGAACTGATGCGCGGCCAAGGCGAGACTTCAACACTACGCGTGGCGCATAATCCGACTTCCAATTTGAAACTCGCTTCGGGCTTCGCGCCGATTCCTGATTATCTGAAAAGCGACATCACAGTTGGCTTGGGGCCGGATGGCACCGCCTCCAATAACAACCTGAATATGTGGGAAGAAATGCACCTCGCGGCCTTGCTGCACAAGGGAAATAGCGGCGATCCGACGGCAGTTTCGGCGCAGCAAGCGCTTTTGATGGCAACCCGCGAAGGCGCGCGCTGTTTGAATTTAGAAAATGTCACCGGTTCGCTGGAAGTTGGCAAACGCGCCGATGTTTTGCTGGTAAATTTCGAGAAACCACATTTGCAACCGCGCCATAATGTTGTTTCGCATTTGGTTTACAGCGCGGGCACGGGCGATGTGGATACGGTTATCGTGGATGGCGAAATTTTAGTGCGCGACGGGCAACTGACAAAACTTGATGTGCGCCAGATTTACGCCGAAGCCAACGCCCGCGCCGCACGTTTAGCAGGAGCGGCATAACTGTATGAAAAATGATGAACACGATTTCCAATTAGGTCAGAAAGTCGTCATCGGCGGGCGCACCATGTTCTCGCCGACGATTTCACTTGTCGGCGTGACGGGCCGCATTATTTCCAGTCGCCACGACGCGCCGCCGGGCACAGTTGCCGTTTTGGTGGATTGGGACGAATCCGAATACGCCGATGTGGACGATTTGCCCGCTACCGTCAACGTGCCGTGGCAATTCGTCGAAATTTTCGACCCAAACAAAAAAGACGAACCGCCACCATCGAAAACGCCGTGGGGCAGACCAAAATTGCGGCTGACTTGATTAATTCACCGCGTTCTCCGCGAAGTCTGCGGCGGATATTAAAAGGAAAATATGAATCATCAATACATTGAGCGCGTTGTGGATTTGACCGACGCCACCACCAACCGGATTTTCAACATGAGCGTGGACGAGGCGCGCGAACGGGTTTTGCGCGGCACGCCGCAAAGCGTGCGCGAAATTGACGGCTCATTTGCGCTTTTGGCGCGCGATGGCAAAACCGTGAAAATGGCGCGTTCTTTGGATAGGCCGCTGCGTTATTTCTTAGCCAAACGCGCTGCTGGCCCGGCTTTGATTGTCGCGGATCGTATGGACGCCATTTTGGAGCAACTCAAAATCGAAGGGCTGGACGACCAGTTTCATCCCAGCTACACGCGCATGGTGCCCGCGCATTATGTGGTGGAAATTCAGCTTATCGGCTGCCCCGACCCCGACCCGGTTTACACGCGCTTTTTCGAGCCGACTCCCGGCATTTTGCCGCCCGATTTAGATGTCATCGGGCAAAAATATATCGGCGCTTTGGCAGAAGAAATGGCGCGCTGGATTGAGTCTATTCCCGAAAACGAGCCAATTGGCGTGGCCTTTTCCGGCGGCATTGACAGCGGCGCGGTTTTCCTGACGGCTTATCATGTTTTGCGCTCGCTCGGCCAAAGCCCGGCGCGTCTCAAAGCCTTCACACTCAATATGGGTGATGGTCCCGATATTAAGCAGGCGCGCGAATTTTTAGCGCGTCTCGATTTGGGTTTGTTCCTCGAAGAAATCGCCGCCGATGCCGCGCAAATTGATATGCGCGAAACGGTTCGCATCGTCGAAGATTACAAGCCGCTCGACATCGAATGCGCCGCGATGGGCCTTGCGCTTTGTCGTGGCATCCGCGAGCGCTATCCGCAATGGACATATTTGCTGGACGGCGACGGCGGCGACGAAAACCTCAAAGATTATCCGATTGAAATCAATCCCGAATTGACGATTAACAGCATCGTCAACAACGTCATGCTGTATCAGGAAGGCTGGGGCGTCGGCAAAATCAAGCATTCGCTGACCTATAGCGGCGGCCTGAGCCGTTCCTATGTGCGCACTTATGCGCCCGCGAAAAAGTTTGGCTTTGATGCGTTTAGCCCCTTCACACGGCCTGCGGTTATCGAAGTGGCTGAAGCAATTCCCTTTAAAACTTTGAGTGAATACGACCACGAAAAACTGTATGCGCTCAAAGGCGAAGTGGTGGCGCGCGGCGTGAAAGCGATAACTGGTTTGGAGATGCCGATTTTCCCCAAGCGACGCTTTCAACACGGCGCTTTGCCCGAAGAAAATTTGCATCAGCACTTGCCACAGCGCGAAATCGAATATCGCCGTGCATTTCAAGCAATTTATGAATAAGGGGCAGCTTTCCGTCTGGCGCGCTATGTTTGTTCGTGATTAAATCGGCTTATGCAATCTCAAAATATCGTCTTCACCGCGCCGAAAACTGTTGAACTTATCACAGAAGAAGTGCCCGAAATTGGGTCTTCGCAAGTTTTGGTGCGTGCCGAACATTCGTTGATCTCGACGGGCACCGAGTTGATTTGTCTGAGCGGTGAATTTGAAGCGGGCAGCCATTGGGACAATTGGGTGAAGTTTCCGCATAAGCCCGGCTATTGCATGGTTGGCATTGTCGAAAAAACTGGCTCGGAAGTCCAGCATTTTGCCGATGGTGATCGTGTCGCACTGCGTTCCAATCACAAGCAGTATTCGGTATTTGAAGCGGTCAATTCAGATCGCATTATCAAAGTGCCACAAGGCGTGGCGCCGGACGATGCGCCGTGGTTTGGCATGGCGTGTATCGCACAAATCGGCGTGCGGCGGGCAGCACATTCGTTGGGCGATGTTGTGGTGATTGTCGGTGCCGGATTGCTCGGTCAACTCGTCACTCAATATGTGCAGTTGATGGGCGCCCGCGAAATCGTGGTGATAGACACCGCGCCCGCGCGCTTGCAGCTTGCCAAAAACCACGGCGCGACTTTAACGCTTGATATGACCGCTGACAAAGCGCACGAGGCGGTTTACGAATTGACCACTGGACAAGGGGCCGATGTGGTCTACGACATCACTGGTCACCCGTCAGCTTTTCAAGCGGCGCTCAAACTGGCACGGCGCGGCGGGAAGTTGTTACTTTTGGGTGATACGGCGCGGCCCGGTTTGCAATGTTTAACGCCTGATGTCGTCACGCGTGGCGTGCAAATCATCGGCGCGCACGATTCGATGCCCTCCATGCCCGATTGGCCGAGCGGCTGGACGCATCGCGAAATGGCGGAACTTTTTTTCAGTTTCGTGCAGCGCGGGCAAATGCGTGTCGCCGATTTAGTCACGCATCGCTACGCACCTGCACAAGCGCCGCAAGCCTACGGCGCTTTGCTGCAAGACCGCTCAGGCGCCCTTGGCGTGCTTTTCGATTGGTGACGCCTATGGGTTGCAAATAAAGGGTTGCGCGCTACAGTGACCTTCGCTAAAATGTGACGGGCGAACCGGCGGAATCGCCAGAAAATCGCGAAATTCAAGTGCCCGTAGCTCAGCTGGATAGAGCGTCTGACTACGGATCAGAAGGTCGGAGGTTCGAATCCTTCCGGGCACATTCAAATACGGAATGCGGAGTGCGAAATGTGGAATTTCCGCATTTTGCCCTCCGCATTCCGCATTTTTATCTCCCCGCGCCCGTAGCTCAGGGGATAGAGCGTCTGCCTCCGGAGCAGAAGGTCGCACGTTCGAATCGTGCCGGGCGTATTCCAAGAGCGGAGTGTGGAATGTCGAATGCGGGGTGCAAATTCCGCACTCGGCATTCCGCATTCCGCATTTATTTCGCCTCTGTAGCACAACGGATAGTGCAGACCTCTCCTAAGGGTAAGATCGGGGTTCGATTCCCTGCGGGGGCAATGCAAGTGACGAGTGTGGAATGCGGAGTGCGGAATAAACCGCGCTTCGCATTTTTGTTTTGGAGCCTTGATTTATGCTCATCCGCGACGATGAATTCTGGATGCGCGAAGCCATCGGGGAGGCACGCAAGTGCCTTGTCACTCCGCACTCGTCACTCCACACTCGTCACTCCGCTGATGTGCCGGTTGGTGCGCTTTGCGTTTATGAAAACCAAATTGTTGGGCGCGGGCATAATCGACGGGAAGCGGATGGCGACCCGACCGCGCACGCCGAAGTTCTGGCGCTCCGCGAAGCCGCGCGAACGCTTGGCGCCTGGCGTCTTGATGGCGTGACTCTTTACGTCACGCTGGAGCCATGCCCGATGTGCGCTGGGGCGCTGTGGCTGGCGCGCGTCGAGCGATTGGTTTTTGGCGCATGGGAGCCGAAAAGCGGCGCTTGTGGCTCGGTGTTCGATATTCCGCGCGACCCGCGCCTCAATCATCGCCCGCAATTGCGCGGCGGCGTGCTCGAAAGCGAATGCGCCGCGCTATTGGAAGAGTTTTTCGCGGCGCGGCGATAGGACGATGGTTAGTCGCTGACGAACAGTTGCAGGTTGCGGCAGGTATCGCAACGGCGCGCTTCGACTTTCTGGGCGGACAAGTTCATCAGTCGTTCCAAAAACGACGTTCCCGGAACAAAGTCAATGGAGACATTGCCGTTGCCGCGTGCCATGCCCCAGG
>JANMKN010000244.1:0-85414 GCA_031372065.1 Abditibacteriaceae bacterium | reverse complement strand
TGGCGCCAGAGTAAACGGCTGGAAAAAGGCAAATTCCGGCCCCTACGACCAATCGCCGCGCCTTAACGGACGATTTTTTCCGTTTCGTGAAGCGACCCCTTATTGTGCGTCGAAATATGCGCTGACCGGAATGGTGAAATGTCTGGCGCAGGAATACAAGCGATTTGGCGTGCGGTTCTCGCTGATGCACTTTGGCGGAGTGGATTCTAATTTTTGGGACAATATCGCAATGCGCGTCCAACGCGATAAAATGCTCACCATTGAAGCGGCGGCAAATGCTGTCTACTTTGCCGCCACGCAAGAAGGCGAAGGTGTCATGGCGGAAATTGTGCTAATGCCGGAAAACCATCAGTTGGTTTAGCCGAATAACTGCATCCAAAAGCATAACGCTCAGGAAAGAGTCACCGTGAAAAACGGGGTCTTCGTAGCAGCAACAGAAAACCTATGTAAGGCTTTCTGTCGAGACATTCGCCTTGCGGGTCAGTGCTTCATTTGCATTTTATGAAAGATGAATCATGAAAATTCTTTTGTTGGCTTTGCTGCTTTGCATCCTTCCGGCGCGCGCCGTGGACTTGGAATCGGCTCCGGCGCCCGCCGATAACCCGCTCAAAGGCTTCATGCCGTATGAAGGCACCTATGAATTTCCTCATAGCATGGAGTGGTTTTATCTGTCTCTTAAAGACTTGCAAAAAGACTTTGAAGTCTTCGATTGGGCGCCGCTGGATAAGAAACTGGATGCCATGGCCGCGCGCGGCCATCAGGCGGTTTTTCGCGTTTATCTCGATTACCCGCAAACGACCTATGGTGTGCCGGAGTTTTTGAATCATGTGCCGCGCCGTGCTTACAGCGAGCATGGCAACGATAAAAATCCGGCGCGCATTAGTTTCTCGCCGGATTATGAAAACCCTGATTTGCGCCGCGCCTTAAAAAATTTCATTGCCGCACTCGGCAAGCGTTACGATGGCGATGCACGCATTGGTTTTATCACTGTTGGTTTGCTTGGTTTTTGGGGCGAGTGGCACACTTTTCCGCACATCAAAGCAGGCGATAATTTTATGGCGTCCGCCGAAGTGCAAAACGAAGTGTTGGATACCTTTGAAGGCGCGTTTCATACGACTAAATTGCTGCTGCGCGAACCCAAAGACAATATCAAAATTGAAAAGCGCGCCCTTGGTTTTCACGACGATTCTTTCGCTTATCAAACACTCGGCCCGACGAGTTGGCATTTCTGGCCGAAAGTTGAAAAAGCAGGCATCGCCGATATTTGGAAAACGCAGCCGATTGGCGGCGAAGTGCGGCCCGAAGTGCAAAAGTGTCTGTGGAACACGAAGGAAGAAAACTGCGTGCCGCCCGGTCAGGAATTTGACCGCTGTGTCGATGTGACACACGCATCATGGATGCTCAATCAAGGCACATTCGGTGCGCTCACAGAAGCACAAAAACAACGCGCCATCGCCGGAGCGCGCCGTTTGGGTTACGAGTTTTCGGTGCGCTCAGCAACCATCGAAAAACAAAACGACAAGCTGCACATCGAACTGTCGCTTATCAACAAGGGTGTAGCGCCGTTTTATTACGATTGGCCGCTGGAATTGGCCGCCGTTGACGGCGAAAACAAAATCATAGCGCGTTGGACTACGGATTGGAAACTATCCCGTTTGATGCCCGGCGTAGCGCAAAAGTGGTCTTTTGAAACCACGTTGCCCAAGGGAAATTACGTTTTACTGATGCGTGCCATCAACCCGCTAAAAGGCGGCAAAATTTTGCGTTTCGCCAACAAAACACAAGACCAATATTTAGAAGGTTGGCTCACACTGGCACCGCTTACCAATTGAAAACGGGGTTTGGTGAACATTGGAATATTAAGTGTCATTAGACGGCGTGAAGATTTGACCCGCCTGCGAGAGAATCAGACTTCTTTTCGTTCAACGAAAGGAAGTCGCCATGCTCACATTGCAGGGAGTCACTGTGTTCGCCTCCATTGGGCATGCTCAAGACGTGTAAATATACTGAGGTTATGAGCCCCAATCGCTTCCTCCTCTTCACCGCACTACTCATCGCTCCGCTGGCTGTGCATTCCCAGACCGCCGACAAGCTCGTCATGGTGCCGATGGCACAGATGCGCGCCAACTCGGATGTGATGAGCTTGCAGCTCAGGCGCCAGGGCAATACCCTCTCGTTGGCGGACACCATTCCCGACACGGCGTTTCCCGGAAAGCGGGCCGCCTATTACATCAACGGGCAGTATCTGGGGGCAAGTCTGGAAGGATTCCACCCGTTACCGGGCACGCGCATGGGCATCGGCAAATACCTCCTCGACCCTGCGGAGGTGCCCACCGACTGGTGGGGGATCAAGCCTGAACGCAAGGCCCAGGCGCTCATTTCCATCCCAGACCCTGACGCGGCTGTGTTGAAAGCTAAGAACCCACAGCGCCAGTATTTGCCGGAATGGTTCCAGGACAAAGCTGAGTTCCGCGCCACCAAGTTCGCGCCCAAATTTGCGCTGATCGAGAATAAGCTCAACGCGGGCCTGCTGAAGCGCAGCGACGTGACTGCCGATGAAGCCATCGGACGCGGCGGGCTGACGCAGGTCTCGGCTGAACACGTCGAGGGCATCAAAGAACTGTTCGATCCACGCCAGGGGATCCGCTACAACCTGGCCAGCACGCACATCTTCGATTTCACCGGCAAAACGGATGGCAAAACCCTGACCCGCGAGGAAATCCGCCAAGCGGCTGAGCAGTTCGGCCCCTATGGCCTGCTTGGAGATCAGTTCGGCGAAGGTAATGCGTGGTTTGGGATGGAGAGCGACCAAGAATTCTGGTTTTATGAGCGCGCTCGTGAGGTCGCCGCTGATCCCAAAGTCACCTGGCCCACGATTTTCTTCGGCGGCTACGGGAGCTTTGGCTACTACATAGTGCGCGCCTGGCACGGCGACGGCGGCGTGCAGGTCGCGCCTTCCCACGAGCATTTTCGCAAGTTCTACGATAATCCCGCGCTGGCCACGGAGTCGTGCGAGTATTTCAAGCGAATGTATGCGATGACCGACGCCAACGTGTCGTGGTATGCGCTGTCCTTCGACTACGCGCAGGACTTCTACCGACGGGTGCATTCTATTCAGGTGATGAAACTGGGCCAAAAGCAGAAAGTCCTGGCGAACACGCCCCGCGCGCCGAAAGCTGGGCCGCCCCGCACTTATTTGTTCTGGTGGAATGGCATCGAGGGCGTCGGGAACGGCCACATCCACAACGGCTTCCAATGGGAACACAACACACAGAACCCACCTGGCATAGCTCGCTACGAGGAGCACCCCAGTCTGGACTTGAACGCAGCCATCGGTATGTGCCTCATCGGAGGCTTCGTGGTCGGTGACGGCGTCATCGGTTGGGACAACAACCTGCGCTTCAGCCCGGATCCCGATAGCGTTGGGCGTGATTGGGCCTGGAACGCTTCGGGAGCCGATACCAACCTTAAGCGGGCCGATCTCTACGGTTATCCCGCGCACCCTGTAAGCGTGATGAGCGCCCAGTTCATTGCCTCACAGTGGTATCAGAGCTGCGCGCGCACTTCGGGCGCAGACTGGCGCTATGTGCGCTATCGCATCGATGGCGGCGCGTGGGTCGAGCCAGAAGCAGGCGACGCGGCCAAGAGCGGGGCCACCATCCTGCTGCGCGCCAGCGAAGCAGATCGCAATCGGCAAGGCGTGGCTCTGGCACGTCACAAAGGGGCCGCGTTGGACTGGGTTTTCTACAACCCCATGTCGCTGCCCAACGAGGAACACACGGTTACGGTTGAGGCGGGCGGCAAAACTTGGACGCAGCGTGTGCGCGGCAATGAAGTAGTGCTATGCAACGAGAGCATTTGACGCTGGCTGATAGAAGAGGAGTGCGACGTATGAGCGTGATGCACTGGTAAGTAGGGGGCGTTGCCCCAACCCCTAAAGTTGTGCCAGAAATTGGCATCGTGTGATGTGGTGCGTCACTTCGCCACCGACAATTGGCAAAGCTATGGCAAAACCCTTGACCCCAAACGTTACCACATTGGCAAAAACGGCACGCAGCGCATCGAACGCAAAAGCCTCAACTTCCGCACCCATGTCAAGACCCATCTCAAGCGATTGCAGCGCAAAACCATTTCTTTTTCCAAATCTCTCGAAATGAACAAAGCTGTCATCAAAATCTACATCCATGCACTCAACTCAACCCATCATTTCTGAAACACGACCCCTTTTTGTTGGCGTCTCACCTGCGGATTGTTCTTACTTTCGCGTTTGTGCATAGCGTGCGACCTCAGAGGCGGCTTTGGTTTCTGTGCCGGGCTGACCCAGAAAGCCAAGGTCGCCAAACCATTCGACAAAGCGTTCTCGCCAACTGCCAGCGGGAATGGTTTCTTTCGGGCTGATAGGATGGCCTCCGCGCCCATAAATGTGCATTTCCAAGTTCGGCACCGAGGCTTTGAGCATGGCGGTGAAATAATCCGTTGCCCACAGAGCATGAACGCGGTCGCCGCTACCCGCGCACGCGATGAAGCTGGGTGGGACGTTGGCGGGAATGGCTGTCTCTGGTTTTTTGGTGAAAGGCGTGGGGCCGGGGTAAATCACGCCGATGAAATCGGGGCGCGGCGACACTTTGGCGAGTGGGTCGGCGGGGTCGTTATTTTGCTTGGCGAAATCGTCAAAAAATAGGGCAGTGGGCGCCGAAAGTTCGGCTCCGGCGGAAAAGCCCATAATGCCAATTTTCGCTGGGTCAAGATTCCACTCGGCAGCATGAGCGCGCACAAGGCGAATGGCCTGAAAAGCGTCGTTTACCGCGTCGGTTGTTGGTTCGTAGCCGTCAACTCGTAGGCGGTTGCGCAAAATGATGGTCGAAACGCCAATTTTGTCGAAAAAGGGCGCATAATCGGCACCTTCGGGGCCAACCCAGAGAATTTTATGCCCGCCACCGGGCGCGACGATAACAGCCGCGCCATTAAGAGTGCGGTCAGCCGCGAGATGAACTTCGATGGACGGATTATGAATATTAATGACATTCGTAATCGGCCCTTTGCCGCTGGTAGCTGTGTTGTATTTCTCGGCTTCGTTAATGCGCTCTTGCTTGAGCAAAGGCGAAGTTGGCGCGTAAAGCGGCAAAATGATGCCGCCGGGAGCGATAAGCTGCGGCTGAAAAGGGCCGTTTGCGGGCGTGTTGTTGGGTGCCGTCGTCGTCGCCGTTTGGCCCAAACAGGGAACAGTGGCAAGCAGAAGCAGCGCAGGGAGAAGTGCTTTCATAATCGTTTTTGAGAGTTTAAGATTTAAAACAATTGTTCCAAACGGCCTGTGCTATCGCCTAAGGTGTCGGCGCGCACGCCAACGCGGTCAAGCATCGCCAAAAACAGGTTGTTGAGCGGCGTGTCTTTTTCGTAGCGAATATGTCGTCCGGTTTTCAATGTGCCCGCGCCGCCGCCCGCGAGCAAGATCGGCAAATCATTGTGGTTATGGCGGTCGCCATCGCTGATTCCAGCGCCGAAAACGATCATCGAGTTGTCGAGTAATGTGCCTTCACCTTCGGGGATGGACTTCATTTTTTCCAGCATATAAGCCAATTGTGTGATGTGGAAACGATTGATTTGGCGAATTTTCTCTTGTTTCACCGGATCGCGGCCATGATGCGACAGTTCGTGATGCCCTTCAGAAATGCCGATGTTGCGGTAGCTGCGATTGCTGCCATCGTTGGCGAACATAAAGGTGGAAATGCGCGTTAAATCGGCCTGCATCGCCAGAACAACCATGTCGCTCATCAAGCGAATATGCTCGCCGGGGTCTTGCGGAATGCCCGATGGCTTGGCCGAAAGCGGCACATTGCTCTCTGATTCTTTTTCGACACGATTGAGGCGTTGTTCTATTTCGCGCACGCCGGTGAAATACTCGTCCAACTTTTGTTGATCGCGCGTGTTCAGTTGTGCTTTCAGGCTGTTGGCATCTTCCAAAACAAAATCGAGAATGCTCTTTTTATACAGTTCACGGCGCTGGCGGCTGGCGGCTTCTTCTAAGGCTTCGCCGTTGCCAAATAAGCGCTCAAAAACCAAACGAGGATTGGTTTCCTTGGCGACAGGCGTAGATTCCGAACGCCAAGAAATGCTGGACGAATAAGCGCAGCTATAACCTGTGTCGCAACTGCCCGCTTGACGGCCCCGTTCGATGCCCACTTCCAACGACGGAAACTTCGTCAAATTTCCGACTTGCTGCGCTGCCAATTGGTCTACCGAAATGCCGCCTTTGATGTCAGCGCCATCGGTTTTCTTGACGTGAACGCCGGTGAGAAAAGTCGCTGTCGAACGCGCATGATCGCCGCCACCATCGCCCAAAGCAAAGGCGTTATGCTGCGCCAAACCCGACAAAACTGTTAGATTCTCCTTGACATTTTTGAGCGGCTCCATGATCCACGGCAACTCAAAAGCGCCTTCGGAAGTCGGCGTCCAATCGGCCATATGCATTCCGTTGGGCACAAAGCAAAACATCATGCGATTGGGGCGAATGATTTTCTGGGCGGCAGCGGATTTTTCCGATTGCGCCAGAGCGCGAAGCGGCAGCATTCCCTCCAACAGCGGCAAAGACATGGCGGTTCCGACGCCACGCAAAAATTTGCGTCGTGCGATTTGTCTACTCATTGAACTTTTCCTTCGTTGCTGCGCCGCTTGCGAAATGGGTCGCTTTGCGCCACAGCCACAACCAACGCCGAGAAGCGGTAATCATTTTTGGTCAGCGATTTAGCGATGTCCTGAACCACGCATTTATCGCGAGCTTCCAGCCCACGTCCCAGCGCATAAGTTAAGAGTTTGGCAGATAAAGCCATAGCGAACTCGTTTTTCTTGGCTTTTAGAATGCTTTTCAGTTGCGTCGGCCCACGAAACGATTCGCCACTGGTTAAAGTGCCGGACGCATCCAGTGGCGCTTTTCCATCTAAGGTGCGCCATGCGCCGGTGGCATCGTAGTTTTCCAAGCCGAAACCAATCGGGTCCATGCGCGCATGGCAGGAAGCGCAAGCCGGATTTTTGCGATGTTCTTGCAAACGCTGCCGGACTGTAGTGAAAGTGGCCGCTGCTTCTTTCTTAGCTTCGACTAATTCGGGCACATTGGGTGGTGGCGGTGGTGGCGGCGTGCCTAAAATCGTTTCCAATACCCATTTGCCACGCTTCACCGGCGAAGTGCGCGTTGGGTTGGAAGTGACGGTCAGCACACTGGCCTGCGTTAGCAAGCCGCCGCGTTGTTTGGCTTGCAGGGCATCAAAAACCACGCGCCGAAACTCGCTGCCGCTCACGCCTGCAATGCCGTAGTGCTTCGCCAGAGGCTCGTTGAGATAAGTGAAGTCGGCGTCCAAAAAATCCATGATACTGCGATCTTCGCGCACGATGGCTTGAAAAAACAGCGAGGTTTCCTGACGCATCGCGGTGCGCAAATCCTCGTTGAAGTCCGGGAAATAATCGGGATCGGGCGCAGCCGTGTCCAAATTGCGCAGCGTCAGCCATTGGCTGGCAAAATTATCGGCCAAAGCCTGTGCTTTTTCATCTTTGAGCATTCGCCGCACTTGTTTTTCCAGCACTACCGGGTCTTTTAGGGTGCCGCGCGCCGCACAATCGAATAATTCCTCGTCCGGCATACTGCTCCACAGAAAATACGACAAGCGCGACGCGAGTTGATAATCGTCTACCAGTCCGATTTTCTCACCTCCGTATTTTGGGTCGGCCTTGGCATTTTTGGGATTAGTTTCGACGCGAAACAAAAAATGCGGCGAGGTGAGAATGGCCTGCATCGCCAACTGAATGCCGCGCTCAAAACTTTCGCCCTGCTTTTGCGCCAGATTCACCGGGCGCACCATGCGTTCGACTTCGGCGTCCAAAACCGGACGGCGAAAAGCGCGGCGCGCAAAGGCGCGCAGAATGACACGAGCCGTTGCTTCGCTGTTTTCCGCTGTGGGCTTTTGAAAAATCAGCCGCCGATGCGATTCCGGCAGTTGCGGTTCGCCCAACGGCCCCTTAATTTCAAAATGCTCAATCAATAAATTGCGGTCGCCGCGATCTTTGGGGTCGGGCGCGTCCACGACTTTGTAATTGTTGGTATAAACCGCCGTTAGCTTGTGTTTGCCCGCCTTTACGGTGATGGTTTCTTCAAAATTTTGCGGCTCTTTTTCCACCGCCGTTACATCAACGAGGCGCAGTTCCTTGCCATCAAGCTGCAATGACATCCGCACTGGCTCATTTCCGAATTGCTGGCCGAAAGCACGCACACGCAGCAAATAGTTGCCGTCTTTGGCAAAATCGTAATCCACTGCGGCGGTGCTGCCGGTGACGCCCAAAAGCACATTGCCGCCGTCGCCGCCATTGTCGTCGTTGCCTTCGAGTTTGTCAGCGTTGAAGCGCACAGTTTTCACATCGGGAAGCACAATGGCTTTTTCCGTGATTTGCTCGGCGGCGTTGAAATACTTTTCAATCAGCAGCGGCGAAATCGAAAGCACATCACCGATATTATCGAAGCCATAGCCCACATCGTCCGAGGGGAAATCGGCGGCGGGTTTGAAATCCACGCCCACCAAATCGCGAATGGTATTGTTGTATTCGGCGCGATTCAAGCGGTGCAGAGTCACTTGGCCGGGGTCTTTGATTTGGCAATCCACGGCGGTTAGCGTGCCTTGAATCCATTCCACCAAGCGATCTCGCTGAACGCGCGTCGGGGCGGGTTTGTTTTTGGGGGGCATATGCCCCGATTCGACATTTTGAGCCACCAATTCCCAAACATGACGATCTTTCAGCACGCCCGCCGCTTTCAAATCATCAAGCGCAAGCCCCGCCGCAGCATCAGCGCCGCTATGACACGACAAGCAATACTGCTTCACCATCGGCGCCACATCACGCTCGAAATTGGGTTTGGCCGCAATTGGTTTAGCGGGCAGGGAAGTGGTTTTGGGAGCGATTTTAACAGCGCCGCTGGCTGGATTTGCCGAAGCTGGCTTTGTTGTGGGCGACGGTTTGAGCGGCACATAGCGCGCCTTTTCGGGCGCGGCGGCATAAAGCGCGACGCCCGAAAACAATCCGCTACCCAGCACAATGGCGCCGATTGCAGGCAGCCATTTGGGACTTTTAGGTTCTTGTAACAAGGTAAGACTTCGTTTCATTTGCAAAATAATGTTTTCAGGGCGCGTTTGTGGCTGGTTGCGTGGGTAGCCCTTTTATATAACGGCTGGCAAAAGTCAGAAACGTGGGCCAATTTGGGCCGGTAGTATGGCCGCCGCTATGCTGGCGAAAGGCCAAATCGCCGTCAATCAGTGGTGTTTCTATGGATGGCATTTCCGCAGTGCCCAAATCGCTTTTGCCCAGCAGTTTATAGACAGGCCCGGCGGCGACTTGCGCCATGAACTGGCCCCGGCCATCTATCCAATTGCCTTCCACCAGCGGCGATCCGACGCTAATAAATACGGGGCGCGGCGCGCAGAGCGCAATGAGTTCGTGCGAATCTACGGGCAAATCGTTCGCGCTCAAAGGCCCCGCGTATTTGATGAAATTGCCTGCCATCCAGTGATATTCACCCGACGAGGCCACGTTTTCGATCATTTCGCCGAAGTTGCGGCGGTGCAATTTGGCGCCGCCTTCGCCCGACGAGGCGATAAGGCCAATGGCGAGACGCGGTTCAAACGCCATCGTGACAAGGGCCGCTTTTCCATAACGCGAGAGTCCTTCAATGCCGACTTGGGCCGCATCCACGGCTTTATCCGTCTCGAAATAATCTATCGCGCGGCTCGCGCCCCACGCCCACGCGCGCAAAGTGCCCCAATCATCCACTTTGCGCGGCTGTCCTTTGTTCGCCAAACCGATAATACCTTGCGTTAGGCCCGCGCCGTTATCGGCCTGATAGCTGGTCGGGACGAGAACAGCGTAGCCCCAGCCTTTCGCGAGGACTTGCTGTTGCCAAGTGGTGCCTGCCGGAGCGCCATTAGGGGCGCCATTTGGCCTGCCACCTTGCGGGAAATTGAAGCTGAAGGTCATCATGACGGGCACCGCGCCGGTAGCGTTGGCGGGCGTGGTCAAAGTCAGCCCAATGTCCACCTTGAGGAGCGGGTAGGCGGCGTTATCAACGTGGCCTATCAGTTGTTTGGTGATAACGGGCACATCGCCGTTGATTTCTTTGGTGGTGCCCGTCAATTCCCAGTTCACCTTGGGCAAGTTTTCCGGCACGCGACCATAGACTTCGCGGTTGAAGTCCTCGACGATTTCGGGGCGCCGCACATTCCACCAGAGTTCGGCGCTTGTGACTTTGCGACCATCTTTCAACACCAAGGGATCAGGCAAATTCGCATAAGGATTCGCCTTGGTTTCGTCGCTGTTGGCGGCATTGGGCGCTTTGGGATTGCCGCTTGGCCCCGGACGCAGCGCCGTGATGCCCAACAGCCCCAGCATTCGCTCGTGATCTTGCTGCGTGGTTGTTTGCGCCTGCACATTTGGGCCGCAGAGAATCGTTGCGGCCAAAGTTATGAGCGTAAAATCTTTCTTCATGAGTTTTTGGTTCTGCCAAGCGCAAGATATGACTTTGCCTGTGCTTTGAAGTTGTTGCCTGACGATGGAAACGAATAGCGAAATCAATCTAAAGTCGTCCGTTCTCGCGGGGATGGAGGCATTTTGCTTCCCGGTTGCCTCTATCCCCGCGGGGATAGAGGCAACCGGCTTCCCCGGCGCCCCTATTCTCGCGGGGATGAAGCCGCCGGACTTCCCGTTACCCCCATCCCTGCGGGGATAGAGGCAACCGGGAAGCCCGCGAAGGCTATTCCCGCGAGAATGGAGGCAACCGGGAAGCCCGCGAAGGCCATTCCCGCGAGAATGAGGGCATTTTGATAGACAATTTTGATAAATCGTTGTCCGCAGACTTGATCTGCAATCTGTGGCCGCGCGGCGGGTATAATGATTAACCAGCTTTGAAAGAGGAATTTCGCATGAAAAAAGCAGCAAATTACACCATTTTTTGGGGTTTGGCAGCACTTATCGGGGCCGGGGCCGTGCCGAAAGCGCACGCACAGGCACCTTTGGCCCCCAATCCAGATTCGCAATACCGTTTGGGGCCGGATTCGCTGCCTCAAGACGGCGTGCCCAAAGGCGTCATCAAAGGGCCGTTCACGCTGCCCAGCACCGTTTATCCCGGAACGCAGCACACTTATTGGGTTTATGTGCCCGCCCAATATGATGCGGCGGTGCCTGCCGCTTTGATGGTGTTTCAGGACGGACAAGCCTTCAAAAACGAAACCGGCGATATGCGCGCCCAAAATGTGATGGACAATCTGATTTATCGGCGCGAAATTCCGGTTATGATCGGTGTTTTCATCAATCCGGGCCGCACACCCGAACAACCAGAGCCAACGCCCTCGAACTGGGGCGATGGCACCACTAATCGCCCCACCGAATACAACACCTTAGATGATAAATACGCGCGGGTCGTCACCGAAGAACTGCTTCCTGCGCTGTATCAGGAATACAACAGTTCCCAAGACCCGGAGATGCACGGCATCGGCGGGTCAAGTTCGGGGGCGATTGCGGCTTTCACGGTGGCGTGGGAGCGTCCGAACCAATTCCGCAAAGTGCTGAGTAACGTCGGCAGTTTCGTCAATTTGCGCGGCGGTCATGTTTATCCCGAACGCGTGTTAGCCAGCGAAAAAAAGCCGCTGCGCGTTTACCTTTGCGATGGCCGCAACGACAATCGCGGCCTACGCAACGGCGTTTATGACGAAACGCGCGACTGGTTTTTGCAAAACGTGCGCTTGATGAAGGCACTCACAGAAAAAGGCTACGACGTGAATTATTCGTGGGGCATGAACTTGCACGGCCAAAAATTCGGCGGCGCGATTTTGCCAGAAATGATGCGCTGGCTGTGGCGCGACAGCCCAGTTTCTACCGACCCCAACGACACAGTGGAGCGCTCTTTCCGTCAGCCGTTAGTCCGATAAAAGCCCCTATTGTCCCCGTAAACGAGTGGGCTGAACCTTCAAAAGCCTCGTGAACGAGGCTCAACATAGCAAGTCCAGCCTCGTTCACGAGGCTTTTTGCTGATTTCAGCCCACTCGTTTACGGGTGGGAGATTATAGGGGCAACTTAAGCTATCATTTTGGCTTGCTGTCAAATGCTTGGGAAATCCAAGCTGCGTTTGAGGTTTGTGCGGCATCAGCGGTCAGAAGCTGAGTGAGTAATTCGCCTTTTGTCGGCACTAAAGTGATGCGTGCCTCACTTTCAAGCAGGCTTTGCGTTTCCAGAAGCTCAAACATGACGTTGACCACTTCAGGGTCTTCCGAAATTTTGTGCAACATGGAGCCGACGATCAATGGGCGCATGGCTTTGGCTTTGGCGAATTCAACAGCGGCCTGCCGGTCTGCGGTGCTGGTAATAATACTGACCTGATTCGCGCCGTCCTGCTTGATGGCCGACGTTACCTGCCGCAGACGGTTGACGACTTTCTCTTCGATTTGACGTATCATTCCTTCGTCGCGAAAGTGGACTTTGCGAATGTAAACAGAGCCAAGACGATAGCCCCATTCATGCGATTTGGGAGACACCTCATGGCGCACGGCCTGACTCATTTTATGGCGCGTTTCCAACATATCCGCCAGTGGCATATTACTCAAGCAACGCACGGTGGTGTTGCTGACGTTGGCAGCCAATGAGCCTTGCGGGTCGGCGTTCTTGAAGATGTAAGACACCGGGTCACTGATATACATTTCATACCAGATGCCAATGCCCATCGGCGCGCCTTCTTCGGAGTTGACCGCTTGGCTGCGCAGATACTGCTGATCAAGACGCATATCTATGACATGGCAGCGGCCAAGCCAATTGACGATCAAACCACGCAAACCCATCTTGGCCCACAAAAAATATAATCCCGGCTCGTCCAGGATGGCGATGACTTTTCCAAACAGCACATAAACATGGCAACGGCCTTCTTCGACGATGGTGTAAACGCCGAACGCCCGCGAACAGGCTGCCATAATCGGTAGCGCGATGAACATTCCGAAGAATGTGATAATAAAACCGCCAAAAAATCCGTTCATTGCTTACCTCCGTTGATTTCCAAGATGGCTTGCGTGGCGCGACTATAAAGTTTCAATCGCACGTTGCGCAAATAGGCGGGTAGGGCATCTGGGCCGTTCTTTTTCAATTCGCCAAGCTGCGCGGCCAGCGCTTGAAGTGGCTCGACTTCGGCTTGAGCATTGAGTGTTTCGATTTCGACAGCGCGCTTCGACTGCACGATTTTTTGATCCGCCGAAGCTTGGGCCAAACTGATGTCGGAAGAAACGTGATTATGTGCAGTATTGATGGCCGCCAGCGCCGACTCCACTTCCGGCGGTGGGTCAATGCCGGTAATCAGCGAGGCATCAAGCGTGATGCCGTAACGTGCCACTGAAGACAGACATTCACGCTCCATGTGTTCGTTGAGGTCACGCAGGTTTTTACGAAGATCGTTGATGGAAACGCCTGTTACAATGCTGGCATCCAATGGTTGTGAGCCTAAAAGCGCGCTCGGATCGGCGTTAACTGGTGCTTCGAAATTAGCGATGCGCTCGCGTAACACAGAAACGAAATAGCCCATCACATGAACAAAGGGGCGCTTGACACCAAAAAGATATGCATACAAATTGCGCTCGGAAATACGATAACGAATTTGGCCGTTCAAGCCAGTGTTGAGTTGGTCTTTGGTGACGGCTTCGAGAATTTGCCCGCCATAATTGGCCGCCGGAGTTTCCGGGTCGTAAGCCATATTAATGGTCTGGGTGGCAATTGAAACTTTGTAAATGCGCTCCCACGGCCACTTGAAATAAGGCCCACCGGCTGGGATGACGCGCACTTGGGGATAAACGTAGCGCTCTCTTTCATCGTCATGCAAATACTCGGTGATGGGGTCGTCTAATGTGGTGACATTGGGAATGCGTTCAGCACGTCCGCAAACGGTTTTTACAGCGCGCTCGTTTTGAGCAACCGTGTAAAGCCCGGCCAAAAAGTAGCGCACTACAAACCAAGCGCCAAAGCCGATGATACTGCCGAGAACATAGGACATATTTCAACCTTTCCCGTAAAAACAGTTTGGCCAAAGACCTGACCTCACCTTGGCGTAGTATAACGCTCTTTCAGGTTGCTCCTAATTAATCCGCGAAACGCATTGTCTGCTCAATTGCCCAGCGTCACCGTGCCCCACGCGGCGGGTTGGGCGGCTTAGAAGTTAATTACAAAGGAGTTCTCCTCACCCCGAAGAGCAAGACAAACTCATACCGCCAGATGAAGATTCCTCTGTTCTATGTATTTCAAAAATAGAACACAGTAGCAACCACATACTGACCCGTATTTAACACACAGATAATTTATTTTCTTTCAGTGACCCTAACTTTCTGAAAATCTGTGTCGATCATTTCAACCTCAAGAACCCTCGGAATATCAGTAGCACGCACCATGAAAAAGTCGAAAGGTTCCTTGTCCAAAACAATTTTTTTTCCTCCGTATTCAATTCTGCCAGGTGATGTCGGGGTTACGTTCCCTAAAAAAACGTATCTGGCATTTGCTGCATCAATTGATTTAGCAGCATTGAAATTTTTATTTTGAAATACTACGTCTGCTGAAAAGTTTTGCCATTTACTTTCTTCTTGATCGTAAATCGTAGAAGCCACAACTGCATGCCCCTGCCCGGAAGCAGACGATACGCCGGCGAATCTTAAAGCCGGTAGGCCTGCGCGAATCATACTCTCAGCTAAAGCGGCAGTGAGCCAATCACAATCTCTTCCAATTTTGCCCGGTTCAGGATTGCCTTCAACTGCTGTCGCTTCATCTAATTTTGAAATAATTTCTCTTGCCCTCTCCCCTGTTGACATCCGGTCAATCTGCTGAGAAGTAAGAAGGAAAGGGACAGGAACTTTTGCCGTATCACGCATATTATTCCCCTTCCACATCCCCTTCAGTATTCCGTAGTCAAGTGGCACTGTAGGAGGTGGAATTTTCGTGAAATCAACAGGGGGTAATAACGGAGAAGATATTCGTGTAAATGCTTCACCGGTAAGATTAACACTTGTAAAATCTACCGATATTTTTCGAGCCATTTTTAGCAGTCCTTCCACACCATCACATGGTTCGATGTAGAAAGACTTATCCGTTATCAAACATTTGCGAATAAATTCTGAAGGAATGCTTCGGGGTTGCCCTGCCTTATCAGAATCCACCTGCATACCATTTAATATACGAATGTCAGGGATACCATTTGCAAGGACTGCTCCTAAAGCAACTACTTTCCCATAAAGTCTTGGATTACTTAAGTGTAAGTAATACGCCATAGCTTCAGGTGTCGTGAGATCAACTTCGAAATCCGCGTGGCCTTTCCGATACACCCTATTTTTTGTATCTCTTACGACTTCGCTATCTGGTGTAATGTCCATATTATAAAAACCAGGAACATACAGTCTTTTAAGCCATTCTCGCTCTGCTAATATATCACGAGGCAAGACTATGGGCAGGGGGCGATCAACCCAAGGTAACGTTGCTATCTTCGTAGGAAAATATGGCAGAATCCCAGCTTCTGTAGGTGTTATGCCTTGTCGAATATTCGAAGAAGGCTGCTGAACAACGGTTGGTGGAGCGATCTCGTGTATTTTGGCTCCATTCGAATTTCTTGCCAGTAATCCATTTAGTAATCCATTCGGACTTCTTGCCAATAATCTTCGGACGACAAATTCGTTATTTCCTGTCTTCGTAGGATCAACACCAATAGCCACAAGGTTAGCGTCCTGAGGAATGTTTGTAAGTGCCGAGGGATCACCATCTAACAAAATTTCAGTTTTCGAACCAATCACGCCGGCGCGCTCTTTATCAATTTCTTTACTATTACCATTTTTCAAAAAAAATGCGTTAGCCCTAAAGACCAAGTTCTTACCGTCACTTCGTAGATTAGAGCCAGAAAAAGCAATTTCCCCCTCCCGTATTTCTTTGGTTAAAGTCGACGGAAATACTATCGAGTTAACAAGAGTTGTAACAGGAGATTTTTCACCGGGTTCAGCACTTACAGGCTTTCCAAAAAAAATTGCAGTTGCAAGGGCACCTCCTGCACCGCCGATAAGGTAAGGAGCGAATGCAGGAAAATATGCCGCAGCCTTATTTCCTGATGTCCGGCCTACCTGCTCATGGAACAATCTTGCATCTTCAGCAATACCACGAAGTCGGTCACCTGCCCGCACTAACACCCGCACCAATAAAGGCTGATCGCTTTGTGCTTCTTTTTTAGCATCTGCAAAAGTTTTCATAACAAGCCCCGCTCCTAATTCAATAAAAGCTCTTTTTCCTGCTTGATTTGCCGATTTTCGGCGAACAAACGCTCCAATTCGTCGGCGATCTGCTCCTGACGTTGCGCCAGAGTTTCCATGCGCAGAGCCTTGGCTTCCATTCAGTCCGCAAACGGGCGGTTCCGGCTTCCAATAGCGCATCAAATTCTTCGATTGTCATTGTTGTCGCCTGCGCTAAAGTTTACCGACTGCGGCGCAAAACCCCAACTCTCACTGCGGCAGACGATGCGTTGGCGTCCCACAACTTCAATTACTCAGCGTGACCGTGCCCCACGCGGCGGGTTGCGCGGCGGCTTCGGATTTCGGCTGCGTCCAGAACACTTCGCGGTCTTGCGGCGTGCCTTTGACCGTGAGATTCAAATTCAGGCCGAGTTTCGCGCCCGCCGCCGGTTTGAAATCTTTAATCATCGCCGCCGGAATCAGGCATTCCATCACATAGCCGTCGCCACGCTTGGCCGATGCGCTTTGAATGTTCGGCAAGTCGTAGAGCGTTTCGGGAATCTCCGCGTTGCGCTTCCACTGGCCGAGGTAAACGCGCTTTTGCTCGATTTGCGGCGCCAGCCAGAACTGGTGATCGCCCGGATCAAAGGCGCGCGGCGTTTTCTTGTCGCGCGTGTCTACGAACAATTCCAGCACGTCACCAGCCCAAAAACTGCGCGGATCAGGCACCTGCGCTTTGGAATCGTGCGCCTCCACCGCGACGTGCAGCCCTTTGTCCGACCACGCCAGATAAACGGCGGCATTGGCGGCGCCCATCGTCGAACCGAGCACCCAATCGGGCAGGCGGTTTTTGGCGGGCCAGTCTTTCAGGTCGCCGTCCATCACGAGGTTCGGCGCAGCGTAAATCGTCAGGCGGCTGGGAATCAGCGGTTGTGTGGCGCCGCGACCATCAGCGCTTTGATATTCGACGGCGGCCACTTCGCCCGCATTCCACGTCGGCGTCCAGCGCACTTTGGCCGTCACGTCGCGCACTTCCATTGGTTTAAGCGCCTCGACTTTGATTTCGGGCGTCGTCGTGTTCCACGAAGCGGGCAGTTTGAAGCGCAGCGTGCCGTCCAAAGGTTGCGCCGAACGGTTGCTAATGCGAATGTTCACGTCGCTTTCGCCCGGCTCTCCTTTGAGGCCGCGCACCGTCATCACAATCGGACGCTGAATCTGCACGCGCAACGGAATCGCAATCAGCGGCTCGCCTTCGCTGACGGCAAGGCGCACGATTTTCTCGCCGAGCGGCTCGTCGGTGCCGACGCGGAAAGTGAGTGAAATACTCGCGGTCTGGCCCGGCGCCACGCTGACATTTGTTTCGCCGCCAGCGTCCGTCCAGCCGGGCGGCAGTTGCAGGCGCACTTTTCCGGAGATGGCGCCGGGCCGCGCGTTTTTGACCTGCAAATTGGCCGTCACGGAATCGCCCGCCGTGACCGAAATGAGGTGCGGCGATTCGAGGTTGTAAGCCGCTTGCCGAAACCAACGGCTGTTTTCGGCCACGCCAACCGCGAAAACCGGCTCCATGCCCAGTTCCACGGTGGTTTTATCAAGCGAATTGGCGAAATAATCGTAGGTTTTGGCACCCTCGAAGTTGACGCTCGGCCCTTTTTTATCGTCCAAAGTCCACAGCGCCGCCACCAATTTGCCGTCGCTCTGGAACAGATAACCGTGCGTATTTTCCCCGGCGCTGATGCCGCCGATGTATTGCGGCTTCGGCAAAATCTGCGTGAGGCCCGCGAAAGCCGCATAAGAAAGTTTGGGGAACTTTTCAAAGGTGAAAAGGCCGCAGCCGTCGAAAAATTGATTCGCCTTGTCGGCATCAAGATCGAAGAACCAGAAGCCTTTTTCGGTGCCCGATGCCGCCAAAAGCATGAACGCGCGCTGCAAATAGGCTGCTTGTTGCGCGGGGGAAACCACCGGCCCGGCTTTGGTGTCCCAACCGAACTCGGTCAGCCAGTGTTGGCGCGCTTTGCCGTCGCTGGAACCGGCTTTGTGTGCGGCGCGCAGTTGATCGAAAAAGCTCATCACGTTTTCGTCGCCCGCGAAGCCCATATTGTGATTGATGACGTTGATTTCGGGCGAATCGGTGCCGCAATAATGATGGCTGTTGACCACATCAATCGAAGCGAAATCCCCGCTTTGCACCATGCGACGCAGGCGTTCGGGCCAAATTCCGGCGCGCCCGTTTTCCACAGCCACCAGTTGCCCATCGCCTAATAAATGCGCGATGTCGCCGAATTTCTTGTGATATTGGCCGTAATTTTTCCACGCGATGGCTTCTTCGGCCTTTGCATTCGCGGTATTCAAATCGTATTCGTTGTCCAGTTCCCAGTAGCGCAGCGACGAAAACGCGGTCTGAATGCCGACCATTTCGCGCACCCAGTTCAAATCCGGCGCGGTGCGATTGCCCGCTGGAGGCTTAAGCGCCGTGGCAAGGTTTCCCAGCACGCGGGCGCCGTTATCCTCGTATTTCTGCACGATTTTCGGATACCACGGCCAGCCGCCGTAGCTTTTGTCGCTGCCTTTGGCGCGCAGCATCCATTCCCAATTGAATCCATAATCGCGAAACCAAGTGACGCCCGCCTTGCGAAAGGTCGAAACCATCACCTCGCCGCCCGAATGCACGTTCAATCCATAAGGGGAAACGTCTTTTTCGGCGTCGCTCAGTTCCTTGGCAACCGGAATAACCGCGAAAGGCTGCGAGGCCGTCTGTTTTTTACCGTCCTGCCACATGATAGTGGAATCAAGTCTGTAAACGCCGAATTTGGGCGTGTCGAGCGGCAATGACAGCGAAAAGTTGTCTTCGACTTTCACGGTTTCGTTGCCGCTTTTCAAAACAGCGCCTTGCGGATCGAAAACCTTCCATTGCAACGCACCGGAAGCCGCCGTCGGCCGCCAGTTTTGCGCCGTAAGCACGAATTGCGGCCTCACGCCCGAAAAAACGTTGTGAATTTCGGTTCCGGCAAGGCTCACTTTCAAAAGCGGCGTGACTGGCGCGCTTTTCAGCAGATTTTTGTCGGGCGCTGGGCCACCGGGCACGGCTAATGCTGTCGCTTTCCACGTTTTGAGGATGCCGGTTTCGTCGTCCACGTCGGTGATGTCGGTTTCGACTTCGAGCTGATCGAGGCTTAAAATCGCGCTGGCTTTTGTCGTTTTGGCGTCCCAGTTATGCACCAGCACGCCGTCAATAGTCAGCGGCTGCACCCATGTCGGCGGCACGTCGAAAACTACTTTTTTCCACGTGCCGTCGGCGCCTTTAGTGATATTCCATTCGAGCTTTTGCCCGCCCGCCTCGCTGCGCCCCCAGCCGTCTTTGAACTGCAAAACCCAGCCGTATTTGTTGTCGGCGCGCACCCACAGCGAGACTTTGCGGGTCACGCCGGGAATGACGAGCGGCTGCGAGGGTGCGCCTTTGAAGAACTCGAAGCCTTTGCCCGAAAAATCGGCCTGAAAATCGAGCGCGCTCTTAGATTTGGCGCCGAGTTCGGCGGGCACGTTGGCCGAAATTTTAGTGCCGCCTCCGGCGCTGCTGTCGTCGGCGCCGCGCCACGCCGCGCTTTCAAACGGTTCGGCGGTCTTCTGCACGAGGGTTTGTGCATTCGCCGCACAGACAAAAGTCGCAGCAGCGCATAATATAAGGATAGAGCGAAGTGTTTGCATGATTTTTTCGTTGCGCTGTTATAGACAAAGGCGCCGCAGGAATGGGCCGCTGCTAAAACCGCCTAACCCCTAAGGAAGCCAGCCCAGACTAATGAAAAGCCAGCCCAGATCATTGAAAAGCCAGCCCAGATCATTGAAAGGCCAGCCTAAGTCATTGACTTGCCAGCCCAGAATCTTCAATTGCCCGCCGAGAAAGTTGACTCCTATTTCGCCTCAGCCATACTGAGATTTGCTTTTGAGTGTGAAATTCCAACAATGATCTTCAATTCGCTCACGTTTTTGTTATTTTTCGCGATAGTATTGGTGCTGCATAATCTGCCTTTTTCGTGGACTATTAAAAAAATCAATTTGATGGTGGCGTCGTATATTTTTTACGCAGCGTGGAATCCGCCGCTGGTGGCGCTGCTTTGGTTGGCGACGATTGTGGATTGGCACGTTGCGCAAGCGATTGTGCGTGCCCAAGACGCGGCACGCAAAAAGTTTTATTTGTTCATCAGTTTGGCAGTCAATCTAGGGTTGCTGGGTTATTTCAAATACGGCGGTTTTTTGTTGGAAAGTTTTACAGCGGCTCTGCACGCTGCCGGAATTGAGTATCATGCCGCTGCGCCGGACATCGTTTTGCCCATCGGCATTTCGTTTTACACCTTTGTCACGCTCTCTTACACCATAGATGTTTATCGCGGTGAAATCAAACCGAGTCGTTCGTTTCTTGATTTCGCTTTGCTGGTGACATTTTTCCCGCATTTGGTGGCCGGGCCGATTTTGCGGGCCGTGGATTTCCTGCCGCAATGCGAAACGCCGCGCCGCGCCAACAGGCAGCAAATCGCTTGGGGATTGGTTTTATTAATCGTCGGCTTGTTTGAAAAAATGGTGCTGGCCGATGGCGTATTCGGCCCAATAGCAGATCAGGTTTATGATGGGGCGCAGTTGGCCGGAGGCGTTGATGCGTGGATTGGCACTTTCGCCTTTGCCGGACAAATTTATTGTGACTTCAACGGCTATTCACTGGCCGCGATAGGCGTCGCGCTGTGTTTGGGATTTGTTTTCCCCGACAATTTTCGCTTTCCTTACGCGGCGATTTGGTTTTCCGATTTTTGGCGGCGCTGGCACATTTCGCTGTCATCATGGCTGCGCGACTACCTTTATATTCCTTTAGGCGGCAATCGCAGGGGCGAAGGGCGCACTTATGCGAATTTGATGCTGACTATGCTGATCGGCGGCTTGTGGCACGGCGCTTCGTGGATGTTTGTTTTATGGGGCGGCTTGCACGGATTTTATTTGGTTGTTGAGCGTGCTTTGCGAGCGGCTTTCGAGTCGCGGAAACCGAAGTGGCAATCGGTAACGCAGCTTCCAGTGGCCGTGATGAGCGCGTCAGTTATTACGTTTTTGGCGGTTTGTGTGACATGGGTTTTCTTTCGCGCCCGTTCATTGTCGGATGCGTTTCATCTGGTAAAAGTCATGGTGAGCGGCGGCAAGAGTCAAATGGAATGGCATTCGCCAGACAGTTTGAATATTTTGGGGTTGACAGCGGCTTTGTTAGTGACGCATTGGCTGTTACGTAATTCGTCGTTAGAAGAAGCGGCAAGTCGCTTTCCCTTCTGGGGGCGCGCGCTGATTTTAGTTTTTATGTTGCTTTGCATCGCTTTTGCTCCGGGAGATAATCGTGCCTTTATCTACTTCCAATTCTGACTTTCAGCGCCGCTCGGAAGAACGGATGCATCATACAGTCAACGACCGCTTGCCAATTGGCCCGTGGCGCCGCGTTTGGATAGTGGTGGTGCTGTTGACATTGGTCTTTTTGGCTGCGTGGGAAAGTGTGTGGCGCTCGCGCGGTTTTAAGCCAGAACTGACCGACGATGCTGATTTATGGGCTTGGACTCGCCAACGCGCAACACAAAATGGCACAAAAGCTATCGTTTTCATAGGCTCATCGCGCGGTCAATTAGATTTGAATTTGCAAACTGTCGAACAAGAAACTGGCATTGTTCCGGTGCAACTTGCGATAAATGGTGCTTCGCCTTGGCCGGTTTTGGAAGATTTGGCCGCTGATCCGCAATTTCGCGGCACGGTAATTTGTGATGTAGAAGAACGCCATCTCTTTCCACAAGCGCCAGATCACGAAGACGATGCGGTTCTCACGCCTCGTTATTATGTGCGCCATTTTCATGGGCAAAACGTGTTCAACTGTTTCGAATTTGGCCTAAAGAAAACCATTGAGCAGAGCGCGGTTTTTCGCGTGCCACATTTAACGCCGCTGAGTTTTATGCAAAAATTAGCACGAAAGCAGCGCCCCCGGCCTTTTTATTTGGAAATGAACGCAGATCGCTCGCGCCCAGCGGATTATCGGATAGTAGATATTGAATCTCATCGCAAATTCCGCATCCTCCGTATGCAGACACTTTTTAAAAAAGACGCACCGCCGACAGTGGCAAAATTGCGCCAAGGCATCGGGCAAATGCGGCCTTGGATTGAAGCGCTTCAAAGGCGTGGCGGCGAGGTTCTATTTGTGCGTTTTCCAATGTCGGGCCAGTATCGAGAAGTCCAAGAAATCCAATATCCCAAACGCCGATACTGGGACGTGTTTGCCCGCGAGATTGGCGCACCGGCAATTTATTTCAGCGATGTGCCAGTGTTGAAAGCCTTCGATTGTCCTGATGGCTCGCACCTTGATAAGCGGGACACAGCGCGTTTTACAAAAGCACTACTTAGCACACTGCGTCCGCTGGCACGAAGCACTATGTTGAACTCTGGCATACTCGAACCCAAGGAAAAGAACTATGACTGAAACGATGAAAGCCGTTCGCATTCACCAATACGGTGGCCCCGAAGTGCTGCGTTATGAAGACGCGCCCCGCCCCGTTGCCGGGCCGGGCGAAGTGTTGGTTAAAGTGCGCGCGGCGGGCGTCAACCCTGTAGATTGGAAAATCCGCGAAGGCTGGCTCCAAGGCATGACTAACTATGAATTACCCATCATTTTGGGCAATGACGTAGTTGGCGAAGTGGCCGCAGTAGGGGAGGGCGTCGAAACATGGCAAATCGGCGATGCCGTTTTTGCCATGCCGGGCCTGCGTTTGGGTGCCTTCGCCGAATTTATTAAGTTGCCCGCTGACGCTTGGGCGCGCAAACCAAAAACATTGGATTTCGCTCATGCAGCGGCACTGCCAGTGGCGACTTTGACCGCGTGGCAAGCCTTGTTTGAACATGGCGATTTGCAAAGCGGACAGAAGATTCTCATTCATGCCGCTGCTGGGGGCGTCGGCACGTTTGCTGTGCAGTTCGCTCATTGGAAAGGTGCCACAATTGTCGGCACAGCATCGGCGCGCAATCGCGATTACGTTTTGCAATTAGGCGCCAGCGAGGTTATTGATTACACCTCGCAGTGTTTCGAGGAAGTCGTTAAAGATTTTGACATGGTTCTCGATTGCGCTGGTGGCGAAACGCAGGAACGATCTTTTGCAGTTTTGAAATTCGGCGGCATTTTGGTTTCTATCGTCAGCGCGCCCGATGAAGAAAAAGCGCGACAATATAATGTGCGCACAGCTGTTTTTATGGCCCGCCCCGACGCCCGTCAATTGGAAGAAATCGGCGCTTTAATAGATGCGGGAACTGTGCGAGTGCCCTTGGCCGAGACATTACCACTATCACAGGCAGGTCAAGCCCTAATCGACAGTGAAACACGACACACACGCGGCAAAATCGTGCTTACTGTGGAGTAATCGCAAAAAGCTGACTAAATTCTTTAATTCTTAGCTCACAGGTTTTACCTTACACAACCCATATGCAAAAATCAGGTAAGACTCTCCCAATAAGAAAATTTGCGAGACCTAATTTTGGTAAAATTGGCAAATAATTTCAAAAATTGAAGCGGTTTGCCGATTAAATCGAACAGCAATTGCGATTTCGCAAAAGTTACAGTTTGTGTTGCTTCGAGGTCCA
Organism: Abditibacteriaceae bacterium; assembly: GCA_031372065.1. GTDB lineage: Bacteria > Armatimonadota > Abditibacteriia > Abditibacteriales > Abditibacteriaceae > DASWNL01. The sequence continues at coordinate 61,517 of JANMKN010000244.1, read as the reverse complement.
GCAGGTGTTTTACCATCAAGGCTGCTTCGGTGCGCACACGGGCACGCTCAGTAAAAGTCAACTCTTGTGGCATCGCGCCATGATTACGCGCTTCAGATAATTCGCCTACTGCGCCGCGCCGTAAACCATATTGTTCCGGGCAACGCGAGTAGGACAATTCCTTAAGCGATGCGTATGTTCGCCGCTTTGCTTCTTGCCATGCTTCTGTGGTCGCGCGTGCTGAAACAACGGTCAACAACTCATTGAGCATCAATTCTTCTTTGGTGTTTTCATCACTCATTTTAGTGACTCCTTTGGAGATTCACTGCTTGAGTGTGGGGAGTGCAGGTTAAATTGGAGATAACGAACGATTAAGAGCAAGTGAAGAATTTTCTACCGGCTATTCATCGCAAACAAGGCACACAGAAGGCCATTTAATTTATTATAATTCTCCCCAATGGCAAGAATTGATGCTCTCCTCACCCAAATGCGCGCCGATTTTGTTGATCGCGCTTTATTGCAAAGCGATACCACAACGCAATTTCAAACTTCGTCTGGTGTTACACAAGGGCAAGTTTTGACCTTAGCCGAAGTTGAAGCTATCGCCTCAGAAATTTTGGCTGACCCTGAACGTTTGCAACTCGAAACGACAGGCAGAGCGTCAGTTTTCTATGCGGGATTCCAGATTGCGATAAGTCGCGCCGATGGCACTTTGCATCTTGTTATCACACCGGCACAGCCCGCCACATTGCCACCAGTAAATCTAATCGGCGCGCCACCTGTGATGTCCGCCTCCGCTTCAAGCGTTGAGCCAAACAACAGCGGTCAAGGAAAAAACAGTGCGGCGCCTGTCGAAATTCGCGGCTTCAACTGGGGCGCGTTTTTGCTGTCATGGATTTGGGCCATCGGACACAGCACTTGGATTGGGCTTTTGGGGCTGATTCCAATTGTCGGCTTTGTGATGCGCTTTGTGCTGGGTTTCAAAGGCAATGAATGGGCGTGGCAAAATCGTCGCTATAACTCACTTGAAGATTTCAAAAAAGCCCAGAAAAACTGGGCAATGGCGGGCTTGGTGCTGGCAGTGGGCGGATTTTTGCTGTTCCCCCTTCCGGCTGCCATCTTGTTTCCGGTTTTCGCCAGAGCCAGAGAAAATGCGCGCAAGACCTCCTGTCAGAACAACCTGAAACAAATTTCTCTTGGTGTTATGCAATGGAACACTGACCATAACAACAAATATCCGACAGCTAATACCAACGAGCAACTGCGCGATTCGGTGATGCCTTACATCAATAACCAGCAGGTTTTCGTTTGTCCCAGCGATACCGTTGAGGATGGCACCAGTGATTATCAATATAATTCCCAGCTTTCAGGAGCCAATATGGATGATGTGAGTGATCCTGCTCAAACTCCGATGGTATGGGACAAGCCGAGTATTGAACACTTAGATGGTGGAAATATTGCTTTCGCCGACGGGCACGTTAAGTGGTTTCGCAAGAACGAATTCGATGCACTGATTCAACCTTCAGTGCCGTAAAATTTACCTTAATTGGCTCCATTATCACTTCATGTTATGCGGTGAAATGTGATAACTCATGCCGCAGAAGATTAAACACAAAAACAGAGAAAGGGAGATTCGTCTTCTTTGTGTCTTTGTGTTTAATCTTCTTGTCAAATAGTGATAAGCCCTGTTGGTCGATCAAACAAGGCTTATCATGACCTCACTACATAAGGTGAAACTCATCAAAACGCTCACGAAAAATCAAAAACGTTCGTTATTTTCGTAGTCTCAATAGTTTATGAGAATGATTCTTCTCAAACCTTATAACGCATAGTAAAATACGGAGTATGAAAGTGGATTTTTTGGCTGATGCTGACGCGATCAATCAAGTCGAAATGGATTCCGGCGCCTTGGCATTGCGCGAAAGTGTTGAAATTTCTGATTTGTTGCTGCCAGTGCCGTTGAACGCTGATCAACATCCGGCGCGCGTTTATTTGCGCTCACTGTCCAGCGGGTCGCGCCGCACTATGCGTCAAGCGCTGGATGTCATCGCTCGTTTGCTTACCAGCGGACGACATGATGCACTTTCACTTTGTTGGGGCGCATTGCGTTATCAACACACAGCGGCTATCGCCGCAGCGCTCTCCGAACATTACGCGCCGAACACTTCCAATAAAATGCTGGCCGCGTTGCGCGGTGTGCTGAAAGCAGCATGGAGATTGGAACAAATTCCCACCGAAGATTATCAACGCGCCGTGGATTTCAAACCACTGCGCGGCGAAACGCTGCCTGCGGGCCGCTCAATTAGCGCTGGTGAATTGCGCGCTTTGTTTAACGCTTGCGCACAAGACATTAATAAGGAAGGAGAACGGCGTCCTACCGCCATTCGCGATGCGGCTATTTTGGCTGTGCTTTACGGTGTCGGCTTGCGCCGCAGCGAAATTGTGGCACTGGACTACGAAAATTATAATGCGGAAAATGGTGAGGTGAAAATTCGTCGCAGCAAAGGCGGCAAAGACCGCCTCAGTTATGCCGGACGCGGCACGCGCGAAGCGTTATCTGCTTGGCTGGCCTTGCGCGGCGAGGAAAACGGGCCTTTATTTTGGCCGATTCTCAAATCGGGCCGACTGGTGCCGCGCCGTCTTTCCGATCAAGCCATCCTCACCTTATTAATGAAGCGCGCTAAACAAGCGGGAGTAAAACATCTCTCGCCCCATGATATGCGGCGCAGCTTCATTTCCGATCTGCTGGATGCCGGAGCCGATATTTCTGCCGTGCAAAAACTGGCCGGACACGCCAACGTCTCGACCACCATTCGCTATGATCGGCGCGGCGAAGCGGCCAAGCAAAAGGCCGCTGAACTCCTTCATGTGCCCTTCACAGAATAGAATTTCTTACAATTGGCTTTCATTGAACGGCTTTTTACCTGATTTATGCATATAATTGTGTAAGGTAAAATAATCATCCAAACCATAACTTATAGCGCACTTTACTACCATCACTTCTCATTAACACGCTAAACTGGTGGTTGACGCGACTCTTGAAAACGGAATCGCTTGGAAATTAACAATAAACTCAGAGGATGAAGATCATCTTTTGGTAACTCAAATCATTGGTTTTTTGCCACTGATTGGAATTACCACAAAACTCTTGAGATAATAGAAAAGGCCCATGCCCTCGACTGAACATCAAAAAATATCAAAAAAGAAACTATGGCGACACACTAAACTGCATCGGCTCATGCTGCTTTTGGCAAGGTGGCGTGGTGTTGGTGCCCTCAAAACCTTGATAGATTTGACTTTGATCAGCGTTGCGGCTTGTTGGACGTGGCTCGTTTCATTTAGTCAATTGCCTCATCCGGGCAATCCTTTGCCTTATCTATTGGTCGTTGTGGCAGTGAGGATGTTGCTTTATCGTGCCTTTCGACTGGACTTGATTTCATGGATGAACGTTTCACGCCATGATGTCTTGTGGATTGGTGTTAGCGCCATTTTGGGTATGCCGCTGATTATGCTGGCATTACTGTTTTTACCCGATCCTTTCACGGTTAAAGACCTTGCGCGCCCTCTTTTTATCCTGCTGACGGAACCTGCACTTTATAGCTTGCTGCTCTGTGCAGCTCGTATTACAGCGCGGGCCGCGTGTTCGACGGGACGGGGAACTCACCGCGTCTTACTGGTTGGCGCGGGTGATGCGGGCCATGCCATTGCGTTTCAAATTCAAGAATCACAAGGCGATTACGACATCGTTGGTTTCGTAGATGATGCCAACTACAAACAAGGACGCCGTTATCGAGGCTTGCCAGTCTTGGGGAAAATCAATGACATTTTGAAGATCACCGAGAATCGCAAAGTTGATGAAATTATCATCGCGATTCCTTCCTTGCCGCCAGACGAGTTGCGTCATGTTTTGCAGGCGTGCGAACAAACAGGGTTGCCGCTACGCATTCTGCCACCATTGCGTCACCTCATTAGCCGCAAAGCAGATTTGCAAACTTTGCGCGAAGTGCGCATGGAAGACTTGCTGCCACGCCCCGAAGTTATTCTTGATCATGCCGCACTGACAAGTTATTTAGGTGGCGAAACGGTGTTAGTGACGGGCGGCGGCGGTTCCATTGGCGGCGAATTGTGCCGTCAAGTGTTGGCGGCAGGCGCGGCTCGCTTACTTATATTGGGACGCGGTGAAAACAGCGTGTTCGAGATGGAGCAGGAACTAAAGGAACTCAAAAGCGACTGCCAAATAATTCCTGTTATCTGCGATGTGCGAGATCGCAATGCACTGGAACGTGTTTTTCAAAAGCATAACATTAATGTTGTCTTTCACGCAGCGGCGCACAAACATGTGCCGCTAATGGAAAAATATCCCTGCGAAGCCGTAAAAAATAACGTGATTGGCACGCTCAACTTGGTCGAGTTAGCCGTGCAATATAAAGTAGCCCATTTTGTCATGGTTTCTACGGACAAAGCCGTTGAACCTACCAACGTAATGGGTGCCACTAAGCGTATTGGCGAACTTATCGTCAAAGGCTTCGCAACAGAGCATAATACCAACATGGTTTGCGTGCGCTTTGGCAATGTGCTGGGAAGTCGTGGCAGCGTAGTGCTTACCATGAGGCGCCAAATTCAGCGCGGTCTGCCAGTGACAGTTACCGATCCAGATATGGTTCGGTATTTCATGACGATTCCCGAAGCGGTGCAACTCATTTTGCAGGCGGGTTCCATCGGTGGCTGCGGCGCGGTTTTTGTGCTGGATATGGGGCATCCTGTGCGTATTTTAGATTTGGCTCATGATCTCATTCGCTTGAGTGGGCTGGTGCCAAATCAAGATATTCCCATCAACATTATTGGTCGCCGCCCCGGTGAAAAAGTCAAGGAAGATATTCTCAGTTCTGCGGAAAGCCAATACGCTGAAAAAACCGGCCCTTTTTTCATGGCACACGCAAAAGCAGTGGAATTACCTGATTTGTTAAGGCAAACCGAAGATTTGTGCCGGGCTGCTGAAGACGGCAAGGATCAACTTGTGGTGAATTTAATTCGCGACTTGATTCCTGAATTCTTGCCAGATGCCAATCCCGCTTTCGTAACACAAGCAATGGCGCCACAACTGCCAAAAGAATTCTCCAACGGAAAATTAGATACGCCTTGCGAGTGCTAAAATATCGGTAAAGCCGGGTTCTCCTGCTAAACGGGCGTCACGTTTTTTAGATACCAGTCATACGACTTTTCAATACCTTCACGCAAACCGGTCTTCGCCTCCCATCCGGCATTACGCAAACGAGAAACATCCAATAATTTGCGCGGCGTGCCATCTGGTTTACTGGCGTCAAACACCAAATCACCCTCATAGCCAACCACACTTTGAATCGTTAAAGCCAAGTCGCGGATGGTGATGTCTATACCTGTTCCCACGTTGATGGGGCCGGGTTCATCGTAATTATCCATCAAAAACACACACGCATCGGCCATGTCTTCAACATAAAGAAATTCGCGCATGGGACGGCCACTGCCCCAGATTTCCACTGTAGGTGCCTGCGCCACTTTAGCCTCATGCATTTTGCGCAGTAAGGCAGGCAAAACGTGGCTGGATTTCAAATCGAAGTTGTCGCCGGGGCCATACAAATTGGTCGGCATGGCGCTGATGAAATGGCAACCATACTGCGCACGATAATGATCGCACAAATCAATAGCTGCAATTTTCGCCATCGCGTAAGCGCGATTGGTTTCTTCAAGCGGGCCCGTCATCAAATATTCTTCGCGAATCGGCTGCGGCGCCATGCGCGGATAAATGCAACTGCTGCCCAAATTTAACAATTTGATGACGCCGTTTTCATACGAAGTGTGAATCACGTTGTTAGCGATCATCATATTGTCGTAGATGAACTGCGCCGGGTGCGTCGAATTAGCTAAAATGCCCCCCACGCGCGCCGCCGCCAGATAAACATAACGTGGCATTTCAGTTTTGAAAAACTCAGTTACTGCCGCTTGATTGCATAAATCCAACTCTTTGTGCGTGCGGGTTACGATATTTTCGTAGCCCGCGCTTTGCAAGCGCCGCAAAATTGCGCCGCCGACCAAACCTGTGTGTCCTGCCAGAAAAATCTTGGCATCAAAAGGAATCATTTTCATAAAATTTCGACGTCACCCTTCATCAGTAACGGTCTTGCCAAGTATATCAGCACCATTTATCCGACCAATTTTCAACGGCGGCGGAGCTATCCACGACAACCACTTTCTTCCAAACGGACAGTAATAAATTAAAAGTGACCGCCTCGTTCGGAAGAAAGCGCTAACCCCGCCGTCATCTTTTGTAGCAACCAAATCGTTTGCTTTTGCTGCTTTTACGGCGTGACGGATTTACCTTCGTCGTCCAACAACGTCAGCGTGGTGCCAATTGTTTCGAGTGAACGCAGGCCGGGTTCGATGGATTTGCGATCACCGACGATAAGCACAGCCATCTTCGAGGGGTTAAGATATTTATCGGCCACGCGCTTTACATCCTCCACCATCACGGCGCCCACTTTTTGGACTACCGTATTGAAATAGTCATCAGGCAGGCCGTAGACGACCACATCTTCGAGGCGTCCGGCGATTTGGCCCGGCGTTTCAAAGCCCGATGGATAAGCGCGAATGATGGATTGTTTAGCGAAATCCAACTCCGCTTGTGTAATCGGAATCGCGCCGCGAATGCCGCGCAGTTCTTTCAGGGTTTCAATCACCGCTTCTTTGGTTACGGCGGTTTGCACGCCAGCGCTGGCGGCGAATGGCCCAGCGCCGCGCCGCATATCGAAGTAGGTAAAAGCGCCATAACTGTAGCCTTTGTCTTCGCGCAAATTCATGTTGATGCGTGACATGAATTGGCCGCCTAAAATCGCGTTCATCACGCGCAACGAGAAATAATCGGGATTGTTGCGCGGCACGCCGACTTGCCCAATGGTAATCACCGATTGCGCCGCGCCGGGCTTGTCCACGAGGTAAAGCGTGCTTTGCGTGCGTGCGGCAGGCGTCGAAACCTCGGTTTTCGGCACTTCGGCGCTTTTCCATGTGCCAAAAGCGCGTTCGAGGGCTGGCAAAAGCATATCTGCCTGCACATCGCCGACCACAATCAGCGTCGAGATATTCGGACGATAATAGGTTTCGTAGAAGCGCTGCACATCGGCGATTTGCAGCGCTTTGGTGGACGCTTCGTCGCCAATAGTTGAGTGACCATACGGATGCGCGGCGCCATAAAGCAGCGACGCGTAAACATCTTCAGCGATGGCATCGGCATCGTCGTGCTGTTGCTCCAGCGAAGCCAAACGACGGGCGCACAGGCGTTCGAGTTCGGCGGCGGCGAAAGCCGGATTCAAAATCACGTCCGAAAACACGTTGAGCGAATGATCCAAATGGCGCGTGAGCGTGGTGAGCGTGGCGCTGCTTTTATCCCAACCGGCGCCGATGCCGATGCGCGAACCAATGGCCGACATTTCGTTGGAAATATCCAGCGACGAGCGCGTTTTGGTGCCTTCGTCCAGCATATCGGCGGTCAGAGTGGCGAGGCCTGTGCGCTCTTTTGGGTCGTCCGAAGCACCACTTTTCACCACCAAGTCCATGCTGACAACCGGCAATTCATGCTGCTCGACAATCAGCACTTCGAGGCCATTGGCCAACTTTCGACGTTGAATTTGCGGCAGCTTGAGGCTGGGGTCGGCCTGTGGCTTGGGCATATCATAAAGCCCACCTGTTTTGGGTTCGCTGCTTGCGAGCGCCGTTTCGGCGCGCGCGCTTTCGGCAGGTTTTGCGGCAACAACGGGCGCCGGAGACGGATTTGAGGCCGATTTTGCCGTTTTCGAGAGCGGAAGCACGCTCAAAACCAACTTTTTATCGTTCAAATACGCCTTTGCCACGCGCTGCACATCAGCGGGCGTGACGCGGCGATAACGCTCTAAATCTTTGTCGGCATAGCCGGGATTATTGAGAAACGTCGCGTAGGAATTGAGTTGGTCGGCCTTGCCGCGCACGGTTTGCAATCCATAAATGAACGACGATTCGATAGTATTGTAAGCGCGTTCCATTTCATCGGCGGCGGGCGGCGCGGTTTTCAATTTCGCCAGTTCTTCATTGATAGCGCTTTCCAATTCGGCGAGGGTTTTTCCAGGCTTGGCCGTCGCGATAATGGTAAATTCGCCCGCGAGTTCGCGCGAACCATTGAACGCCGAGACATCCTGCGCGATTTGGCGATCATAAACCAGCGACTTATAAAGACGTGAGCCTTTGCCGTTGACCATGACGTAGGCCAGCATATCAAGCGCCGCATCGTCTTGGGCGAATTGTGGAACAGCGTGCCAATCAAGATACAAGCGCGGCAGCGAAACGCGATCTTCCATCGTTTCGCGAACTTCGTGGTCAAGATGCGGCTGCCTTGCCTTGACCGGCGCGATTTTTGGCCCGCTTTGTAGCGGGCCAAAGTATTTTTCAACCCACTGTCTCGCCTGCGCCGGATTGAAATCGCCCGCGACGACCAAACTGGCGTTGTTGGGCGTGTAATAACGATGAAAAAAGGCTTTGACTTCGCTCATTGAGGCGCCAGTTACATCGTCGAGCGAGCCAATGGTCAACCAGTGATAAGGATGCGTCGGCGGATACATCGTCTCGGCGATTTTGGCCCAGACTTGGCCGTAAGGCTGGTTGTCGTAGTTCTGGCGCTTTTCATTTTTCACGACTTCGCGCTGGTTATTGAGCTTGGTTTCGGTCAGCGCGTCGGGCAAATAGCCCATGCGGTCACTTTCAAGCCACAACGCCAGTTCAAGAAAATTCGCGGGCACAGTCTCAAAATAATTGGTGCGATCCGTGTTGGTTGTGCCGTTCAGCGAGCCACCGGCCTCTTGCAAAGGCTTGAAAAAATCGTCGTCGTGATGCTTTGAGCCTTGAAACATCAAATGTTCGAACAAATGTGCGAATCCGGTGCGGCCCGGCACTTCGTTCTTGGAGCCGACGTGATACCACACATTAGTAGTCACCAGCGGCGCTGAATGATCTTCGTGAAAAATCACGCGCAACCCATTTTTCAAGCGGAACTGTGTGTAACGCAACGGCGGCAGTGGCGCGCTTTTAGAGGTTTTCGAGGCGTTTTGTGCCTGCACAGGCAAGGCAATGGGAGCTAAAAGGGCTACGGCCAAAGGAAGTAGACCTTTTTGATAAATTGATTTTGGTTTCATGGGTTCTTCACACAAGTTTCTCATTCATTGGTATACAGCGTGCGGCACCGACGAACAAAGTAGATTCCAAGTGCCACCCATGACGATATTTCACTCGCAAATAACTAAGATTTCCATATAGGGGTCACCACAGGAAACGGAAATTAAAGTCCGTTAGTGCGTTGCAGTGGAGCGTAGTGGCCTAAAATGCCCAGGTTTGGGCAAGCTTTGGGTATTCCAAGAATAATCACCGGTCAGATTGATGTGTTCCCACTCCAGGGGCGAGAGATAAGCCGGTGAAAGGCGACTAAAAGCGCGCCGCCTCGCCGCAAGCCCCGTTGTGATGACCGAGCAAAGCGGCGCGTTGCCGAGGCGTTGTGATTCACCGCCAGCAAAAGTTTGGCGCACTGAGGAGTTACCGATATTATCGGACATCACGTCGCCATGTAATCAAAGGTTCGGGCAAGGCAGGCTTACTTTTTCGCGTTGGCCGCTTTCTTGGCGGCTTCATCAGATTTTTTCTTTTGCCCGACGGCATTGCTCTTCGTTTGTTTTTGCGTCGCTTGCTTCTTGGTGGCTTTTGGAGATTTATCGCCCATTTTTACCATTCCTTTTTTTGCTTAGCCCTGACCAACGCTCAGCATGGTCGTAAGTATAATCGTGGTCCACAAAACGGCGAACGGCTATGAAGACCTGTCCGGTGTGTCTAAATACAAACGCCGCATGGTTTCCACTGGCAAATAAAGATGGAGGGAATCATGCAATTTTTTATCGGCCAGCGCGACAAATTGGAAATGCTCGTAGAAAGTGCGCGCCGTGTCGTTGAGGGCCACCACTTCCAGCGCATAAAATCCGACTTCGGCGGCAAAGCGACTGGTGCGCTCGAAAATGTTGAGCAGCAGCACCGCCGCGAGTTTTTGGCCTTGAAAGTTTTTGTCCACAGCCAAGCGCGCTAAAAGCAGACTGGGCACCGGGTAGCGCGGCAACGGCAAAGCATCCGGCAAATGCTCGCGCTCGATACGGATGGTGGAGAGCGAGTAATAAGCGGCGATGCGTTGCGGCTCGTTTTGGGGCACCGCGACATAGGTAATGCCGATAAAACGACCGGCATTTTGACGGGCGTAGCGTTTCAGGTAAGTGTTGAGGCTTTCCTGCCCACAATCGAAAGCGGCGCGGTCGTGGCTGGACTGAAGCGGCTCAATGGTGAAAGATGCCATTTTAAGGGGCATTTAATGAGGATCGAGGCCGAATTCAGCGGGAATATGGTCGAACAGATCGGCGTCAACGACCGTGACTTCGCCTGTGGTGTGCGTGTGGGTTTGGTAGGCTTCGACGAACTGTTTCAAAGGCTGGCCCGGCTGCGGTGGGTTTTGCATCAAGGCCACAAAAAGTTCCCAGTCGCGCTCGGAAAGGATCGTCGCCGCGCTCCGTTCCAAAACTTGCTCGGCTTCGCGCACCAGCGTGGACGCTGCGAAATCGCTCAGGCTCTGGCCACTGGCTAAGGCCGCCTGTTCGATTTTGGCTTTGGCCGCGCTGGACAGGCGGAAATCAAGACGGGCGTCGTGTTGCCCGGTCGGTTTGCGCCCGCGTTTTTGGGGCGTTTTGGCCTGCGCTTTAGTCTGCGGTGTTTTGGAGGGATGGGAAGTGGGTTTGCGAAGGGTCGCCATCGGAAGGAACCTCTACTTTCCATTATACTAATTGATGTGGTGAATTGCCGGTTTAAAATAAGAAACCACGAATTCGCCGTCGAGAAACGGGAAGAGAAAGCAGCCAAAGGGTTATGAACGACCAAGAGCGCACGCCAAGCCTCAACACGGTGAACGATGACGAGCGGGAGGACAGTTTGGCGCAAGCTCGCGCGGCAGCAGCGGATGTCGGCGCGGGAGAAGAGCCGTGGGAGCGCCTCATCTTTTCGGAGCGCGATTACGCGATTCTGCTGAACGAAATTGAGAACCCCAAACCACCGAGCGCGGCTTTGCGCCGCTCGATGCGTGATTATGAGGCCTTGCGCAAGGCTTATCCAGATAATAATTTGTGAGGGGCTGATTTTCGCGGCGTGCACCGTTTCGCGGCGTGCTACGTCGTGAGCCGCCGTTTATTTTGCAAAGGAGGTGGTGGAAAGTGGCTATGGAGACCGATAATCAACCAAAGAACAGCGCAGGCCAAATGATTAAAAGCGAGACGCAAAACAAAACTTTACCGAGCAGTCCCTCCCCTGCTTTACCACCGGCAGACGCGCCCGCGCTTTACGATGCGTTTGTGGCCAAGATGCGCCGGGGCACCTGTGAGCCAACGGAGTTGATCGCAACGGCGCTGACGGAGGGTGAAAAATTTGCGGCTCTCGATACTTTGAAGAGTTGGCTCGATTCCTTCCGGCCTTTGCCGCCCGCCGTGGTGGCCGAACTCAAGCAGCTTTACACAGTGCGCCTGACCTATCACTCCAACGCCATTGAAGGCAACACCTTAACGCAACATGAAACCGAGATGGTCTTGTCGCACGGCATCACGATTGGCGGCAAAACTCTGGTTGAGCACTTGGAAGTGATCGGCCACCGCGACGCGATGGAATACATGGAAGAGTTAGCCGCTGGCAGCACTCCGGTTGGCGAATGGGAAATCAAAAACTTGCACAGCCTGATATTGTTGCCAGTGGATGGGGCCACCGGCATGAGCGAGGCGGGCCGCTACCGGAATTTGGACGTGCGCGCAGCGGGCACGGAACACGTTTATCCGCCGCATTATCAGGTGCCCGAACTGATGGACGAGTTCGCTGCTTGGATCGCTTCCCCCGAAGTTCAGACGCTGCATCCTATTGAGTTGGCGTCTCAGGCGCACTATCGCTTGGTTTCCATTCACCCTTTCCGCGACGGCAACGGACGCGCGGGTCGCTTGCTGATGAACCTGTTTTTAGTGCGGGCCGGTTATCCCATCGCGGTCATTACCAACGTGCGGCGTGCGGAATATTTTGAGGCGCTGGTCTATGGACAAAACAACACCGACGATAGCAGCGCCTTGACGGCCTTGGTCGGACAGGCGTGCCGCGAATCGCTGCTGGAAACGTTAGCTCTCTTGTCTACGGCGGGAGAAAGCCGGGGCCAAGGCGCGCCGTTTTATCGGGCGCTATTCCCCTTGCTGCAAAATGAGTGACAGGCTCGTAAAGACTTTTGGGAAAACACACTCATGGCAAAAAACGAACTGCGGATTACTCTCTAATGCTGCATAAAGGGCGCGGTCGCAGCGGCCAATTGCAGGGTAAAACTCTCACCTGATTCAATGTTTTTCACATGATTCACCTTTCGCACAACGGAATCACCGCTTACCGCAACAAAGGCGACAGCGTGGAATCAGCTTTTAACATCAGGAATTAGCCGGATGAACCACTTAACGTGCTTTATAATCCGTTTCGTGAGCCGACCCCCATAAAGCCACCGTCTCATGAAGCAACTTGAGCACAGGGCCGCGCGATTGAGTGGCCAACACAATCCCCGATAAAAAAGCCCGTGAATAGCACAGCGAGTAGTATTGGATGCCGTCAATCTTATTGAGATCGTAAGGTGGAGCGTTCCCATCGCATTGATGAGGCAGGTGCCCTGTGGGCGGTTTTTATCGCTTGCTCGAAGGCGTGGTGATCTAAGACTCTAATGCGTTCAACACCAAAGTGCCTGCCTTGACCTGCCTTCCAAAAGTGCTAAAATAAGCAAAAGATAATTAATCGGAGACATTTGATGCGCTCAATACTTTTCAGCCTGCTGGTTGTTTTTGCACTACCGCTTAAAGCAGATCCCGTCGCGACCAAAGCGGAAGGCGGCAAAGCGCTTACGGCTGAAAGCCGGGCCTTTCAGCTCACACCGATTACCAACACGCCCGGCGTTGACAAGACCGCCGTCGTCATCGGCGTGGACGATTATTGGACGCTGGGCAAGCTTCACTCCTGCGGCAAGGACGCCAAAGCCTTCGCGGGCTTTTTGGAAGAGAAAATGGGCTTTCCAGCGCTGTCCATCATTTTAATGACCGATGATGCCGACGCGCGCCGCAAGCCCGACCGCGTGAATATCATGCGCGTGTTGCGCACCTTCACGGCCAATATCAACGAGAACAGCGAAGTCGTCTTCTTTTTTTCGGGACACGGCGTTCGCGACACGAATTTCGATTATCTGGCGCCGTTAGACGCGGATGCCGCCGACGTGCCGGAAACTTGCATCTCATACAACAAGCTGCGCGACAGTTTGGAGGGAAAAACGCCGCGCCGCTGTCTGATGATTACCGATGCGTGCCGCAATATTTTAGGCAAGGCGGCGAGCGAATCAGGTTTTGGCACCAGCGACTTCGCCACAGAGCCGCAATTTGCCGAACTGCGCTCATGCCGTCCGCGCGAAAAATCGCAGGAGATGCCGGATGGCTCTTTGGGCGTGTTCACGAATTTTCTCTTGAAAGGCTTGTCGGGCGAAGCGGCGAGCCTGACGCCGGGCAACGCGAACATAACTTTCGACGGCCTCAAGCGTTATGTGGCGGGAAAAACGCGCCAATTTGTGCAAGCGACTTTTGAAGCCTCGCAAAACCCTGATGGCCGCGCCAGCTTCGGCGACATGGCCCTGATTCCCGCGAATTCGCAAAGCACGCTGCCGATTTCTCCAAACGCGCTGCCGGTCGTTCCAACGACGCTGCCAACAAGCCCTACCGTGCCGACGACACTGCCGGTTGTGCAGCCCCAGGCGCCGGCCAATCCGATAGCGATCCGGCCACAACCGGTGGTGGACAAACCCTATGAGGCGAAATTGCCGGAGGGGGCACTCCTGACGGGAGAGCTTGGAATCGGCAGCGCACGCCTCAACGCCAAAGATGGCGCAAAAATGGTGTGGGTGCCCGCCGGGGAGTTCAGGCGCGGCACTGTGGATGCGAATGGCTGGTGGAACACGAGGCCGGTGGCTCAGGTTTACGTGGACGGCTTCTGGGCCTACGAAACCGAAGTGACGGTGCAGCAATACCGCGCGTTTTGCGAAGACACGAATCGGACGATGCCGGTTCGTCCGTGGGGAGGAAGTTGGAACGACAACCATCCCATCGTCAACGTGAGCTGGGACGACGCGAACGCCTACGCCAAGTGGGCGGGCGCCAGTCTTCCCACCGAAGCACAATGGGAAAAAGCGGCGCGCGGCACGGATGGACGCACTTATCCCTGGGGTTCAACCTTCGATACGTCGCGCTTGTGGTGCAGCATGACGCAAATCATGGACGCGGGACTGACGGCGCCGGTAGGCAGCTTTCCGAGCGGAGTGAGTCCTTACGGCTGCTTGGATATGGCCGGGAACGCCGAAGAATGGTGTTCAGACTGGTATGCCGATTATTATTATCAAACGTCTCCCTTACGGAATCCGACAGGCCCACCGACGGGAACCGAACATACAACACGCGGCGGCTCGTGGTATCGCCCGGAGTCGGACGGGGCAGGCGGTTGGTTCAAATGCGCCATGCGTCGTAAGTGTGGTCTTGGTTACGGCAACCAAGACCTTGGATTTCGTTGCGTCCAAAATCCATAAACCCAACGGGATGGTTGTTGCATTCTTAGGGTCACCGTAGAAAACGGATTATAAAGTGTATCAGCGCCAAAAAGCATTCACGAATTGGGCAAAGGATAGTGAAGTTTAATCAGTCAGGCTGGCCTTTTGTCGTAATCGCTTGTAGGGCGTGTGACCATCAAAGGCGCCCATGACGATATTTCACTCGCAAATGACTTAGATTTCGGGGGTTGATTTGCAGGGAATACGCTGCTACCGTTGTCGTGGCAGATACATTCCCGCCGACAGATGCCGCCCATCGCGCAAAATTAAAGTGCGCTGGGCGGCATGCGACAAGGATGGATTGTGCGTCACAACAATGATGGTCAGGCCATCAGCAAGTAGTTGGTGAAACAGGGCGAGGATAGCGTCGCCGGTGACGCTATCGAGGTTGCCAGTCGGCTCATCGGCAAGGAGAATTTGCGGCTGATTAATCAGGGCGCGAGCGATGGCGACGCGTTGCATTTCTCCGCCGGAAAGCTCGTGCGGTCGATGATTACGCCGCTGTGTGAGGCCGACTTTTTCGAGCAGCTCGTCCACCTGCGCCGTCACGCGGCGGCGCGAAAAGAGAGATGGCAACGCAACGTTTTCGGCCACGGTGAGCGTTGGCATCAAACCGAAATGCTGAAATACAAAGCCAATTTGCTCGCGCCGCAATCGAGTTAGCGCGCTTTCGGGCAAGCCTTGCACCTCATGGCCCGCGATGCGCAGCGAGCCGGAAGTGGGCGTGTCCATGCAACCCATTAGATTGAGCAGCGTAGTTTTTCCGGCACCAGACGGGCCGACGACGGCCACGAATTCGCCGCTGTTAATTTCAAACGACACGTTGTCCAGCGCCCGCACTTCTTCACGTCCGCGCCGGTAGGTTTTGGTGAGATTTTCGGCGCGCACGATGTAATTTTCTCTCACAAGCGGCCTCCATCGCGGCGCATGGCATTCATCGGTGAAAGCGAAGCCGCGCGCCACGCTGGTAAGAGCCCGACGACGCTGCCCAATATCAGCGCGCAAACAAAGCAAATTTCCACCGTCCACCAATGCCAACCGATTAAAGCACCTGACGGCGCAAATGGCAAACGGGCGCGCAGCCAATTTTCGACGCCACGCGAGGCTGCAAAAGCCAGTGCAACGCCCAGCACGCTACCGAGCAAGCAAACCTGCATCGTTTCCAGCCAAAACAAACGAAAAATGTCGCCGCGCGAGGCACCAACGGCACGCATCACACCGATTTCGCGAGTGCGTTCGGAAATCGCCATAAGAATCGCGTTACTGACTCCAGCGCCCGCGATAAGCAGCGCCACCAAAGTAATGCAACCAAGCATGAGGCGCGTCGAATTGACCAAGTTTTGAATGGTGTGAAACAGGTGTGTCAGCGGCACGACGTTCATACTGAGTCCGGCGTCGCAGCCGCGCAGTTGCGCAACTACGCCTTCCATTTTGTCGGGGTCGGAGAGGCGCACTAAAATATGCGTCAATTCGCGTGGACGCCCGAAAAGGCGTTGCGCGTCAGCGAGAGGCACAAACAAGAAACCATCGTCAGCGCCCGGCGTGGTCGCCAAAATGCCGCAAACGGTGCCGCGCGCCTTGAGACTGGGCAACACGATATTTTGTCCGACGCGCGCGTTCATACGCGCCGCTACTTCGGAACCGAGCATAACTTCACCACGGCGGCGCGGAAATTCGCCGTTGATGTGCCAGCCACGTTTGAGCGTCAGCAGATTCGGTTCGACGCCGTTGTAAACGATTTGCGCGCCCGCTTCATCGTAAAGCGCGTTCATAAAAACCGGCGCCGCTGTTGCCACGCCGTCCACGGCGCGCACCTGCTTGAGGTAATTTTCCTGAAGATAACACGGCCAACTGGCGCCATGCAATGCGATGGAGGCCGCGTCGTAGGGGCAGCCTTTGGGCACCACCAAAACGTGTGCGCCGAGGCGGTCGAGTTCGCCTTGCATTCCATCGCGGTAGCCCTGCTGAAACGCGAGCAAACTCCACAACGCAGCGACGGCAATCGCCACACCTGCTGTGGTCAGCGCCATGCGCAGCGGGCGGCGCTGCCAGTCTTTGAAGGAAAGAGAAAGCCAGTTCATAAATTAGCTTTCCAATTTCACCGCATCAGCAGGCTGCATTTGGCTGGCCTGCCATGCCGGAAAAATGCCCGCTAAAAGGCCAATGCCGAGGCCCAATGATAAACATTGCAGCATGATAAGAGGCGTGAGCGTGAACAGCGATTCCGTTGGCGCAAGCGGCATGAAACGCTTGACAAGGTTCTCAAAAACGCCGCCGATACCGCGTGCCAGCAGCAGTCCGCACAGGCTTCCGGCGCTGACCAAAAGCAACGATTCAAGCGCGATTAAGCCGAAAACGTGCGAACGCGAGGCACCTAAAGCGCGTAGCAGCGACAATTCGGTCATGCGCTCAACCACAGCGGTCAGTAGCGTATTGAAAACACCCAGCACGCTGATTGTCACGGCGACAATGGCAATGGAAAGCAGCAGCGTGCGCACCGTGCCGACCAAATTGAGAAAGGTGCCCATCATCTCGGAAAGCGTCACAACCTGCGCGCCGGGGATTTTCTGTAGGCGTTCCAGCGCGTCGCTCATTTGTGCCGGGTCGTGCAGGCGAATCGCCACGGCGGTGAGGCGCTGCGGTTGCTTGAACATTTTTTGCGCAGTTGCCAACGACACGAAAAACAAACTGTCGTCGCTGGTGCCACTGCGCTCCAAAACGCCCGCCACGCGCAAAGTTTGGCCAGTTTCAGGGCTGTAAAATTTGTCGCCGGGCACGCGCGTTTCCACTGCCGCCGCTTCGTCGCCGAGGATCACCGAATTGGCGCTTGCAAACCAATTCCGGCCAGCTTTCATACGCCACCACGGCTTGAGTTGCAGCGAAGTTTTGTCCAGTCCAGCCCATAAATCGGTGCGGCCTTCGGCGGGACGCGGCACGGCGGCCAAAAGCAGTGGCGCCGCAATCGCCACGGCGGGGTCGCTTCGCACGGCGGCTAAAGCGCTTTCCGGCAGCGAGTTGTCCAGTGTTTTGCCTTTTAAAACGCGCGCCGCCGCATCATAAGGACAGCCAAGCGGCACCAGCATCATTTGCACGCCGGTGCGATTCAACTCGGCGCTTAATGCACGGCGATAGCCTTGCCCAAAGGCTAAAAGACAGGCCAAAACCGCGACGGCGACGGCCAAACCGGAAAGTGTTAGCCCGTTGCGTAGCGGGCGCCGCGTGAGATTTCGTAAGGCAAAAAGCAGCATTGAGAGGAGTTATTGGCGCAGCGGCGCGCCGTTGATTGTCCCGCTTTTTTCGCCGACTTCGTGCAAAATCAGCAGGCTGCGGGCGCCTTGGGACACTGCCGCTGCCGAAACGCGCGCGAAGGTAGGAACCGGCGGCATATTTTGCCACGAACTGCCAACGGTTTTGCCCACGAAGGAGTGTAGCCACGCCGACGAGTTTAACGCCTGCGCGATACGCGCCGGTTCGCGCAATCGTTGAATGCGCAATCCAGCCACAACGTTGTGTTTAACGGCGAGAACAATTTCAATCGCGCCGTATTCGCCTTTGACGCGACGCACTAAAACGCTGCCGATTTGCCGCGAATGGGATAAAACGCGATGCACATAAAGCGGATTTTCGTCCGGCGTCGGCCTGCGGCCAAGAAGTTTATTCAGTTCGCGCAGATGGCTGGTCAAGATCAACGTTTCAGTTCGATAGCCCGTCGCGTCGGGAAAAAAGGCGCGCATATCAGCTTCGGGCTGGCGCCACGGGCACATCGGCGCCGCTTCAATGAGGTGTCTGGGCGCCACAACCAGCGGCGTTTCGGGCGGGTTCACCACGCGCCACACGACGGCGAAAACAAGCAGCGCCAGTAATTTGAAAAGTGTGCGACGCGGCGCGGAAGTCATGGGCGGCCAATGCTTAATAATCGGCGCTCGTTGCCTGGATCATCTTTTCCGCGCCGTTGGGCACCACTTTGCCACGCACCGTAAACTCCGTTTGCAACGGCACTTCCGTCACCGTGAAACCTGCCGCTTTTGCATCTACTTTAATGGTTCCCGTAGCGTCGTGGATTTTGAACCAGCAGCCAGCCACAGGACATTTTTCGACCATAGTGCCGCGCACCATAACCGGTGTGGAAAGCTTGGCCTTCTGAATCGCGGCGATACTGCTGATTCCCGTTTCAATAGTGGCAGGGCGAGCGATTTCCTGATGCTGAGTGCAACCCCCGAAACAGGCAGCACTGAGCATCAGGATGAGAAGCGAAGTTATGAACTTCATGGAACAGCCTGCAAGCCGCCGCCCGGTATCGGCATGGCGGGGCCTATCGGACTACCACACTGGTCAAAAATGATCTTTTCAGGCGTGATTTTGGCGTGTCCGTCGCAAAAATAAGCCATGCGCACAGCGTTGGTCGTTCTGCCGGTCATGTAGGCTGCCGCATCGCTGGTAGCCACATGCCACGGGAAAATTTCGGCACCCATATAAGTTTCCGCAGGCAGCGCAATGTCGGCCTCAGACCCCAAACGTTGGACGACCACATTGACGCAATAGCTGCTACCATAGAAATCAGCCATACGCGGAGGCTTCGGCAACGCGGCGTTCATGGGGTCAAGAGCAGTTGGCACGCCGCGGTCGCTGGGACAGATGAATATCTGTTCGCTTTTGACGTAAGGCTGCACCAAATTCTTCCAGCCGCCGTTATCGGTGCGGCATGGCCTGCACGGAAAGGGGCCGGGGGCAGAAGGAGCAGGCGGGCGGGGCGGGAAAGTGTTGTCGTAGTCCTGCACATACATCATCATCCCGGAAGCGAGTTGCTTGACGTTCGATGTGCAAGAGCTACGCCGCGCGTTTTCGCGGGCACGGGCAAACGCGGGAAACAAAATCGCCGCGAGAAGCGCTATTATCGCTATGACGACCAAAAGTTCGATCAAGGTAAAGCCCTTGCGCAAAGCGCGCAGGCGAACTGCGAGAATTGGGTTCATAATTTCCTTCCGTCGCAGAAGCGACGCGATGTGGCATCGCACAACCGGGATAAAACCGGTGGCAATGACAACACTTAAAATTGGGATGAAAAATTAAGCAGACAACAAGCCGAGGTGAGAAAGTAATCCTAAAAAGCCTCGCGGCGTGGCCAGCGAAAAGTGCTTTAAAGACTTCCTGATTATCTGGCTGAGTCTGAATAGATCGTTGGAAGCGACCTACGGACTACGCTCCCTATGGAGGTAGCAAATCGGACAATTGGACAAAAGAGTTGTCCACTTTTAAATTTGTTTTTTAATTATACCCGTTGCGGCAAAATTCTAAACACACTGCAAACTATAGAATATAATCCTTCGCATGGTAATCGCTTGAACAAGCGATTACCATGCACACTAATCCGCTTCAATTTCCATTTCTTACTGCGCGGTGGCGGCCAAGGCTTGCAACAAACGCTGGCGATGGAACAAAACCGCTTCAGGGCGATAATCGGCTTTATCGCCGTCGGCAATAAAGTTGTCTTCGATTTGCAGAGCAGCCGATAACTGTTGGATTTTCGCGGCATTTCCGCCCTTCTGGCGCAAAGCGTTCAAACGCTGGCGACCTGCCTCCAGCAAATCGTATTCTTCAATGCCATCGCGGAAATTTTCGAGACGCAGGGACGATAAGGGACCGTTGACACCCGGATACAAGTAACAGCCCGTCGAATTGGTGCTTTTGCCATCAAGTGCCGGATTCCATGCGTTCAAAATCTGATTCTGCACTAGTTGATTATTGGTAGCCCATTGGCTGCGCGGGCGAGGATTCTGACCACTTCCGCCACCTTCGCCACGCCAGCGATTGATGACCCAAATCTCAAAACCATCAACGCCAACTTTAGCTGTCATCCACGGAATAAGGCGGCTTCGCGATAGCGGCTGCTCCATATTCCAATCAGTTGTATACCACCAAACATTGGTGCCACGTTGACGGGCCTGCGCCGCAGTTTGCGGATCGTAAAAGGGCATCTGCGGGACAAAATTATCAACCACCCCTGTAAGTCCGGTCTGCAAACCGTAGGTAGAATCTTTCATCGTGGATATGGTTTGCAAGCCGGGATAGCGCTGTTTAATTGCACCCAAAACGTGTTGCGCCGTTTCAAACTCTTTGCGAGAATGCACTTCATCAAAACCATAAAACAGCGCGCGGTCTAACCATCCCAGTTGGCGCAAGCGTGGAACCCAATCATCTAAAGCTTTATTAACCTTTGCTTGTTCAGCGGGCGCTAATTGAACTTTGGCGCCCGGCACCAGAGCGACATTGGGTGGAATAGCATCAACAACTACGGTGTTTTGTCCAGCATACAAAGCGCGGCTGATTTCGTCCCAAGTGAAGTTCTCCTTATAAAGCGTAGTCAGATTAATGCGCCGCGCCGTCAAGAACTCCAAGAACTTCTGGCGCAGCTCAGGTGACCACTGCTCTTCATAGAAGTCCTTAGCAAAATCCAGATTGAAACTCATGATATTGCGAAAATGCCATTGCGCGGGCAAATCAACATTCCACACTTGCACTTCCAGATTCAAGCGCACCGGCGCCGCATTAGCAGGGGCAATGTCCACAGGAGCCGTGTAAATTCCCGGCTGCGCGTTGCGTGGAATGGTCACCGAAATCCAAACGGGAACGGTGTCGCCTTGAGCCACATCGAAGGCGAAATTATTCAGCAAAATATCCGGCCACCAGCCGCGATAATCGCGTTCTATCACCTGTCTGCCAGCAGTGTTAGGCTGCTCAATTTTGACAGAACCGACGGGATGCAGCGTAACGGCACCGGCGATACGTCCCGTAGCGCCAGCCAAATCGCCGACATTAACGCGAACATCGTTCAGCGGCGCGTTGACGGCCATAACTCCCAGTTGAATGGCCTCGGTTTCACCGCGTGCGGCGTCAATGTGCCCCACCGGACTGATTTGCAAACTATTAGCGATGTCACGCAACCAAACGCGGGTTACTGAATTTTCCCAACCGGCAACATAGGGCACAGGTTTTCCGGCTTGGCCGGGAATCTTCTGGCTCCACTCGCGCACGGTATTGTTGGTCGCGCCCAAACGCTGGGTTTCCTCGTATTCACTGTTGAGCGCTGCCCATTCTTTAGAAAGTGAGGTCAATTCTTCTTTTGAGCCGCCGGGGTGCGCCGCACGACGTTGAAAATCACCAGCACGACGACGCCATTGATCGGCCTGACTGCGCCGCGTCCGGCCTGTCGGCGTGCCGTCGTCGGGTTGATTTAACAAGGCATCATTTTTCTGCATCATGGCGGGCAAACGTTCGCTGACTTCCGAATCTAAGGCGCTGGTTACAGAAAGATCATCAAACCACACTTCCCCACCCTGCCCTTGGCCATTACCAAAAAACAAGGACACTGAATTCGCGTTATCAGGAGGCTCAATTGTAATTGTAGACTGATGCCAATTGGTGTTAGCTTCTTCGCCATCGCCCAAACCCAAGGGCGCATTGAGCCACTGATTCCCCGCACGGTAACGCACGCTCACGCCGCTATAGCCAGTCGCCTCGCGCGTTTTTATCCAAATTGAAACTTTATATTTCAGGCCGGGCACAATATCGAGACCACCTGTCAATTGCCACAAAGCATTTTCGGGGCTATCATTGCGCACATACAGCGAAGCGCGTCCGGTATGCGCCGCGCGCTGATCCCATAGCACACCATTAACCGCATTATTTTTCACGGGGCTATAACCCAATGGTTGATCTGGATTTTGCGGATCGCGCTGTTCAAAACTCGGATTGGGGACTGTCAATTGGACGGCAGGTGCTTTTTGGGCAAAAAATGCCAACGCCGCTGCCCCGGCTGCAAAACCGGAAAATATCGCCATTCGTTTCATGATTTTCTTCCTGGAACTATCCATTGAGATGTGCGGCAGACGCGGCGTGCGATTTTTCGGTTCAATGACACTTTAGTGACCTTTACAGATCACCACTGTTGGCGCACAAGGTTTGCAATACGTTCCAAGTCGCTGGGGGCCATTCGCGTGCCACTCGGCAAGCAAAGGCCATGCGCGAAAACCATTTCACAAAAAACGCCGCCGCGCATCCGGCAACCTTCAAACACCGGTTGCATATGCAGAGGCTTCCACAACGGGCGCGACTCGATGTTTTCTTCGTTTAATTTTGCCCAAACTTTTTCGCGTGTTACCCCACCCGACTGCGCCGGGTCAATGGTCAAACAAGTCAGCCAATAATTCGGCTTTCCATAAGCCGCAATGGGCATAAATTGCACACCCGGCAAATCGCCGAGGGCCTGCGAATAGAATTCAAAAATCTCTCGACGGCGATCAATACGCTGCTGCAAAACGCGCAATTGACCCAATCCGATGGCCGCCAAGATATTGCTCATGCGATAGTTGTAGCCTATTTCCGAATGCTGATAGTGCGGCGCTTCGTCGCGCGCCTGTGTCGCATAAAAACGCGCTTTTTCGATCATCATCTCATCGTCAGATGCCAACATCCCGCCGCCCGATGTCGTGATGATTTTGTTGCCATTGAACGAAAAAGCCGCCGCGCGCCCGAAACTGCCCGCCTGCTGTCCTTTGTAAGTCGCGCCCAACGCCTCAGCAGCATCTTCGAGTAAAGGCACCTCAAAATCGTTGCAAACGGCCAAAATACGGTCATAGTCGGCGCATTGACCATATAAATCAACGCTAATCACAGCGCGCGGCAGTTTTCCGCGCTGTGCGCAGGCGCTTAATTCTTCGCGCAGTAAATCAGGGTCAAGATTCCACGACGATGCTTCCGAATCTATAAAAACCGGCACGCCGCCTTCGTAGATAATCGGACTGGCGCTGGCGATGAACGTGAACGAAGAGCAAAGCACTTCTTCACCACGCTGCAATCCCAGCAGACGCAGGGCCAAATGCATGGCCGCCGTGCCCGATGAAAGAGCAGCCGCGTGCTTCACACCGGCCCAATTCGCCAGTTCAACCTCGAACTGGTTGACTGCGGGGCCAAGTGGCGCAATCCAATTGGATTCAAAAACTTCCTGAACGAGTTTCAATTCATCGTCACCCATGTGTGGCGGCGACAGGTAAATGCGTGCGGGTTTGGGATTATTTGATGACGCGGCGTCCGGTAAAGTCAAAATAGTAACTCCTGTGCTTCAAAGAATTCAATCAGTTCGGAAAACGAAGTCAACGTCAAACGCGGTGCGTGTTGCGGTGTTGGCGGTTCTAAATCGCTATATTCGCCGCCGGAGCGACGCAGCCAAATGGTAGACATTCCGACCTCATGCGCGCCGGGGAAATCTTTTTTCGGATTATCGGCCACATAAATCGCGCTTGAAGGTTCAATTTCCAAGCGCTGCGCCACCAATTCAAAGGGTTTGGCACTGGGTTTCCAACATTCACGGCCCAGTTCATCAGAGAATACAACGCCTTGAAAATAGCTTTGCAATTTCAACGCCGCCCATTTTTTGCGCTGCACATCCAAATAGCCATCACTGACCAGACCTAATTTGCAACGTTTATTCAAGCGCTCAAGCAGCAGTGGAATTTCAGGAAAAGGCATGAGTTTCGGCTCATGTTCGCGGTAAACCTTGACTAATTGGCCGATTAAATCGCCTTTCGGCGCGATTTGATGCGCGACTAACCAACTATTAAAAGTATCGCCGCGCACGCCGCTTTCAAAAAGCGCCGATAATTCGGCAAAGCCTTGCTGCGCCGGAATATCAAGGGCTGTTTCGGCCCAGTTGGTCACTGCATTAAAGCCGCTTAAGACATAATCGCGTTCGGGATAAAGCGTATCATCCAAATCAAAGACGACGGCTTGCCATTTGTTCACGTTGGGCCTCGGTTAGCAAAAACGAATCGTCGTAGCGGGTTAAATATAATCCAGTTTGATAATTGCCGAGCGGCGGCACTTCAAAATCCAGCCCGGCAGCGCGCGATAACAACCAAAGAGGTGCATCCGCGCCGGCAGCCACAGCCAATGGGAAACCGCCACCCAAACGCGCGTTGATTTCCGTCCAATGCGGCACGCCGTTTTTCATCATGCACTGCACGGTTATCGGCCCAATCGCAGGCAGCGCCCGCGCCACTTTGACACAAGCCTGTGCCATGGCCTCATCCCACACTGTCACACCCTTCGCCACTTCGCCCCAACGCACTTCGATGCGTTCGCGCGAAATGACGCCAAGCAGTTCACCTTCCATGTCACACACAACATCATTGGTGATTTCCGGGCCGGGCAAGAATTCCTGAATAATCGGATCAGGAACGTATTGCTTGAAAAAATCCAATTCACGCGCATTGCGCACTTTAAAGGTGTTCTGTGCCGCGCTTCCGCCGCGCGGCTTGATGAACAGGGGAAATTCGGCGTCCGCCAAGGATTCATCGTTTGGCAACCACGAACGGGGCGTTGTCACACCAAGACCTTGGAAAAATTCCAGCGTGCGCCATTTGTCATCGGTGATGGCACTGGCTTCGGGCGTGACTGCCGCAACGCGCGTTCCAACCGCTTCAAAAGCGGCGCGATGGCGCGCTAAAATGGCAATATCCGGGTCAATCAACGGAAAAATTAAGCCGATAGATTCGCGCTGGCAAATTTCCACTAAAGTGGGAATGTAATCGGGCTGATTCAAACGCGGCACGATAAAAGTGCGGTCAGCCACGTGCAGCGCCGGAGCCAAGGGATCAATGTCAATGGCGACGATGCGGCCTTCCAACGCCAATGTTTCGTAAGCGCGGCGAAAGGTGCGCAACAATTCCACGCGACGCCCGGCACTGGAAAAAAGAACATTTAACATAAGGGGCAATTGTCAATTCTTGTGGGGCGGCACAGCACAAACCATTTGCTCAAAGCCTTCCAAGTTACGAAATGTGTAGCCGTGTTCACTGAGGATTTTCTTGACGCCTTCTTCCAATGCCTGACTGTGAGTGGATACCAAAAATTCCGGCGCCTGCGGATGCGATAAAAGGCTGCGGGCGCCTTCCATTGCCGCGACTTCGGCACCTTCGATGTCCATTTTTATGAGCGTCGGGAAGCGATGATCTTGAACATATTCATCAAGCGTTATGGCGCCCACTTCAACGGTGCGTCCTCCGACGCGCACATGAGGCGCTCCCACTTTCTCAAGATGCGCGTTGGCACTGCGAGGCGTTAACACAAATTGAAAGGTTCCCTTTTCGCCGGAAACAGCCAAAGGTTCCACAACGCATATATTTTCCAGTCGGTTAAGATTAATCTGCTCTTGAACCAATTTCACATTATCAGGATGAGGATCAAAAGCGACGACTTGTCCCTGAGCGCCCACGGCTTTGGCGGCCACCAAAGTAAAATAACCGGCATTGGCGCCGATGTCATAAAAGACATCGCCCGATTTCAACGAGTCAAAAATCAATTGCGCTACATGCGGCTCGTAAAGGCCCATCGCCATCCAAGTTTGATAGCCACGCCGATGCATCCAGCGATAACCTTTGGCCGGACTCCTCTTTAACAGCACAGGTTGTCCATCACGATAAGCCAAATTCATAATGGCCGAATATAAAGCATGGGCGCCCGGCACCATATGCACGCGTCCGACAATAGCCCACAATAACTTCGCTAAATTCATAAAAATGCCTCAAGGGACTTACGCCGCTTTTGCTAAAATACGCGCGATGCGCTCGCCGGCTTTACCATCCCACAAAGGAGGAATCAATCCCTGCTTTCTTTCTCCATTCAAAACTTGGCCGACTGCGCGGCGCAACTCTTCCATATTACTACCTATTAGTCTGTTGGTGCCAGAAGTTACGGTCACAGGTCGCTCCGTGTTTGAGCGCAGCGTCAGACAAGGCACATCAAGAAAAGTCGTTTCTTCCTGAATGCCACCAGAATCAGTAATAACTACAGCAGCGCGCTTTTGAAGTGCAAGAAACTCCAGATAACCTAAAGGTTCAACGAAGCGCAATTGCGTAGCAGAAAGATTTAAACCCTGATTTTCCATGCGCACTCGTGTGCGCGGATGCACGGGGAAAATCAAAGGTAAATCTTGACTGATTGCATTGAGTGCTTTGATGAGGTCAAATAAAACATCTACCTCATCCACATTGCTGGGACGATGCAGCGTCACTAATCCATACTCGCCTTGGATATCAAGTGTGGAACTTAAACGCTCCCATTGCGCCTCAGCTTTCGGCAACATCCGTATCAGCGTATCAATCATCACATTGCCGACCATGTGAATCTTGTCGCCCGTCACACCTTCGCGCAAGAGGTTTTCATTTCCATCCATAGAGGGTGTGAAAAGCAAACTGGCGAGCCGATCCGTCACAATACGGTTGATTTCTTCCGGCATAGACAAATCAAAAGAGCGCAACCCGGCTTCAATGTGCGCCACAGGAATCATCATTTTGGCGCTTACTAAGGCTGCTGCCACAGTGGAATTTATATCACCATAAACCAACACCCAATCGGGACGCTTGTCCTGCACATATTCTTCAAAGCGGATCATAACCTGAGCCGTTTGAATTGCATGTGACCCGGAACCCACTTCCAGATTAACATCAGGCCGAGGCAACTCCAATTGCTCAAAAAAAATCTGGGACATGGCCGTGTCATAATGCTGTCCGGTATGAACACTGGTCTGCTCAATCTCCGCATAAGCATCTAAAGCCCGGATCACAGGAGCAGCTTTCATGAAATTGGGCCGCGCTCCAATAATATGTATGATTTTCATGATTTCATTTTCCCCTTGCTGCGTTGCCTTGACATTGCTCTGGTTGGCACTAATTATAGCGAAGGCCCGGTTCCGCGAAACTCCTCCATAGTGGCCTGCCCAGGCTGGCTTATCCCCTCGCGGTGGAGCATTTTGATAACAGTCAAGATGAGGATTTTAACGTCAAGCCAAAAACCAAGATGCTCGACATACCATATGTCGAGCGCGAATTTTTCTTCCCATGCCAACGCGTTTCGCCCATTGACTTGTGCCCATCCCGTCAATCCGGGACGAACTTCGTGCCGCCGCTTTTGCGCCGGTGAGTAGAGATCAAGATAGCGCACCAAGAGTGGCCGAGGCCCTACCAAACTCATTTGTCCTCGCAACACATTGAAAAGTTCTGGCAGTTCGTCCAAGCTGGTGCTACGCAAAAAGCGTCCGAAATCCGTCAAGCGTTCAGCATCCGGTAGCGGTTCTCCTGCTTCGTCAAGAGCATCGCGCATAGAACGGAATTTCTTCATCACGAAAAGCCGTTCGTTAAGACCGGGCCGTTCTTGGCAAAACAGCACGGGCGTCCCTAATTTAAGTCGCGCCGCCAAGGCCACTAACGCCAGTAACGGTGCCAACACGATCAGCGCAGGCACCGTCAGCACCAAGTCGAAAAGGCGTTTGCCGAAACGGCGATAAAATTGGTTAGTCATCGTCTCAAAAAATAGCAAGCGCAACCCGTCAATAATCTCAAGTCGCGTTGCGTTTGCTCACAAGATTGAGCAAACGGCGCCAGTAAAGGCGTGGCAGCGCAACATTTTCTTGACCGGCATAATGCACACGCATCCATTCTCGGTCTGGTAAAGCGGCGCGGCGCAATCCGCCCAAATCATCATAAAGCAGCATGGTAAAGCAAATGAAACCGAGCTTGCTGAACTTGCGTTCATCGGGATTAAAAATGCCAGCGCGTTGCAGCCATCGGCTCATTAAGCGCTCTTTCCAGCTTGGCGGGCGCAAACTCTCCAGCACTTCATCAGGAATCGGTGTGTGAAACAAGGCGCGGGGTATTGCCAGCGAAAAATATACTGCGGTTTTGACTTGCAGCGCCTTAACCTGAGCAACAAAAGAGTCCCAGTCAATGGGTTGGCGACGCACAATGCGGTCAACATCGGTGTGCAAACGATAACCCGGTGCCCGCACATAAGTGTGTTTGGCGGTGTGCAGCGCCACTTGCAATAAGTTGTCCTGCGGTGCCAAAAGTCGCACCGCCGTGCCGGAAATGGGCACCGAGCGTGCCATCAAAACTTCCGCAGGCGGTTCCTGATCTGGGCGAATCCAGCGGCCAGCCACGGGCCGCCACTGCAACTCAAACCATAATTTTTCACCGTCCGGCAAAATCTTCCAATATTCGGCACCGCCACCTTCTTCAGCGGCTTGTAATTCAGCTTCCTCCAAAGGGCTGCGGAATTCAAAGTGATAGTCATTTGCAAGCATGATAGCGTGTGCTTGGCGGAAGTTTTTCTTTTCGACAAGAACATCCAAATCACCCATTGGGCAGCAGGCAGGGCACGGGTAGATGCCACGGGCAATGCCTGCATTCTTGAGCGCCACCATGGAAATGCCCGCTTGAGACAGCGCCGCAGCGACTCGATCCATCTCTGTCAAATAAGCCGACAAACGCCGCTGCAACTGTGTATGCGCCTCGCGCCAGTGTTCAGGCAGACTATTTTCGCCCGACGTTCCAACAGCAAGCGGCGATAGGGACGCATCGCTATCAATCTCCAGTAGCGAGTGCGCTAAAAGCGTGGCAACATCGTTAGTCTGGCCCAAAGCAAACGTGGCTTCGTCGCCCAAAGTCGCTCGTAATTGCGCTACAGCAGCAGCGCGTTCCGACGGCAGTGTGTCAGCCACAGCAGCACACAACAGTGCTTGAGGCGCGGTGAGTTTCAAACCTTGCATCGTGTGATTTTGTCCTGAATATCGCGCACCAATTGCGCCGTAATGGCATCCCAAGTGAAGTGATTTTGCACCATGGTGCGACCCCGCGCACCCAAAGCGGCGCGGTTGGAATCATCAGCTAACTGGCATAGCGCCTTAAACAGCCGTTTGGCCTCTGCCCCGTCTGCCTCAAGTGGCACAACTAAACCACAGGCTTCTTCCTGCACACGTCGCCACAGCCCCATGCGGTCAGTAATAACAATCGGCAAGCCCATGAACATAGCTTCGAGCATGGCGATACTCAAGCCCTCCGAGCGCGAGGGTAGCACGAAAATGTCGGCGTCTTGTAGCGCGCCCAGCTTATCGGCTCCGCCGATAAGACCCGCAAAAGTAACATGATCGCCCAGCTTCATCTCGTCTACCATGCGGCGCAAGATCGCCTCGTAACCACGCTCATCGCCACCCGCCAAAATTAAGTGGACTTGCGGATTCACATCGGCCAACAAGCGGAACGCTGACAGTAGCAGGTCAAGGCCTTTGCCCGCATCCAAACGGCCCAGATAAAGATAAAAAAGCCGCTCTTGAAGCTGAGGAAACAGGCGGCGAAAGTGCCCCAGTGGCGGTAGTTCGACAAAGGCAGTGGGCGTGATACCATTGGGCACAACCTGACAACGCCCAAACTGGAAAGAGTTCTCCATTTCCTCCTGCGAACAATAAGCAGTGAAAAGTGCCCGCCGGAAATTGCGCCGCTCGGTCAATTTCAAATAGAGGTGCTTACGGGCTTTAGAGCGGGCTGAAACGCCGTAGTGATTAAGACTGCCGTGGGTGAACATCACAAACGGCGTGCGCCGCCCTTGCGCCAAACGCCCCCCAATGAGGCTGGCGAACTGGTAGTGGAAGTGAATGAGCGCCACATCGGCCCAAGCCGCCTCGCGCCACACTCGCCATGCTAACGACGGAGAAAACCCCCAATAACGGGCATATTTCGAGGACAACGTCGGCTCATAAAACACATGGGCGCCATCAACATCAACAGGCGCTTCACTGCCCACTTCAAGGTCATGGTGCGGGTCTTTTAGACGCGTTGTGACAACTCGCACAGAGTGCCCCTGCGCCACCAGCGACTTAGAAAGAGCATGTGCCACATGCAACACACCGCCAAAATGATACGCTGGAACATAATGCGGCACAATTTGCAAAATCTTCATGCCGCAGGGTCTTCGCGTTCATTTTCAGACCGGGCTTGATCGGGATGGCGTGCCAGAATCTCGTCAGTAGTTTCCAAAGTGGTTTCGCCGTGCTTGCCAGTCAATGCCGTCAGTTCGTAACCCAAATCACGCAGCAAGTCACAGCAGTGGCGATGGATTGCGGGACCATGTGTCGCAAGAAAAAGCGCCGGACGGCACTCCGCTAACAAACGTAGTCCACTGTCTAATGCATCTCCCTCGGCACCTTCAATGTCCATCTTTATAAGATTTGGTCGGATGTCCTCGTCCAGAAGAGAGTCAAGAGTGACGGTTTGCACAGTAACGCCTACGCCATTTTGCACACCACTCGCGAAGAGGCGACCGGTGAAACTTGAGCGCATATTATCAAAGATGGCGGTGCCGCACGCGCCGGAAACGGCAACATCGCGGATTTCTACGTTATCGCAGCTATTTAAGCTCATATGCCGCCGTAAATAAGCCAGATTACGTGGCGACGGTTCACACGAAACAACTCGCCCTTTATCCCCTACTAAGGTGGAAGTCAGCAGCGTATAGTAGCCAGTATGCGCGCCCACATCAAGAACAGTCCATCCGGGTTGCACTGTCTGAACAAACAACTGCTGCTTAGGCAGTTCATAACTGCCTAACCAGTAACCCTGATTACCTGCCCCCACGATCCAGCGTTTGCCCCGTAGCGGTCCCTGTATGATGGGGACAACCGCACTGCGGGGAATCAACCGCAGTGGCGCCCGCAGAATTTTGCCGGGTAGTCTGCGTGGTGAGAGTCCTGAAAAATCAATTGCCATAGTGTCTTAAAGCAGTATAGCCTTTCTTCGACAGCATTAGACCCTTGACATTAGCCACAGTAATATAAGCAGCGCAGTGATATTTATAAGCAGCACAGCTATTCCAACAAGGCACAAAAGAGCCTTTTATTAATCAATCGCAGGTTTATTGATACTATTGACAATCTTAAGAATCCCACAATTCCCTTGTAAGTTGTCATTTCGCTTTATTGCCATCCGCTCAAATCTCGCCCCAAAAACTCACTCAAGCGCTGGTTGTGATTAGCAAAAATCTCTCGCAGATAAATTCGGTCAGTTTCGTCCATCGGCGGGGTTTTGCCGGGGGCGAAAAAGGCACCATGCGCCGACTTACGCGCACTTTTAGTAGCACGCCGCAAGGCCTTGGGCGTTAATGGCAACACTACTTTTTTTACGGGGCCTCCCAGACTATAAAGAGCCTTGGCGATACTGCTTTTGGGCAACAAAGTAACGTTATGACGGCTCGTAGTGTCTGGTTGGTAGGAGTCATCTACATTTAAAAAGCGACAACAGGCGGCAACTGTTTTCAAGGTATCGCGTTGCAGGTCTTCGCTAATGATGAAGTGTAAATTCTCACGGGGAAACAAGGGCAGGAAACGCTCAATTTGCTCTATGTAGAAACCCTTGGACAGGTAATGCTGCTGACCGTAGGCACTGCGAATCGCTTCACCAAAGGACTGCGAGGACGATTGTGCGCTACGGCTGAGATTGAACCAATAATTCGAGTAAGCTCGGTCAATAGGGTTCCTCAACATGAAAATTAAGCGTGTCTCTGGTATCAGATGCTGTATGCGCTCTGGAACTTCGGGATACCACATATAAAGTGGCGACACTTCGCCCAAAGCACGCTGCGAGGCGTGGGGCGCAAAATGAGTCTCATACCAGACGCGGCCTTTGTCATAGTTGAGATGAAAAAAGTTGACTTCTTTAACGGCAGGCAAAAAGATGTCCGGGTGTTCACGCAAATAATGGTAGAGCGAAGTCGTGCCACCTTTTTGGATGCCGCAAATTAAAAAATTAGGGAGCACTACTCTATTTCTCCTTGCTCATTACCAAGACCGCCTGCGACAGACACAACACAATTCACAAAAGCCTGACGCCAAGTTTCGAGTGTGAAATGGGTTAAAACGCGGCGCGACGACTCACCCATTGCAGAAAAGGATTCTGGAGACAAATCGGACATTGTGTTCATCAACTGTGCCAATTGCACCATGTTATCAGGATCAAAGCCAAAACCATTTTCGCTTGGTTTACACAATTCAGGCTGGCAGCCGCACTGATCGCTGACCAAAACTGGTAACCCTGCCGCCATCGCCTCGTTTACTACCAGACCCCACGGCTCAACAAAGCTGGGAATCACTAAGCAACTGGCACGATGATAAAGTTCAGGTAGCTCTTTATAACCGACCCAACCCAACCAATGCACATGATCGGCTAATGCGCCTAATGTGGCGGATGTTTGTGCCTTAAGTTCTTCTTCTTGAGGGCCTGTGCCAGCAATGCATAAATCCCACGTCCCACCATTTTGTCGGTAACGATTGAATGCATCAATCAATCCGGTTAGGTTTTTTTCGGGACTCAAGCGCGCTACCGACAAGAAAAACGCGGGCGGTAGTTGGGCCAGACGTGGCGATGACTCACGCACTTGGGCAAAATAATCATTATCAACGACGTTGCCGATACGCCAAATACGCTGCGCGGAAATACCCAAAGTGCGAGCATAGTCGCGGGCATGCACGCCCGTCGCCATGGCTGCGCCGAACGCTTGCCGACAGTAAAGGCGTTTTGCCATTTCCTTGCGTGGATTACGAGCGCGCTCACCTTCCCATCCGACCAAATAAAGCACGCAGGGAATTTTAAAAATACGGCAAAGCAAGCTGGTAGCCCAAATATAACGCGTGTTGTAACCGACACAGACTACCACATCAGGCCGCTCATGGCGCAACAAACGACGCGCTGCACGCAGCACTCGTCTCATAGAAAACAGCTTCGTTGGATTCGCGCCGAAAGGACTGATGGCACGAAATCCCTCCTGCGTTGCATCCTTGGTCCATGGTCGAAAATATTCAGCCACAGGAGTTTTTACAATGACTAATTCCAGCGGCCCTTGCGCGAGAAACTCATAGCGCGCTTGGTGATATGGCCCCAGATTCGAGGCCGTAAGCATCAAGACTTTAGGCCGTATTTTCGCCCCTGTTTGTGGTGGGCATGGCATAGCATCGTTCATAACAGTCGAAATAAAGTCAAACGGCGCGGGCGCGTTGAAAGTAACGTAAACGGTTGGTAATATGGCGCCCTAACATCTCCTGAGCCAACAGGGTCACCTTTTCGCGGCCACTGGCAGCAGTGGCACAGGGGCCAAAGTGCAGCGGATAATCAAGGTAGCGCAGCAGATCGCCGGTGATGCTTTCAAAGATTTCAATGTGGCGTTGTGTTAGCTCCTGCTCCCAAGCATTGAGGCGACGCGGATCGGGCGCCTGACCGACAAGAGTATGCTGACCTGCCGTATAGCTGCCAACCTCAAAACCCCTGCCCTTAGCCATAGCTGGTTCGTAGTCAAGGCCAATGTGTTTGCACAAAAAGGTAAGCGTCGCTTCAGGCGCGCGCACTAAATCTTCATAGCGCACACGCACAATATGCGTTGCCGATAAGCCAACCTCGGCAGCCAGACCAGGCGTAATTCCCTCACTCCACCAGTGCGCCGCCGCCAGAACGGTGTTGGGCCCCCAGTCAAGTGGCAGCACCGAAGCCGCTACGGCACGTCCATCGCGCACCAAATGGATAAATTTGGCATCCGGGAAGAGATCGCGCAGCGTAGCGCCGTAGCGCATATTAGCTGGCGTATGATCAATCCAGAAACCGGGGTCGGGCCGCCCATGTCGGGCGCCGTATTGCCGCACCAGCCAGCACAGTAACTCAGGATAATCGTGGGCCTGAAGCGGCACGTCTGTCAAATCAATATCCCACAATTTAAAGCGCCAGTGGTCGCGAATGCGGTCAAGAACATCGGGTAAGTTGGTTGGTTGTTCAGGCTGGATATGGCGCAGCATACGAATTTTGAACTGCGATTCGGGCACTGTCAGGCATTGGCTGTGACCACCCAACAGCGAACCTAAAAAAGTTGTGCCGCTACGCTCACATCCACCGATAAAAACGGGAACCATTTACGCCACTCTCTCTTTCGCGCGCTGAGATTTGGACTTACCGTTGAGCCGACCTGACAACTGGCGCGTCAAAGCGTCAACAATCCACAGACCTTCTTCACCCAGTGTGATTTTAGGCATAAAATAGGCCAAAGCCATCATCGTCACAGCGGGCACAACCAGAGTAGTCAGCAGTATCACGACACTGGGCATAACCATCGCACGCAACACCTCGGCAATAGCCCATGATTCAAGCCCTGCAACCACCGCCAGTGTTAGCGCTGGGATGTGCGCGCCCAAAAAGTCAGCCCAAGTCAAACCAGTGATGCGTATTCCCAAATCAGCCATTAGCACAAAGTTGACGACCAGCGCGCCGACCACGCCAATCGCCACGCCATTGAGTCCCCAATGTTGCCCTACACCTGCAAAGCTTAAGACGCAGCCAGCGTATATCCATTGACGCCACGCACGCTTGTAAACCGCACCTGCCGAACGCGCAATCGAGTCGCTCATCTTGTAACTTGTGCGGAACAACACCCCGATAGTCAGAATACCAAACGGCTCAATCGCGCCCTTCCATTGAGGGCCAAACAGCGTATAGATGAACTCCGGCGCCACGATAGTCATCGCAACGCTCATTGGCAGCACCAGCAAAGCAATCAATGCCAAACCGCGCTTATAGGCTTGTGCTAATCG
Source organism: Abditibacteriaceae bacterium (assembly GCA_031372065.1). GTDB lineage: Bacteria > Armatimonadota > Abditibacteriia > Abditibacteriales > Abditibacteriaceae > DASWNL01. The sequence goes on along the minus strand of JANMKN010000244.1, from coordinate 26,361 downwards.
CACCTTATCGTCTTGGAAGCGGGCCATCACAGGAAACAGCACGTCTTGTAACACCTGTCCAAGTAAGGTCGCCGGAATCACAATAAGTTGATAGGAGCGACTATATAGCCCTAACTGAGCCAGCCCCAAATAGCGGCCCACAATGAGATTGTCGCCCTGCGTCGCCAGATAATTGCCCATGCGCGCCGCTGTGAAGCCGCCACCTAACAGCATCAACTCTTTGGCAGCCTCCAAATCGAACAAAAGCTTTTTAGAGTGCGGTTTGAAGATCAAGCGCCCAATGGTATTACCCAATTCCTGTGTCAAACTCGCCGCCACTAATGCCCACGGTCCAAAGCCGCACCACGCTAACCCAATGCCCATTCCCACATAACCGACGAGGTAAGCCGTCACCTGAATGCCCGCAATGCGCTTGAACTCCAGATCGCGTGATAGAAGCGAATAGCTAACAACCGATAAACCACTAATGGGAAATACCAACGCCAGTGCGCGCAGAATTGGGGTCAAGTTTTGGTTCTGCATATGGTAGAACGCAGCGATGATCGGCGCCAAAAAATAAAAAATACCGAGCAATAAGAAGCCCAAAATGGCCGAAATCGTGAATCCAGTGCGAATGTGGCGCTCTTCCAGTTGGGGCCTCTGCACGATGGCCGGCCCAATACCAAGTTGCGAGAACAACTCGGAAAAGCCTGTTACCACCAGTGCTGCCGTGACTAATCCAAAATCGGCGGGTTTGAGCAACCGAGCCAGCGCGATCAACACCACTATACGCAGCGCCATCTGCACACTACTGCCTGAAAAAGTCCAAAACAAACCGTGTAATGTGCGGTGTGTAATGTTTTTGGGGGTCGTAGTATTAGCGGCTGAATCAGTGGAATTTACAACGGGAGGAACGGTTGAATCATCTGGGGCGACTGGCGTAGAGTGTCTCATCAGTTAGCTATACAAGGAAACGGTTCGCTCGTTCCAATACGGCAAGTTTAGCAAAAGTGGGGCACACATGGCGAAGGACGCTCTGTGGCGACGGTGCTTGACACGACGATAATCACGCGATTCCGTGTGAGTCAACTGACCTATGGTGTCAAGTTTCTGCATAAACACAACCTCTTCATTTTAGCGAAGGGTATTTGATGAGCGGGTTTTCTTTTGACGTTTTTGTGCAGCCAATTCGAGCATGAGTCGCGCGTGCTGGGCCGGCGCGGTGTCTTGCAGCCGACTGACGGAAAGCGTATGCGAGTTGCGCAGCAGCGTGCGGCGTAATTCACCATCGGTGATAACTTCGCACAACGCCTCGGCCATTTGCTGAGGCTGGCCCGGCTCGAATAGCAGAGCGTGCGTGCGATGCACTAATGTGGCACGAATCTCGACCAAATTGGTCATCACGATCAGAAGATTGTGTGCCATTGCCTCATCAATAACGCGGGGAAATCCTTCGGAGTGGCTGGCCATCACAAAAATGTCGGCCTCTTGGTAAAGTAAGCTCAGTCGCTCAATGTCATCTATGTAGCCGGTTAACGTCACCTGTGGGGCGATATCCAACTCGGCGGCCCTCGTCCGCACATGCTCCAGCGTATAACCTTCTTGTAATGCCGCACCGCCTACCAGCGTAAGATGCACGCGCCGCCCCTGCAATTGCTCACGCAGTTGGGGATCATGGGTCAGTAGATGCACGGCCTCAAGCAGGTCTTCAATGCCTTTGCGGGGTGACAGCACACACACACACAGCAGACGCACAATTTCATTATGGCACGAGTCAACGCGCGCCACAGGTGTTTGCAAAGCTGCTGAGACTGGCGCCGAAAGCACTACTCGACCCGGCCTTTGCTGCTCAATGCGGCGCCATTGATCAACATCGCGCACCAACACGAGATCGGCCATCCGCGCCGCTACTTCACCAGTAATCAGCAAATGGAGACGCTTGAGCGCGCCCAATAAGCCATAACCCCTCAAAGGCAACCAGCGCTTGCGCGAATCGAGACCAAAATAGACCACATAGAACGGCGCATAGCGCGCCAGCAACAGCGATATCGGCCAGCCTCCGCCCGCCGGATGATATTCGATGATCCCAGCGGCACGCGATGCCATGTCGCGTAGTAAAGCTACATCAGCATAGAAAGCACGACACCGCGCCATCATACCATGTGCGTGGGGCCAGCGTAATTTGTGCAAGTGAACGCGCGCTGGGTCTAACGGCGTCTCGAATAACTCGCCCGTTTTGGGTATTGCGTAAGCAAAGAAATGAACGCTACCAAACACATCCGCCAAAGCGTGCAAATAATCGGCGATGGCGGCCTTCACAAAAAAGTGGCCCTCATCGTCCACTTCTACAACACCACCACCAATGGCAATAAGAGGCTGGATTTTGTTTGTTGAATCGTTTAAATCGTTCACTTGTTTTTGGTTATGTTTCCTTTTGCAGTGCTCATTTTCTTGCCAATCCTTGCAGCCGATAAGAACAGGCTCTCCTGTAAGGACAAATGCCTTGGCAAGTCAAGCAGTCTTTGTTGAACGCAAGCCAATCCGCAGCGCGTTTTTGCAGCGTTGGTGCAGTTTGGCATTTTTTGCAACGGGCACTGAGTGTATCTTTGTTGTTGCAATTCACATAAAAAGTTGGCAGGAAAGCTATACGCAGCCTACATATAGTTTAGGGGCTATTCTCACTGAACCAAGAAGCTCCGGCTTTAGCTCTGGGGAGTTTTAGGCTGCTTATCAAACCTTATCCTTGATGTGGGCTTTTCAATCAAAAGCCAGGAAATGTGCGAGATGACTATTGTAATTCCTAACATTATCCAGCCGAATAAAGGCAAATTATTAGTCATCTTCGATAACACTCCATATACAACTATATGAAAAAGATAAACGCTAAAACTGATGAAACCCAGATAACGCAGAAAAGAAATTTCAAAGATTTTCTTTAGCAAACCAAGCCCCGCAACACTGGCAAAGACAACCATAGCCCATAGGATAGAAAACGTAATGAATTGTTTGTGGTAATAGTCGTAAGGTATTTCTTGTTGAAGAAAATAAGAAGAAACCGAAGGTGTCATGTAAATTAAAATACAAAGCGCTAACAAACCCATTACTTCTACCAACAACATTGTCTTCTTGTTGTGGAGTAAATTGCTTTGCTGCCAATTGTGGTAAATGACTGCCAGTAGCGACCCCATGAAGAAAACAGGTAAATACGGCCCCAGTCGCGCTTCATCGTCACCGGATTCGGCTTGAGGCCAGATAAGCTGGGTCAAGATGATCAATACAATAGTCAATAAAACTGAAGGCAGCAGCCTATTTCGCAAAACAGCCGAATAAGTTAACGCCAATATTGGAAGAATAAAATAGTAACGGAACTCAACAAGAATACTCCAAGTCACTCCTTTGCCCTGCATTAAAAGTAACTGGGCAAGGAACTGCTGAAATGACAGCGTAAACGGCAAACCGATAGGTGTCTTATAGCCAATTATTTTCCATAACGTCATGGTGGTAATAAGGGCCAGCAACAAATAAAGGAAATAAAGCGGGTATATGCGAAAGAAACGCCTAAGGCCATAATTAACCAGGAAAGTCCTGTTAATGGCCGCACTCCCTTTTTTTATAAATGGCAGCGTCAACAAAAAAGAGCTTAGGACGAAAAACAGAAACACGCCACTTTTGCCAACACCGGAAAAGTCTGCATGAGGAAAGAGATAGATTTTTGCATTGCTTGTGTGACTGAGAAACACTAACAAAACGGCAAGACCCCTCAATCCATCCAGTGCATCTAATTGCAGCTTTTTATCTGATAAATCTCGGCCTTTGAGCATCTAATTTCCTCTTTTGCGATCATCTCACCAGTTTACAGAGAGCCTATTGAGCAAGCGCCAAGCGGTAGCCCCTAAGCCTCAATATTCAAGATTCGGACGGCAACTGACGCAGGTTACTTTGGCAGGCAGCCAACACCCAGATGTAAATTTGACCATGCACTGAGTGAAAACACAAATGCACCGCCAATGCCAAGAACGCTGCGCTTAGGCCAATGAGGAGCGCTCGGTCATGCAAACTACTACCACGATTGGCACGCACACCGATCCCAAAGCGATCCCACAAGAAAAATAGCATCGCCAGACCAGCCAAGATGCCTCCATCTGCGGTGATGCCTATGATTGAATTATGCGCACTGTGACCAGACACATTGTCGTTGAAAAGCCGCTTGTTGACATCTTTGTAGTTGCCCAGCCCTACACCTGTCGGATAAGTCATCACCAAATCAAAGGCGTGCTGCCACATTTCAGGGCGACCACCAAGCGAGTGGCGGTCTTCAATGGAATCATAGCGCGAGGCTATGGCATCAGAGCTTTTGAGCAGAGCTACGCCGCCCACTGCGGCCAATGCCACGCCAACTAACACTATAATTCGCGTGCCTTTAAGACGTGGCAAGATAGGCCATAAACGCAGCAGAGAAGCCATACCAATAAAAATGCCGATCCAAGCACTGCGCGAAAACGCCAGTAGCACTCCCATAGCTGCCAGTCCTGTCGTGAGGGTCAACCAAGCGCGATAACGCGCATTTGTGGCCGTCAGCAAGAGCCCTATGGCAAGGGGAAGTGCCATCAACGGCAACGTCACGAACATATTGGGGTTTCCCGAAAATCCTGATAGGCGCCCTGCGCCACTAAAAGAATTAGTGTCAACTACTTCCACATCGTCTTCCCCATCCTCTGATTGGAGCATTGTTAGTGCTGGCAGACTAGGAGCCACGAAGTATAACGCCACTCCAATCAGGCTTTGTATAGCCATACCCGCAACCAAAATGCCGATTACTAAGTAGATTTGTTGGCGCTGCACCACTACGAGACGGGTGATAAAGTAAAGTAGCAGCATACCAAAGTAGGTAATGCGCTCGCCCTCTGCAATCTTTATCGGCAATTCAAAGAACCACCCTGCCACCAAACTACTGAACACGCCGGTGCCTATCAGAACAGCAACAAATACATCCGAGCGTGCCCAACGGAGGCGCAAGTCACGGCGACGGATTACAACTGTCCCAATGAAAGTGGTTAAAACAATACCAAATAACAGGTAAGTCATGTTCAGCGGCATCAATGGTGGGCGCTGCAACATACCAAACATCGAAATCGAACCGAGTAGGCCAATCCAGAACACGGGCGAGATTAGTTTTAGCAACCGTCGCCAGCGGTGGTCACTTAAATTCGCTTGGGGCACGCTCTTCAAGAGCGCATCTGATGGTGTCGTCAAGCTATAATCGGAAGAACGGGAGCGCATCAAGGAAGGATATCTCTAACAGCAGAGTGGGAATTTTTCAATTGAGGAACAAAAATTTCTGTCCAGATAAGTCCGCATTCACCATCACCTTGTGTCATTTGTGGAATTATTTGACGCACTAAGCAAACGTTCTTGCTACTGCGCTTCTGCCAACTATTCAACAGGATTAAGTGGCAATTCAACTTCGTCCTGTTTCAAGTTGTTTTAGCTCCACCGCGCGAAACTTACTCAAATAGCTTAACTACTCCAACCCTATTTGTAAATGCAATGTAGGTTTTCTCCTGTCTATATAGATAAGGTTGAAATGCAATAAAGAATCCCCGCCGCAAGCAGCGGGGTATTTGAATGAGGAGTTTAACTTTTTTGTCAAGTCCCATGCGTCCTTTCTCAAGAGCGCTACGCGCTCCAAGGGAAGAGTGCTTCGCACTCATGGTCGCGCAGCAAGCTGCGGGGAATTGAACCCAAAGAGAATAAATATTTGGCCGGAGGTTTGTTGTTTTGCCATTTTTTATGTGTTGGTAGACCAATTAGTCTTTGATTTTACTAATGCCTTATACCGGCTCTATCATATCTTTAATATAACCCCATATTCGCTCAACGTTGACCGCACGCGACAAATCCTGTTCTGCCGCTTGACGCGATGCTACTTGGCAGTCATACAACCAAGCCGCATCATCACGATAGCGCCGCAAGGCTTGCGTAAATCCAGCGACATCACCCGGCGCAACGTTAGTGCCACACTGATAACGCTCAATCAGACACGATAAATCACTGGGATGACGGCTCAGACCCAATAAGGCAGCGCCCGCAGCCATCGCGGTGATCGCTTTGCTGGGAAACGCTAACCCTTCGGCACCCTCATCCAGCGAAACCATGGCTACGTCGGCTGTTGCCAACGAATAAGGAAGGGTTGCCTCTTCCTGCCAATCCAGTAATGTCACGTTCTTTAGTTGTTGGTCATGGATCGTCTTCTCAACCAGCTCCCACTTGGGGCCAGCGCCGATGAACATAAAGTGGACATCGGCTTCGTCGCGCAATTGTTCAGCGGCAGACAGCATGGTTTCTATATCGTGCCCAATCCCCATGTTGCCCGAATACATCACTGTCAACTTGCCGATCTGTCCATATTTTTGGGCAAACCAGTTGTCAGTTTTGAGGCGGGGCCGTAAAAAATCGGTGTCGGCCCACGGGTAAATCACTTCAATGCGACCCGCCGGGGTGTGCGTCGGATCGAACTGACGCTCTAAGGTGGCAGCCATTTGTTCGCCCAGCGTCATCACTACAGTGGCGTTTTCATAAGTCCGGCGGTTCATGGCCCGCCACACCTGTGCCACAGGATGTTTAGCAGGCACCGCGCCCAAGTGCACCATCACATCAGGGTAAATGTCATGCACCATCACGGCATAAGGCTGGCGGCGCAAGCGATACATGAAATAACCTAACCACGGCAACAGCGGTGGATTAGAAAACAAGAGAATAGGTAGTCGCTGCGGGCGCCGTCCCACCCAGCGCCACGCCTGTAGCCAATAATGTAGCCACGACGCCATGCGCTGCCGATAACTGCCACGCTGATACGGCACAGCCGCAGAAACTTGCACACCCTTGTATACATTGGCTTCGGCTTTAGCCAATGTGTCGGGATGACCCGTCAATAAAGCCAATAGGACATGATCTTGTCCCAAATCCTCGACCAATTCCCATGTTAGTGGCCCAGCCATCTGGTTCAAAATTAACAACGCCGGCGATTGCGAATTTAAAGGGGACATCAGTGTTCCCTTTCCTGTCGAACCCATTGAGCTGCCTCGCTCAATACGGTTGTCAGGCCAGCACCCAGCCGGGTAAAACACGGGTTAGCATTTTCTTCGAGGTGCATTACAAGTTCTTCCAACAAAAACAAGGCGCTCGCTTGCCGTCGTATTCCCGCCTCGCGCCATAACACACCCGGCCAACGGCCCGCGCGCAGCATGACACCTATCGGGCCGTCGCGCGGCCCATCATTCACAAATTGTGCGATACGAGCCGCCAATTCGTGAGGACGACGAGCTGCCAATTCAAAAACCAGCGCATCGTAGCCAGCTTGGCGTTGTGCTGCATATTCCCAGTCAATCATCCAGATTTTGGTGCCCTCCACCAAAATATTGGCCGCTTGAAAATCTCCATGCACCCGCGCCGTAGCAATACGCCCTCCTTCAGCCAAGCGCACCAAAGTCGGGGCGATGCCGTTCAATGTCTGGTGTTCGGTCTCGCTCAACAATCGATTAGCCTGTGCCAAAGTCACAACGCGCTCATACAAACTTTGGGCGTAGACGCTGGCATCTTCCTCACCCAAAGTGGCTTCGAGCAAGCGCCCCAAAGCCTTGGTGGCCCGTTCAATTGCGTCTTGAGCCACTTGGGGATCGCTCAGGCGATTAACCGGCGTTCCGCTCACATAAGCTTCACTGAACCACCATCCATCTGGACTCCACTGTTTTAGCTCCGGCACAGGTAGGCCCAGCGCAGCAGCTTGCAGGCGCGTAGTCAACTCATTCTCTAAAAACCGCGCGTCGAAACCGTGTTTCAAAATACCATAGGCCAAACCCGCCCGATGGTCAAGGAGGCGCAACTTATGGTTGCCGGCCACCAGCAATTGATGCCGGGCGTGTTCGATGACTGGCGTAATGCTTAATCCGGCCTGCGCCAGCTGCGCCGCCCCGATTCCCGACGCCAATGCCACATAAGCCGCTTGCGGTAATCGGCGCCATGCCACTGTGCTACGCGTAAATTCGCGCCGCACAGGATCGAAAACCGCGCTTACGGCCTCAGGCACGAAAATCGCGTTGAGGTAAGTATTAGCCAGCCATGCCTGTGCCCCTCTCTCGCGTAGCTGCCCTATATCGGGTCGGCCCATCTGCCATTTAACGCTATGTGCCTGACCTGTGCGCTCTTCCCAGAAGCGCTCCAGCGTCGTTTCCAGCACCTTGCCAAATGGCTCACGTTCCAATAACAGGCTAATTCTCATGTTGGGATTTAAGGTGTGGGAAGCCAATAACCAAATACTAAGGCTTACTTCCTAATTCTTACTAAGCCCTTTCTCCCAAATCTCGGTGGCTAAATCGTCAATCGGACGCAGACCATCCAGTGCCTGCCAACGGCCAGCAGCAGTTTGCCCTTGATAATAGGATAAACGCTGGGCCAAAACTTCAGGCGTGTCCGGGTAAGGCTCGTTCTTCAAAACAGCGCGGCGCTGCGATTCCTCAACCGGAATCAACATCAAAAACGCTGCATCGGGCCGAGGCGTGACACGCTCCAACAACCGCCACAGCCACCATGACACAACATTTTCTTGAGGAAAATTGAGCGTGAAATCAATCAGAGTGTCCCCAATATAGCGATCACAAATCACGGTTTTACCGCACAAACGCCACCATCGCACCTGCACGCCATAAAGCCAGATCAAATCCAGTAACGATAAACGCAGCCACATTCGCCGTGTCCGTCCATGCCCCATCGCCTGCGCCCGCTGGGTGCTTGGCCCCGCTTGAGGCACTACCCGCCCCCGCGACAACCGGCGTAGAAACGCCTTAAGCGCCACAAAACCCGGCGTGTAACCACCACGCGACCACAAATAAACCGGCTCTACCCCACCCTTACGCAGTCGCAGCCTTAGCCGTTCAATCTGCGTGGATTTACCTGCGCAATCCAACCCACTAAACACTACCAATCTACCGCGTTTCAAAGCGCTTTATCTCCTCTTTTTCCGTTTTAAGTGCCTTATTCGCAGAAGCGCCCCTATTTTCATAGAAATAAATGGGGGCGCTTCTGCGAATAAGGCACTTAAACGAAAGCCTGGCCCTTCACCTTATCCCTAAATACGGAAAGACTACCGTATAACAAGAAAAATCACAAGAGAAGACAAACTCTCAACCCTCTAAAGCACGCTGCACATCTCTGGGGCGCTCTATAAATTGATTTTGCCTCATAACATAGAGCAGGTCTTCATATTCATCATTGCGTTGCTGCCATTCCCGATAAGGAAATATTGAAGCGAGAGCAATACCCAACATCACACAAAACAATACCAACATGGTGCGAGACGTTTTATTAGGCGTTAAGGGCAGCTCCGGCGGGTCTAATTCAATGAGGGAGGGGCCACGCGATTGCGTTAAAATTTTCGCTTTTTCGAGTTCTGTTTGATAGAGGAGGACAGCTGCGGCATGACCTTGGACTTGCGCTTGTAAATTCAAAAAGCCAGCAGCTTGATTGGGAAGTTGGTCAATTTTTTTAACCACTCCTGCAGTTGCCTGTTGCAATCCTGCTGCTCGCGCCCTGCTCGCCGCTGCCTGCACTATGGCAGCGTTCAACATCGGCGAAGCTCCAGAGTTCACAACGGAGAGTTGTCGGTTAGTTTCAGCTCGCAATTGCTGTCGGGCCTCAAACAAAATACGCTTTTGTTCTTGAACCTGCGGATGGTCATCGGTAAGTTGATACTTGAGCAAAGCCAATTGTGCTTCTGCTTCTTTGACTTTCTGATAAAGCGGACTCAATGTGCTTCCCGTTGATGGGTTGGGATCTATCGCCGACGTGACCATTTGTTTGGTGCTACTGGACAACATGGAAACTTGCCGGTCAGCAATTTCCGCTTCCAATTGGGCCGCCGCCGCATCCTTTTGCAGATCGGCATACCTTTGGGCCAAAAACTGTCCCTGCGAAGTTAAATCCAGCAGTTGAGTCTTGCGCTGATAAGTTGCAAAACTGCGCTGTGCGTTTTCCAGCTTTTTCTTTTCACCATCAACTTTTTTCTGCAAAAACGTAACATTATCAGCCGCAGGATCCATCCGAAGCTCTGCGATGAGAACTTTCAACTCGTTCAAAACCTGTTTCGTAACTTTATAAGACAATTCCTTTGACTGATCTCGAAAAGAAACATACAACTCACCACTTTTACCGGGACTGCATTGCAGGTTATTCTCAAATTTTCTGGTGACACTTACCCAGTCATCCAATTTCCACTTTTCCTTCAGGCCGAGTTTGTGGATTACCTGCTTTCCTAAACGGTGGCTTTCCACCATCAGCACTGCTGTGTTCGCATTGGAACCCACTTGTGGAGCTGAAAGTGCTCCCGATAAAATCGGCAGGCTGGGATCGCCGCCGCCGCCGCCAAGAATCGCCGAAACTGCACCCCCCGAAGGAACTGCCGAGGGGAACAGCAGCGTTGCCTGACAGGTAAATGTCTGCTGACGTGTTAAGGCCAGAGCCAATCCAATTGCCAATCCCAGCACAGCGCCAATAATCAGCATCTTGGAATACTGCCGCACAATGCTGAACATTTGCGGGCGTTGCGGCAGTTCAGGCACGGCAATTTGTGCTGATTCACTCATCGTTATTGTTGAAGATCTCTTCATGTCAAATGCCAATGTAATTCTGTGGAGTTTTCCAGCACTACTTAATCAGTTTCGAAATCGAAAACACGGAAAGTGCCGTCTCAGAGATTGATTGAAGTGCCCGCTGGAATCCATTTTTGGTATGGATGCTGTTAATAATGAACTTGGTCGGCACAATAATGATGTCACCAGGCTCAATGGCTTTGACTTGCTTCAAGGGCACAACGCGTCCGTTCAAGCGCATTACAACAATACGCTTGGCTTCGCCGTCCGGAGCAGTGCCACCCGCTAAGTTGAGATAGTAATTCAAGTTCTGGCCTTCCTGGAAAACTAAGGAGCCGTTGTTGATGACGCCACCTAACACAGTAACCGTCGTCGGGCGCTCTGGAACATATAAAACATCTCCCGGTTGAAGCACGAAATCGCCAACAGTGCCGTTGGAATTCACCACAGTTTTTGCATCAACAGGCAAAGTCAGGCTGAATTTCTGCTCTTGCATACTCCGGGGAGGAGAAACCAAAACTACCGTATCACCATTGTCGGTGCTGATGACCTGAGCCAAAGAACGCGAAATATTGTTGATGTTTTGCGCGTTCGCCTGATTAAGCGTGGTAGCAGTCGCCTCAACAGGAATTGCACTGCCCGATGGCGTCGTTCCTGTCGCTGATAGTGTAGTTCCCGTTGCTACAGGTGTCGTTCCTGTTGTAGTTCCTGTTGTCGGTGGCGTCGTTCCTGTTGTAGTTCCCGTGGGCGGTGTAGTTGCTGTTGTTGGAGGCGCCGTTCCTGTTGTCGGTGGCGCCGTTCCTGTTGCTGGTGGCGTGGTTCCCGCTTGTGCTACCGGAGTATTCAGCCCCACAGACGCATCCAGATAGTTCAAAGTCCGATTGAGTTCTTGCTGTTGGCGATTAGTATGAATAATCGATTGTTCACGGTATAAAACGATACCGTTAGGATAGGCTTCGGGCAGCAGGCCTCCAGATTCCTTGATGGCTTGATAGAAAGTCTTCGGATGACGCCGATTTTCATTGTAAGCGGGATACACACCAGGATGGGCCACCATACCCTCCATGGTGATGGTTTCCGTCACGCTGATAAAGTCCGAATTGCCTTGCACACTTACCAAATCACGCGCCTGCAAAACCATATCTTTTTCGGGAATTGCAACGCCTTCTTGGAACTTGATCGGAATCGTTTCGGAGTGCGCGATACCATTTTCAACGCGGTAAACATCTACTTGCGGACGCGCATCCGGTGTGAGACCGCCAGACAGATGAATTAAATCCGACAACTTCATGCCCTCGGTAAGGAAATACGGTCCCGGCCTACGAACATAACCGTCAATCTTGACGAGCGGAATTTCCTCCATTTGTTCACGAGTCGAAACCACCAAACGATCTTGCGGTTTCAGCACTGGATTATCTGACGATGTAAGACCCAGCATGGCCTTCGACAGATCAATGGGGATAATTTCGGTAGTATTATCCGGGCGCAAGCGATAAAGGTCAGCACGACGGGCGTAGGCGTCAACATTCAAATTCTTCGCCAAGAAGAGCAAATTACTCACACGCATATCACCAAAATAGGGATATAGGCCCGGTGCAGCAACAGCACCCTCAATTCTCACTTGACGCTGTTCGCCCAATTGCGAAATGGGATAAACGATTAATCTATCCCGATTCTGTAACAAAATATCTTTGCCGGGAATACGAGCCAGAACATCGCGTAGCGACAACTCAATTAATTCCTCTGCAAATGTGTCTGGATTGAGACGAATCAGCAGGGCGTTATCAAGAGCAACATCAGGTTTTAACCCACCCGCAGCGAATAGGGCTTCCGAGGCCTTCATGCCTTGAAAGAATGGAATGCCACCCGGTGTAACGACCTCGCCTTCAACGCGCACAATAAGATCTTGCACATCAGCCCTTGCATGAACGACCATACGGTCTCTGGGTTGAAGAACCACGTTATTCTGCGCGTCACCCGCTAACGCTTTAGCGATGTTCACAGTCATCATCGCTGGTTCAGTGCCCACACCATAACGGTAAATTTCAGCCAAAGGCAAATAAGTCTTAGTCGTTACGCCTAAGGCAGAACGCAACAAGTCAGCTACCCGCATATCTGTATGAAAAGGATAACTACCCGGTTTGGTTACTTCGCCATTAACCGTCACGGTATCCAACAATTCAGGCAATTCAGCACGGTCATAAACTCGCAATTGGTCGCGTGGGCGCAATAAAACGTTATTGGCTACATCTCCCGCTAACGCTTTTTCCAAATCAATCGTGATAAGTTCAGGTTGTTCGCCTATTCTGAACCTGAAAATTTGCGCTTGAGTCAAATAGGCCTTCGTCGTCGGGCCAAATGCGACTTGCAAAAGGTCTCTCACGCGCATATCCGTTTTGTAGGGATAAATGCCCGGCTTGATAACCTGCCCCATAACGGACACTGTATCAAGAAGCTCGGATAACTCGGAACGATTATAAACTTGCAGCGTGTCACCCGGCTCAAGTTTGACATCTGTTCCAGCTTGACCCGCCATGATGGCACGCAAATTCACTGTAATTTGGCTACGCACCAAACCTTCACCAAGGCGCGTGATCATAGCCTGCTCTGCGTAAGCAGCAGGCGTCAGGCCATCGGCCTGACGTAATAAAGCCGCCACCGTAGGCGCCTGTTCAATTGAATATTCGCCGGGACGGTTGACTGCGCCCGTCAATTGCACTGCGTTACGCGTGAAGGGCAAAACTGGAACAGCAAAAATTTCATCGCCATCTTGAAGAGGTAGTGCCGCCGTTACAGACAGCACCAGTTCGGAAATTTTTCGCTGGTGCGAGGCTTCATCAACTCTGGTTAAGCGGATGCGCTCCGTGCTTTGCGAAGTAACTCCACCTGCCAGCCTGACGGCACTTCCTAAATTGTTGTCCTTGGCAGTTAATTCATATTTCGCAGGACGACGCACTTCGCCAGAAACAGAAACCACCTTGTCAGCAATGGGAACGAACACGGTGTCGCCCGCTTTTAGTTGTAAATCAACTGCTTTGCCATTGATCAAATAACTATACACATCAATTTCGCTGACAAGTCGCTGTTGGCGCATCAGGCGAATCTGACGAAGCGATCCATGATCGGTTGGGCCTCCCGCCGCATAAAGCGCACTAAAAACCGTGGACAAACTGGAAAGTGTATATTTGCCGGGCCGCGCTACTTCGCCAACCACGAAAATTGGAATCGTGCGGCGCCCGACAACTTCTACGGTCAAATTAAATTGCTTATAAAATTTGCTATAGCGGCGCCTCAATTCTTCTTGAGCTTGAGCGATAGTCTTTTCGGACAAAGGAATGCTACCGAGCAATTTGAGATAAATGTTGCCATTAGGAGCAATGATATTGTTGGAGCGCTCGTATTCTGTGGTTCCCGACCACAGCAAGATAGACAAAACATCGCCGGCTCCTAAAACATAGTTTGGTGGCACCGGCGCATCAGCATTAGGCTCCGAAGATGCTAAAGTTGATGAAAATAGCTCGCGTCCAAATAGTTTTAATCCTGCTGCCTGCTCTGAAACCAAAGGTTTGATTTCAGGAATAGAATTATCCGCCACAGGTGGCACTGTTGTTCCCGGCGTCGTTGGAAGCACTGAACCAGGAGGCAGTAGGGTTGTCGAGTTTGGAGGCACCACAGGTGTAGTCGTTGGTGGTGCTGGTGCTATTGGCACTCCCGGCGTTGCAGGAGCCGTTCCACTGGGAGCGGTGCCACCGGGAGCCGCAGGAGCGGTGCCGGTTGCTGGCACGCTGGTTTGACTAAAGGCAGATGTTGCTATAACAGCAAGCAAGGCCAAATGAGCCGTCAAGGGGCGAAGAATCCGAAATTGTCGCATGGTTTGTGTGTGATGGTTGCTGCGAAACAGCCTTCCAAAGAAATATTCTCTGGTCGGCTCATGTGGCTTACGCCAAATGCAAAAGTTCCGTAATTGCATTTTATATGGTTTTGATGAGAAGCGAGCGACGTGGTTACCCTACCGAAGTTCCCGGTCACAGGGGCTGGCAAGCTCTTGCTAAACCTTTTAAGTTTCCATTTCAAGCAGGTTAGCAGGCTAAAAAGACACTGCCGAAATGGTGCATATTAACGCACCGAAGTTAATTTTACTGAGATTTTAACGATGAACACAACCCCGCCAGCGTAATCACATAATTGGCATAATTGTGTTGAGTTCCTACGATAAAGCTATATTCTTCAGAAAGACGGGCCATGAATTGAAATTCATGGCCCGTCTTTCTTGCAGCTAATTTACTTAATTTCAATCTTACGGCGCATCGGCGTCAAAGGTCTTACCTTGACTGAGGTCCCCACTTTGCAGACCCTTTTTAAACCAGTAAAGCCGCTGTGCCGAACTGCCATGCGTAAATGAATCAGGCACGACATAACCCTGACTTTCCTGCTGCAACTTGTCGTCGCCAATCGCATTGGCCGCGCGCAAGCCTTCTTCTACGTCGCCCGCTTCTAAAATGCCACGCTTGGCCGCATAATGTGCCCAAACGCCCGCAAAATAATCAGCTTGCAACTCAAGACGCACCGAAATTTTGTTCGAACCAGCCTGACCAGAGCGATGTTGAAACTCTTGCACTTTCGACATAATGCCCAGTTGTTTCTGAACGTGATGTCCAACTTCGTGTGCAATGACATAAGCCTGCGCGAAATCGCCGGGCGCCTGAAAGCGATCACGCAATTCTCGATAGAAGTCAAGGTCAATGTAAACTTTTTCATCTTCGGGACAATAAAACGGCCCTGACGCCGAGCCAGCAATACCGCAAGCCGATTGCACGCGTCCGCTAAACAAAACCAATTTCGGCTCACGATAACGACGCCCGTTTTCTTTGAAAATTTGCTGCCAGACATCTTCGGTGTTGCCCAAAACCAACGAGACGAATTTTTTGCCTTCGTCATCAGGCGCATTTGGGTTCGTCTGCCGTGTGGTTTGTGTATTGGAACCTCCCGAAGGCTGCAAAACTACCGTCGGATCGCCGCCCATAAAATAAATGACCAAAGCCACCAGCAGCGTGCCTATGCCACCCGTAACGGGTAAAGCCCCGCCCAAACCGCGCCGGTCTTCCACATTGTCGCTTCGACGGCTATTACCCCATTGCATTGAAAATACCTCTGTCGAGAATTGTTACCTAAAGCGGCGTAAAGCCCCGGATTTATCCGAGGAGGGTGCCCTTTGGGCAGATAAGCCGCGCCGTCTGAAAGACGGCTTGTTGCGCATCGCGCATCGCGCATTGCGATACACTAAACCTTATGAAAAAGGCAGTGAGTTTTCGATTGAGCGAAGAGGCGACTCGTTTGCTCAAAGAATTGGCTGAGAAAAACGGACTCAGCCAAGCAAGTATGTTGGAGTTTCTGATTCGTAAAGAATCAAAAAAAGCAAAATGAAACTGCGCCGCGTCTATCGCTTTAAATTGGAACCGAACGCCGAACAAACCAACGGGCTTTATCGCCTGTCCGGTTCGCGGCGCTTCGTCTACAATTGGGCGCTGGCACGACGCAATGATATTTTCAAGGCCACCGGCAAAAGCCTGAGCGCCAAAGATTTGTCGCTTGAGTTGACGGCGCTGAAAAAACAGGAAGCAACTGTTTGGCTCAAAGAAGCCGACTCCCAACTTTTGCAACAAAGCCTCAAAGACTTGGACAAGGCGTTTCAAGGTTTCTTTGCCAAGCGCGCCTGCTTCCCGAAGTTCAAAAGCCGCAATAAAGGGCACTTTGCCTTTCGCATTCCACAGCGCGTCAGAGTCGAAGCAGGAAAAGTCTACTGCCCTAAAATCGGTTGGATTAGCATTCGCCAGTCGCAAGAAATTGACGGGCAAACCAAAAGCGCGACCTTCAAGCGCGATGCTTGCGGCGACTGGTTCGTGACGCTCACGGCTGAATTTGAAATGCCCGACACCGCTTTGCCAGTCGCACAAAAGCCAATTGGCATTGACATGGGCTTGAAAGACTTTGTGACGCTTTCCAACGGAGAAGCCGTGTCCGCCCCTAAGTTCTTTCGCAAGGCACAAAGAAAACTCCGCAAGTCGCAAAAGGCGCTGAGTCGCGCTAAGATCGGCAGTAATCGGCGCCAGAAAGCGAAGTTGCGCGTGGCGAAAGTTCACCGCAAAGTCACGAATTGCCGCGCTGATTTTGTGCATAAAGTGAGTTCTGATTTGGTTGCAAGGTTTGACCATATCGGCATCGAAGATTTGAATGTGAAGGGCATGGCCAAAAACCACAGTCTTGCCAAAAGCATTCACGATGCCGCGTTGGGCGAACTGCACCGACAACTCGAATACAAGGCTCTTTGGAATCGGCGACACCTCGTTAAAGTGTCGCGCTGGTTCCCCAGTTCCAAGCTCTGCGGGAGATGCGGCACTGTCAACGACACACTGACACTTTCTGATAGAGTTTGGTTTTGCGATTGCGGTGTAAAGCATCAGAGAGACCTAAACGCAGCGCAAAATATCTTGCGCGAATCTTTGAAATTGGCCGAGGGGCACTCGGACAATCAAAATGCTCGCAGAGGGAATGTCAGACTGGCGAAAGTCAGCAATTCTCAGTGAAGCGAGAATCCCCCGCTTTATGCGCGGGGAGTGTCCAAAGCTCTCATAGCAGAGTGTGTGCCGAAACAGGGGTTTTCACCAGTTCCCTTAGCTTGCGCCCAGCAAAATTATTGTTGTGAGCCAATCGGTCAGCGCAGCGTTGCCCAAAGTTATTAAACACTCGTTCCAGTCTTTGCCCTGCGGCGGCATTAAGCGCTTACATTTGCTGCCGAAAGGCTGCAAGCGATCTCCAATGACCAAAGCAGCCTGCTCACCGGCGTCATCGGCATCAAAAGCCAACAAAACGCGACGCAAACCACAAGAAATATGCAACCAATCTGGCCCACTGGTGCCGCACAAAGCCAAAGCCGGAAAACCGCAAGCCGCCAAACTAAGCGCGTCAATCGGAGCTTCGGTCAAGATAATCGCAGGCAAAACAACATCGAGAGGGCGAAAAACGTCGTTTTTTTCTACAGCGTGCGATTTGGGCGCGGGCGCGAAGAAAACGCCATTGCGTTTTGGCCCTGATGTTAATTTGGCATTGCCGCGCACTGCCCTACCCTGCGCCGCGATAATTTCGCCTTGCCGATTTTTAATTGGAAAAACCACCGACGCCTGATTAAACCAAGCCGAGGCAAAGCGCACTTCAGCCGCTTCTGCGACTAAAAGGGGCACGCCGCGCCGCTGCACATACAATTCACCTGCTGTGCCCGCCAAAAGCTGCGCGGCATTCCAATGTGCCTGCCATGATAAATTGTCTTCAATTGGTATTTGCGGATTCGAAACAGGCTGCGCCGCTGTCAAGCTAAATGCTTCGCGCAATTTTGAGCGCCCACGCTGGCGTGGCGGCTGAAAATCTTCTTTTTGCTCCCAAAACTCGCGCAATTTCCCGCTTTCACCACAGCGAAAGCATTTCCACAGGCCAGTTTGCGCATCGAAACTCAAAGAACGATGCGCGCTATCGCGCGGCTTGCCATCGCCGCATAACGGACACAAACGCCTATGCCCCTCGTGTGGGTCATAGGCGTTAAGTTCGGCGAGCGACAAATGAATTTTCACGACGCATTACACCACTTTGAAGCGTTGCAAAGCGCCATTGAAGGACAGCGCCATACTTTTGCCCGGCGCGCCGTGACGATTCTTTGCCAAACGCAATTTCACGGGAACTTCGCCAGTTAAATCGGGGCGCGCATCGGGTTCGCGCCCCAATTCTAAAATCGCTTCAGCGCCGTATTCAATTTTTCGGCTGCCCGCGCCCGCTGAAAGACCACCGCTGCTCATACTTTCGCGGTTGCGCTCAGAAATCGCCAAAATAGGACAATTCAGGCT
Organism: Abditibacteriaceae bacterium; assembly: GCA_031372065.1. Lineage (GTDB taxonomy): Bacteria > Armatimonadota > Abditibacteriia > Abditibacteriales > Abditibacteriaceae > DASWNL01. The sequence goes on along the minus strand of JANMKN010000244.1, from coordinate 7,847 downwards.
ATGCGCCAAATTGCGCAACGCTGCCAATCCGGCATTTAATGTCTCATATTCGCTGGAGCCATTGTTCATGGATTCGGCCCACGATTGCGCGCTGTCTATGATCAACAAAAAATGTGGTTCCTCGGCGCGCACAATGCGCATACAATCCAATAAATAAGCGGGCGGCGCTGGACAACGTGTGGCATCAATCAAAGCCAATTGCGGCGCCGCTGCGATGGCACGACGCGCCAACTGCATTGATTCGTGAGGTCTCATCTCGCCAGAGCGCAATCGTTGCAAAAAAGTGCCTGTTACGCGCGCTGTGTGGCGTCTTAGAAGTTCAAGGGGCGCCATCTCGCAAGATACGAAAAGCGATGGCACACCACAGGTCGCTGCAATCTGAAGCGCAAAAGCCGTTTTTCCCGATCCGGGCTGGCCATGCACAATATAAAGCCCCGGCCACAAAGCGCCGCCTAAATCGGCGTCTAACGTTGATATTCCTGTAATCGGGCCGCGCTGTTGACCATTAATGCGCGCTTCATAGGCTTCGTGGGCTTCTTTTTCCCAATCATCCAATAAATCGCTCAAACGGCACAATTGTGGGCGTGCGGCGGAAAAAGGGGCCTCGGTTTGCAATTCCGCTTTGGTAGCACCATTTCGATGAAATCCATTGGCGGCAGACGCAAAATTTTCGGGTTTCATTTCCATATTAGCCTCGCCAAGCAAAGTGCCTCTTTTTGGCTGCCGAAATAGACAAAATCGGCGCGCGACACGTGGAACGGAAAATACAATGCAAATCAGCGCGCGTCAAGCGCGCGTATTTGCGGATTCTTATCTTTATAATAATCCGCGCGCACGCGATCCTTATAATGTGGAAGGCGTTTTCCCACAGTTTTAGGAACATTCCCACAGTTTTAGGAAAGACCTCTCAAAAACGCGAAAAATACTCCTAAAACTGTGGGAAAACGCGGGAAAACACCAAAAATGCTCTGAAAATGAAAAAGAGGCAGAAAAAAAGCGTCGTAAAATCGAAAAAGATTCCTAAAACTGTGGGAATCGTCAAAAAAGCCTAAAAACATTCCTAAAACTGTGGGAATGTGGACAACATTCACTCTGTGGGATTTTTGCGAGGCCGTCCGCGTCGTCGTTTGAGAGGCGCAAAAGATTGAGGTCTTAGAGGCATCTGCCGGTTGCTGAGGTTTTCCAAAATGGGGCAAAGCAAGGGGCCGGGCTTCCAGCGGGGTGCTTCTGCCAACCAGATTTCCTGCCAGCCTTTGCGTCGGCTTGGGGAAGGAGACAATACGTTGGTGATGATAATGCCGCCTTCGCCCAGATGAATTTCGGCACCATTCCAATATTCAAGGGCGCGCTGAGGATTAGTGCCTTGCAGAACAGTGCGAAAATCAGTTTTCTTGCTGGGAAATTGTTCCAAGAGCCATTCACGCGGTGGCGGCGGATCACCGTTTAGCGCCTTTTGCACGTTGCAGCGGCACCATTGAAAATACGCCATACCCAAAGCGCGTGCCCAAGCGCCGCTGGCCTGACTGGGCGGAATCGATCCTAAAATTTCGCCGAGCGGTAGGTATTGCGCGGTTTCAGCCGAAGTCGTCAGCGCTGTCCATTCGCGCGAGGCCACTAATTCGACGCGCACGGGCACGGCATCGTCATTTTCGGGGAACAAGCTCGGTTGCACCGGAGTTTGTTCCTTCATAATTTGCCAGGGCGTAGTGTGAATTTCGGTTTCGATCTGCTGTCCGGTGGCTCTATCGAAGTAAGGCACGGTGCGTCGTCCGGCAATGTGTGTGCGAGCGCCATAACGAATGGCGTGCCAGATTTTGCGCCTCCGCTCAATGGCTTCTTGCGGATTGCGGGCATAGCCGCCCATTGTTTTGCGCGCTACATCGTCCAAATCAACCCAGCCACCAGCATAAGCATTGGCCGGCAAAGGCGCGGGCGGCGCCAGCAAATGCGAAATATAAAGCCAAGCCAAGCCATCGTCAAGGTCTAATTCCGCAGCGGCGCTTTGCAAAAGTTCGATACCATGTCCGGCGTTGCGTTCATCGTCGGTGAGGGCAGTTTCCGTCCAAAAAGGCGCATTGGGGCGCTGATGACGCAAGGTGCCGGATTGCTCGTTGTTTTTGAAATGCTTTAGGCTGCGGCCATCGGCGGCGGTTTGAATGAAAGCCGTCCATTCCTGACCGGTATGAACGCTAAAAGCCACCGTTTGACGCGGTTTTTCGGTATCGGGCGATCCTAAAAGAGGCGGCAAATTGTAACCAAGTGCTTGATTACGGCTCCAGAGAGTTTCGTGCAGCGATTCCAAATCGGTAATGGTGACTGTGCGCGAATTCGATACGCTGTCTTCATTTTCGCCATTGATTTCGATAATCCCGATTTGATTCGCGCTGAAACGGAAGGCGCATTCACCTAAAACGCAGCCGACACCGCCGGGAATCGGATGAAAAATCGTGTTCGTCACCCAGTTGGCACCGGTGAAATCAAGTCGCTTTTGTGCTGCCGCCGAAAGACCGGCGGCACTGACCAATCCCGGTGGGATATCAAAATTGAGGCTGTCTGGGCCGCTTTCGTCGTTGATCGAAACATGATAAGCGAGCAATACCGTCAGCGAACGCGAAGCACTTTCCGGCCAACGCAATTGCAAGCGATCTAAACCGTGGCCGGCTTCGGGCCATTTGCTCTTAATCCAGAGCAAGCGATCCAGTGAAACCTCAACCTCACCGACTTTTTCCAGCGCCGGCCCGACATATTCGAGGCGATCTTCGCTGTGCGGCCTATTGTTTTTGGCCGCAGCGGAAATGCGAAAGCAAGATTGTTCGACTGTGGGCATAATGAGTCCTAAAAATGCCGTGAAACTGCTGTTTTATGCGGCCTCTTAAGCAGGATAACTCATTTTTAGCTCTCCTGAAGTTGCGTTTTGGTTTAGAATTAGAATCCAGAGTCGGATTTCACGCGAATTGCAGCTACTTCATGATTATTTCGGTTTTGAACCAAAAAGGCGGCGTCGGAAAAACAACGACAACAATTAACCTTGGCGTGGCATTATCGCTCACAGGAGCGCGCGTTTTGCTTTGCGATCTGGATTTACAACGCGATTTAGCCGCTTACGAAGACACCATAAATCTGCCCAGTCTGCAATTTTCGGTAACCGATGCGGCCAATTTGTCTTCTGTTTTAGCCGACTCGTCGCATGATTTTGTTTTGTTGGATTGCCCTCCAAGTCTCTCGGACGAAACAGCCATGGCTTTGAAAGTGGCAAACATCGTCTTAGTGCCCGTCGCAGCAGAATTCCCCGCTGTGCGCGGTTTGGCGCGGGTTTTGGAAGTGATCGGCGCCGCAAAACGGGTAAATCATCAGCTCCAAACCAAAATTTTAGTGACCATGTTAGATCGCCGCAGCGACCACGGGCCGACAATTTTAGCCGCTGTGCGTGCCATTCCCGGCATTGCCACAATGCAAAGTGTAATTCCCCGCTCGTTGCTTTTTGCCAAAGCTGCTGGCGCCGGCGAAAGCATTCTTCAATTTGCACCAAAAAGCCCCGGCGCCGAAGCCTATCGCGCCCTGGCACAAGAAATTTTGCTTCTGAAATCGGCAAACTAACTGCTGTCTGTATGTGCAGACACTGTATGTGCAGACAGCATACAGTGTCTGCACATACAGACACCCCAATTCACCATGAAACTCGATATTAAATTACAAGAAAAATTAGGCGAATTATTCGCGGCCCCCTTGGGCGAAAGCGAATTGCCCGGCGCGCTGTTGGTGGATGTTGGGAAAATTGAAACAACGGTGCAACCTCGCCAATACTTCGATGAAGCAGCGCTTAAAGACCTCGAAAATTCGATTCGCGAATTACATGAAGCCGGAAAAGGCATTGCTGGCACAGGTATTTTGCAGCCGCTTTTGGTGAGAAGTTGCACCGAGGAAGGTGCCGACGGCACTAAAAAATATATCGTCACGGCGGGCGAACGCCGCTTGCGAGCCGCCAAAGCTGTAGGACTGCAACAAGTGCCGGTCCTGGTGAACGAAAGCAACACGGACGAGGCCTGGGAACACGCCATCATCGAAAACCTGCTGCGCGCTGATTTGGCTCCGCTCGAAGAAGCAAATGCCTTGCAAAAACTCATGCAATCGCGCGGCTATTCGGTGCGCGAAGCCGCGAAACGATTGGGCAAAGACAAAGGCTACCTAGAAAATCGGCTATTTTTGCTCAAAGCGCCAGAGGATGTGCAAGCGATGGTGTCTGCACGTGCAGACACCATTCGTCACGCGCGTGAAATTTGTAAGATTACTGAGGTTGCGGCCCGACGAAAATTGATTGAATCGGCGTTGACTGGTGCTGCTTTCACCAACATTCAAACTCGTGTGCAAAAGCTGCTGGAACCGAGCAAACAATCGAATAAAGAAAAATCTCAAAATGAGTTGGTAGAGCAGGGTAGCGTAGTGTCTGTATGTGCAGACACTGAAATTCTTGTTTTATTATCAGAGGTAGTGCAGAGAGTCGGCCAATTTGCGGAGAATTTGTCAGAAGATGAAGTTTTCCGTCAACAGTTCGTTACCGGACTACGCGTCCAAATTGGCGAATTAGAAAAGTTGACTAGTAGAATTGAAGGAGTTGGGCAAAGGTGTGCATAAGAAACCCATAACTTCATATTAATCGCGGTAAACTCAGATTGAATGGATGGGAAGGTGAACACTGCCAATGCGCGCCGAAACGGATAAAGTTAAGCTCGAAGCATTTATGTTTGCTTTAGGAAATCGCGTGCTCGGTGAAGGCACTGTTTATCTAACTGGTGGTGCCACCGCCGTTTTGCACAACTGGCGTGCCATGACTATTGATGTGGATCTGAAACCCGATCCTGAACCACCGGGTTTATTTGAAGCCCTTGTGCGTTTGAAAGATGAATTGGACATCAATGTGGAACTTGCCAGTCCAGATCAATTCATTCCTGCCATTCCCGGTTGGCGTGAGCGCAGTTTGTTGATCGGTCAATATGGTTACGTCCGATTTTTCCACTATGACCTTTATGGGCAGGCTTTGTCCAAACTTCAACGCCGCCATGAACGCGATATTCGTGATGTGCGCTCCATGCTACAATCTGGAATGGTTCAAACTGACCAGCTACGCGAAATGTTTGCGCAAATTGAACCGCAATTGATCCGCTATCCAGCCATTGACCCCATGTCGTTTCGAAGTGCTGTCATGAAATTCTGCGATGAAAACCGATGACCTCCTTGCCGGACTTCCGGGCGAAGACCTGCTGCGCCGGGGATTGGCTGATTTTCAATCCAACCGCTGCACCATAGCAGCGTGTTTGGTTCACATTGCCCGGCCCCGTTTAACTCAAGCTGGACTAGTGCCTCCAAACGTTTCAGTTCTTCTTGAACCCGAATTACAGCTTTACCAACTGTTGCAAGAGGAAAAGGGTGACGCGTATTCCCGATATAATACGTTGCTGCGTGAACTCATCAGCTTTGAAATGGCCTTAGATCATCGTATGAGAAGACGGCAAGGAGCCAGAATAACGGAGTAAAAAGTTGGGTGAAGCGATAAGAGCAATAAATAGATTTTTACAATACTATCACATTTTGACACTCCCCACGGCTGAAGCCGGGGGATTCTTGGTTCAACGAGAACCGCTTCCGTTGCCGAAAGTCTGACATTCTCTCCCCAAGCGTTTAACTTTCCGAGTGCCCCTCGGTTGTTGTTGCCCAAAATTCCAAGCCTTTTGCAAGGATATTCAGGGCTACGTTTTCGTCTCGGTCTAAGACCAATTCGCATTTCGGACATTGATGGGTGCGTTCCGAAAGAGACTTTTGCACTCGCGTTCCACAACCCGAACAATCTTGTGAGGTGTATTGCGGCGGGACTGCTAACACAATCTTGCCGAACACCTTCCCGTAGTAGTCTGCCCAATGCCGAAACTGACCCCATGAAACGTCACTGATAGAGCGTGCCAAACAATGATTTTTCACCATGTTGGCGATTTGCAAGTCTTCAAAGACAATCACGTCGTTGGACATGACTACGCACCGTGCGGCCTTAATCGCAAAGTCTTTACGCTGTCTCGATACCTTCAAATACGCTCTGCCTAACCGATTGCGCGCCTTCTTGCGATTCGCGCTGCCCTTTTTCTTGCGGCTCACTCTGCGGTGGCGCAGCTTGAGTTTCTTGCGTGCCTTCTTCTCAAAGCGAGGATTGGCTACCTTGCGGCCTTCGCTGTCGGTGTAGAATGACTCCAAACCAACGTCAATTCCAAGAGCCACGCCGCTCGGCTCGACTGTCTCTTTCCGCGTGGCATCTATGCAGAACTGAACATATACGCCATCCGCTTGCTTTACCAAACGAACACGCTTGATGGTGTCTCGCGGAGTCTCGGCCAAGTCTCGCGTCCCCACCATCTTCAGAGTGCCGATGCCACAACCGTCCGTGAACGTGATGCGCTTGGCGTCTTCACTCAGCTTCCATCCGCTCGTTTTGTATTCGACTGAACGACAGTCCTTTTGGAACTGCGGGTAGCCGACTTTGCCGGTTAGCTTCCCGTCTTTCTGCAACTTGCACCGTTCGTAGAAGCGCGTTATCGCAAAAGCGGCTCGCTCCGTAGCGGCCTGCCGCGCCATCGAATTGAGCCTTGCCGCAAACTCAAACTCTTTCGCCAGCACCGAACTCTGTCGGTGCAACTCAAAGGTTTTGGTGCCCCGCTCATCCATCCACAGGCGAAGGCACTTGTTCCGAATAAATTGAGAGATTTTGATAGCCTCGTCAATCGCTTGGAACTGCCCTGCCTTCGCCTGAATTTTGAACTCGTAGATTACCACGCCCTTTATCTTACCGCATTTTAGGTGACAGAGAAACGCCTAAAATGCAAGGAATGTCCGCTGCTATCACGGCGCGGGCTTATCTGCCCAAAGGGCACCCGCCTCGGATGAATCCGGGGGCTTTACGCCCGATTTGGGTAAAGAAGTTTCCTATGAATCTATACTGCGAGAATGCCACAGGCGGCTGAAGAGTTCCTTGGATTTTTCCTGTTATACTCCACGATGGAACTCCATGATGGAGTATGCGCCACAAAAGGGAATGGCAAGAAATCTCCACCGATGTATAGGTTTGTGTTGGATAAATTTGCGTGAGGTTTCTCCAGCGTATGCTTGAGCCTGATCTACGAATCCCCTTAAAGGAAATAATGTCGCTTTATGTCATTTAGCAGTTCGAACGACACGACCGATGCAGTTGCAACATTTCAGATGTTGCCGCCGTTGTCTATCGCATTAGGTGTTAATATGCGCCGCACAGTTCTCTCAGAGGAACTTATTGATCTCCAAGAAAGCGTTCAAAGTTTGCGCGAATTGGGTGAAGGTATTCAGGGCAGTGGCATTCTACAAGCGTTGTTAGTGCGCCCTTTGGTCTCCCCAATAGATGGCGAGAGCGGCTTACCCATTGACACCTTAGCGAGTGACTCACAACACCAATATCAGCTTGTTTGTGGACAAAAGCGGCTTTTAGCAGCCAAAGCACTCGGACTACCGGTGCTCCCTTGTCTGATAGACCATCGTGACCTCGCATCATTTGCGGAGAATCCTGACAGGCCTCTGGAGGGTTTGACCCGCTTACTCCAATTGACGGAAAATTCGCAGCGCAGCGAGGCGCCACCGTTGGAAGAAGCGGAGGCTTTGCTGACTATGATGAAGGAATTGCGTCTCAGCGTGCGCGGCGCAGCCCGTTTATTGGGTAAGAACAAGGGTTATATAGAAAACCGCTTGCGCCTTCTCAAAATGGTTCCCGCAGTGCAACGCATGGTGTCTTTGGGGAAAGACAACATGCACCAAGCTAATTACATAATACAAGTATC
>JANMKN010000242.1:0-18684 GCA_031372065.1 Abditibacteriaceae bacterium | reverse complement strand
AAAGATTTTTCTGCGGACAACCCATTCAAATGGACCAAAATCTATGCGAATGAAGAACTACAGATAGATGGAAAACTCGTTCCCTTTGCCCCTGGGGAAAAACACTTTCGCTTTGGCTATCCCGACGAGAATGTCGTTTTCACCGCACCAACTCTCACCAACTGGCAAATGCGCCCATCTGCCGAAATTGCGCCGAACTTCAATGATGCTGCGTGGTTGAAAAGCGAAATGCCGCAGCCGATGGGCGCCGATGGCGATTACGGCGCGCACGCTTGGTATCGCACGAATCTTAACGTGCCTGCGGCGGGTGAATATAATTTGCGTTTCAGCGGCGCTCGCGATTGGCTCGGCGCGTGGACTAACGGACAACGTGTCGAAGTGACTGGCAAAGCGGCGCGCACGGCAAAAGTGACGCTGAAAAAAGGCGTTAATTCGCTCGCCGTTCTCACCTCGCACAATGGCCGCGACAAGCTATTTAATTACCTCGGCGCCATAGACAAAGTGGATTCCAAAGGCTTGGTGGGAGCCGTCACGCTCACGCAAGGCGACGCGCCGGAAAGCAAAGGCCCAGCGCTCGAATGGCGCTGGAAAAGCGGCGGCGCCAATGACAATTTGGCCGCGCCCGACTTCAAAACCGACGATTGGCCGCTTGCCAAAACCGGCGAAGACACGTTTAATCACAAAGCGGGCACGGCGTGGTATCGTGCCACCTTGCCCCAAATTCCAGCGCCGCGCCTTTTGCATTTTGAAAGCGTGGACGACAAAGCGACGGTTTATCTGAACGGCACCAAACTGATGGAACACGAAGGCTGGGACGAAGCCTTCGACGTGCCGCTGGGCACCGCGTGGAAAGAAGGCGGGCCAAATATCGTCGCGGTTTTAGTGACGAACAACGACGGCGCGGGCGGCATGGGCGCGGCTTCGCTCCTGAGCGGCGTGGCCGATAAAAACGCCGTGCGCAATTGGAAAATGCGCGGTGGCGCGGGCGATTTTAGCGGCAAAGGCTGGCAAAACGTCGGCGAAACAAACGCGCCCGCGTTTTTCAAGGCGACTTTTACGGCCACGCCGCCGGGCGAAAGCGGGCCGCATCCGATTTGGCGCGTGACAACTACGGGCCTTAGTCGCGGTTTTGTGTGGCTCAACAAGCATAATTTGGGCCGCTATCCTGAAAAAGTGCCTGTCAGCGGCATTTATCTGCCCGAATGCTGGATTAAAAACGGCGCCAACGAAATTGTGGTTTTCGACGAAGAAGGCAAAGTGCCCACAAACGTAAAAATCGTCGTGGAAGAAACAGCGAGTCGTGTCAGCGTGCCGCTAACGGCACTAAAATAAGGCCGCTTCAAGAAGTAGTGGGCGGCGTTTTGCCATCAGATTCAACTGCCAGAAGTTTGAGTCAAGATGCAATAGCACCGCCTGCTTTCTGCCGATTCCACAAAGATGTCGTTTTTATGAGGCAAGAGCCATATTCCTCTTGCCAAAAATCTATTACAGAAAATCTATTACACAAAATGATAAGTAGGCGGACAGAATTAAGTGGAGCTTGTTGTCATTCTGAACGGCGTCGGGTGCCCTTTGGGCAGGACGCCCGGAAGAATCCCCCATAGTCCCCGCATAGTCAAGGGGATTCTTCGGCTGCCGCCCGCAAGCGGGCACCCGGCTCACCTCAGAATGACATACTATCTTTCAACGAATTCTGTCCACCTACTTACATCAGAAACCTTTACCCTCATCCATGTAAATCTTGTCGCAACGAGGTTTTTTTGGCTCCGTCCACGCGGATGGCGTTAAAAAAACCGTCGTTACACCCTCCCCCACTTCGGTTTCGTCTCAACGACGGTTTTTTTACCGTCCCTCGTCTCGGTTTCATCGCAACGACGGTTTTTTTGGCGTCCCCCGTCTCGGTTTCGTCCCAACGACGGTTTTTTTAGCGAAACCGAAGCGGGGGACGATAAAAAAACCGACTTTTGCGCTTAAAATGCCCTTTTTGGCTTCCGCACAACGAAATCCGCCTTGTTCTCTTACCTAATTACCCAGAAATTTCTCAGGCGATTGCTCTGGTCATCCTATGTCTGCGTGTCACTCACGGCGTTAAAATAAGTAGCAGGCAGACAGCGCGCAACGCGTGGCCGTAAGTTTTATCCTTAATTGAAGATGAAATTTGCCAACTAATTTTGGGCAGCGTTTCTTTTTGCGAGACAAAAGAATCTGGATTTGTCTAAAATTGAACTGTCTGTTTCATTAAGAAGGGGCGATCCATCGGGTCGTCCCTTTCTTTCTTGAAAAGTGTCTGTCACACAGAGGTTTTTATGTCCAACGATTTATCCAATGCTTCCGCAGCATCCGTTTCTTCAACCAGCGCAACGGTTTACAGCGCTGAGCAATTAAAACCGTTGCTTGATGCGCTCCGCGCCGCGAAAGATGGCGATTTTTCTGTGCGCTTGGATGCGCCTGTTGACCGGCGTTCGAGCGAGCAATTATTTGAATTGTATCGCGCTTTCAACGATGTCGTGACGTTAAATCAAAACATGGCGGGCGAAATCGAACGCGTGGCGCGCACTGTCGGCAGCGAAGGCCGCATGAACGAGCGCGCTTCCCTACCCGATGCCAGAGGCTCGTGGGGCGCTTCGATTAACTCGATTAACGCTTTGATTTCCGATCTGGCACGCCCCACCACTGAAGTTTCGCGCGTGATTACCGCTGTGGCCGAAGGCGATTTATCGCAAAAGATGGCGCTGGAAATTGAAGGTTTGCCAGTCAAAGGCGAATTTTTGCGCATCGGCACCACGGTGAACACAATGGTTGACCAACTTTCCAGCTTCGCGGGCGAAGTGACGCGCGTGGCCAAAGAAGTCGGCACCGAAGGCATTTTGGGCGGCCAAGCCGAAGTGCGCGGCGTGTCCGGCACTTGGAAAGACCTCACCGATAACGTCAACGGTTTGGCGAGCAATCTGACCAATCAGGTGCGCAACATTGCCCTCGTGACAACGGCGGTGGCGAATGGTGACCTTTCGCAGAAAATCACGGTTGACGCGCGCGGCGAAATTTTGGAATTGAAAAACACCGTCAACGTGATGGTAGATCAATTGAATTCGTTCGCCGCTGAAGTAACGCGTGTAGCCAAAGAAGTCGGCACCGAGGGGCGTTTGGGCGGCCAAGCTGAAGTGCGCGGCGTGTCCGGCACTTGGAAAGATTTAACCGATAACGTCAACAGTTTGGCTTCCAATTTAACAGTGCAGCTGCGCGACGTATCGAAAGTGGCGACGGCCATCGCCAACGGCGACCTCACGCAGAAGATTACTGTTGATGTCAAAGGCGAAATTCTGCAAATCAAAGACGTGATTAACCGCATGGTGGACAGCCTTGGCACCTTCGCGGGCGAAGTAACACGTGTCGCCAAAGAAGTAGGCACCGAAGGTATTTTGGGCGGCCAAGCCGATGTGCGCGATGTGTCCGGCACTTGGAAAGACCTGACCGATAACGTCAACTTCATGGCGCGCAACCTGACAACGCAGGTGCGCGGCATCGCCAAAGTCGTGACGGCGGTGGCGGACGGCGATTTGTCACAAAAATTATTCGTCGAAGCTAAAGGCGAAGTGGCTGCGTTAGCCGATACCATCAATGGCATGACCGAAACGCTTTCGATTTTTGCCGAACAAGTAACCACAGTGGCGCGCGAAGTGGGCACCGAAGGCAAGCTGGGCGGCCAAGCCGACGTGCCGAACGCCGCTGGCACATGGAAAGACCTCACCGATAACGTCAACTTTATGGCGAATAACCTGACCGATCAGGTGCGTAACATTGCCCTTGTGACAACGGCGGTGGCGAACGGCGATTTATCCAAGAAAATTACCGTTGATGCGCGCGGCGAAATTTTGGAAGTAAAAAACACTGTCAACACGATGGTGGATCAATTGAACTCGTTTGCCGCCGAAGTGACGCGCGTAGCGCGCGAAGTGGGCACCGAAGGCAAACTGGGCGGCCAAGCCGAAGTGCGCGGCGTGGCTGGCACTTGGAAAGACCTCACCGATAACGTCAACAGACTCGCTTCAAATCTTACATCACAAGTGCGCAACATTGCGCTGGTGACAACAGCGGTGGCGAATGGCGATTTATCGCAGAAAATCACAGTTGATGTGAAAGGTGAAATTCTCGAATTGAAAAACACCATTAACACGATGGTGGATCAATTGAACTCGTTCGCGGGCGAAGTAACGCGCGTGGCGAAAGAAGTCGGCACCGAAGGCATTTTGGGCGGCCAAGCCGAAGTGCGTGGTGTGTCCGGCACATGGAAAGACCTCACCGATAACGTCAACCTAATGGCGACTAACCTGACCGATCAGGTGCGTAACATTGCCCTTGTGACAACGGCGGTGGCGAACGGCGATTTATCGAAGAAAATCACGGTTGATGCGCGCGGCGAAATTTTGGAATTGAAAAACACTGTCAACACGATGGTGGATCAATTGAACTCGTTTGCCGCCGAAGTAACGCGTGTGGCAGGCGAAGTGGGCACCGAAGGCAAGCTCGGCGGCCAAGCGAACGTGCCGAACGTGGCGGGCACATGGAAAGACCTGACCGATAACGTGAACTTCATGGCGAACTCGCTCACGGTTCAGGTGCGCGCCATTTCCGATGTGGCGACAGCCGTGACCGAAGGCGACTTAACGCGCACCATTCGCGTTGAAGCGCAAGGCGAAGTGGACGCGCTGAAAAATAATCTCAACCAGATGATTGACAATCTGCGCGAGACAACACAGAAAAACCAAGAACAAGACTTCCTAAAAACCAACCTCGCGCGTTTTTCGCGCATGATGCAAGGCCAGAAAAGTTTGCAATCGGTGGCGCGGCTAATTATGTCCGAAGTCACGCCACTGGTTCAAGCCCATCACGGTGTGTTTTATATCAATGAACCCGAAGACGCGGTGCGCAAAGAACCACTGTTGAAATTGCTCTCGTCTTATGGCTTCCAAGAGCGCAAAAATTTGGCGAACCGTTTCCGCGAAGGCGAAGGTTTAATCGGTCAATGTGCGCTGGAAAAGAAAAGCATTGTCCTCACCAACGTGCCCGGCGATTACATTCAAATTTCGTCCGGCCTGGGACAAGCGTCGCCGCTTTCGATAATCGTGCTGCCGATTCTCTTTGAGGGCGAAATTATGGCCGTTATCGAACTGGCGTCGTTCCAATTGTTTTCAGAAATTCACCGCACATTCCTTGATCAACTGGCCGAAAGCATTGGCGTGGTCATCAACATGATTCAAGCCAATATGCGCACCGAGGAATTGCTCGAACAATCGCAGTCGCTGACGCAGGATTTGCAAAGCCAGTCGCAGGAATTGCAAGCACAGCAAGATTTACTCAAGCGCACCAACATCGAATTGGAAGCACAAGCCAAAGAACTCGAAGAAAAAGCGACGCTGCTCGAAGTGCAAAATCAGCGCGTCGAACAAAAAAACCGCGAAGTCGAACTGGCGCGCACGCAACTCGAAGAAAAAGCCGAACAACTGGCGATTTCCAGCAAATATAAGTCGGAATTTTTAGCCAACATGAGCCACGAATTGCGCACGCCGCTCAATTCGATGCTGATTTTAGCCAAGCTGCTGTCCGATAACAGCGAGGGCAATTTATCGCTGAAGCAAGTCGAATTTGCCGCGACTATTCACAGTTCAGGCCATGATTTGTTGAACCTTATCAACGACATTTTAGACTTGTCCAAAGTCGAAGCCGGTAAGATGGAAATTTCCATCACAGATGTTGCTTTAGGGGACGTCAGCATCTTTATCGAGCGCACGTTTGACCATATGGCCGAACAAAAGAATCTTGATTTCGATGTCGTGATTAACCCGCAAACGCCGCCAACTTTGGAAACCGATGTGATGCGCTTGCAGCAGGTTTTGAAGAACTTGCTATCTAACGCTTTTAAGTTCACTTCAGAAGGCAGTGTGGCACTGGAAATTTCATCGCGCCCGAACAACGAAATCGCTTTTGCGGTGCGCGATACCGGCATCGGCATCCCACATGACAAGCAAAGACTGATCTTCGAATCGTTCCAACAAGCCGATGGCACCACCAGTCGCAAGTTCGGCGGCACAGGCCTCGGATTGTCCATTTCGCGCGAGATTACGCGGCTTTTGGGCGGGCATATCGAAGTCGAAAGCGCGCCCGGTCAGGGCAGCGTTTTCACGCTGATCTTGCCAGTGGATTTTCACGCCGCGATTCCTGTTATGACCGACGACGATTTGATGGAGGAAGAAAACAACGAACACGCAACGCAGAGAGTTTTGCCGCCGTTTTCCCAAGAGCGCCAAACTTTGGTGGCCGATGACCGCGACGAAATTGTAGATGGCGATCACGTTTTGCTCATCATGGAAGACGACCCAACTTTCGCGCAGATTTTGCTGGAAACGGCGCGCGGTCAAGGCTTTAAAGGCATCGTGGCGCTGCAAGGCGACAGAGGTTTGGCCTTGGCACGCGAATATCATCCATCGGCCATCACGCTCGACTTGAAAATGCCCGTGATTGACGGATGGACAGTTTTGGATCAACTAAAGCGTGACCCGCAAACACGACACATTCCGGTCCATGTCATTTCGGTTGTCAATCGCAATCGCGGTTCGATTGCCAGCGCCATTGCCTATCTCGAAAAGCCGGTCAGCCGCGAGGCTGTCGAAGGCGCGTTGCAGCATATTAAGCAATATATTTCGCGTGATGTGCGCAATTTGCTTTTGGTTGAAGACGACGAAGCGCAGCGACAGGGCGTAGTAGAATTGCTGGCTTCTATGGACGTGCAAACCACTGCTGTCGCCACCGGCGAAGAAGGTTTGACCCAACTTGCCTTTCCGCGCGATGCCCAACCTTTCGATTGCGTGATTCTTGACCTCGGCTTGCCGGACATGGAAGGTTTGGAACTGCTGCGCCGCATCAAAACGCAAGAGCAATTTCGCGATTTGCCGGTTTTGATTTACACCAGCAAAGATTTAACGCACCGTGAAGAAACGCAACTCAAAAAATACGCGGTGGCTATTATCAACAAAAGTGCGGGCAGCGCCGAGCGTTTGCTCGAAGAAACCTCAATGTTTCTGCATCGCATTATGAAAGAACCGAGCGATGCCGAATCGCTCATGCCTGACGCCGCAGCGCCACAGAATGAAGAATCTCAACAAATCGCCCGTGGCGCCGCATCCGCGACGCGTAGTAGCCGCAAAAAAGGCAAAGCCAAAGCAAAACCGGCCCCAGTTACCTCTGTAAACCGCACCCAAATCGGGGATTCAGCCTCGTCGCTGGCTAATTTGAAAGGGTCGGGCCACACAATTTTGCTGGTGGACGATGATATGCGCAATATCTTCGCGTTGACCAGTGTTTTGGAAGATAACGGTCTGACGGTCATTTTTGCGGAAAACGGGCGCGACGGCATCGAAAAACTCCAACAAAACGAGGAGATTTCACTGGTGTTGATGGATGTTATGATGCCGGAAATGGACGGCTACGAAACGATGAGCGCTATCCGCGCCATGTCTCACTATGCCGATTTGCCGATTATCGCTTTGACCGCCAAAGCCTTGAGCGGTGATCGCGAAAAATGTCTCGCAGCAGGTGCCAGCGAATATATCACCAAGCCGGTTGAGATTGAAACGTTGCTTTCGTTGATGGATCTCTTGTTAGACGGCAAAAACGAAGCTGAAAAAGCGGAATAATATGCCATCAGTCGCCTTTCAAGAAACCCAATTTGGTCTTCAAGTGGAGCCGTTGCCGTTGCGCGCTACCATTTTGCTTGTGGATGATCGCCCAGAAAATTTGCTGGCGCTCGAAGCATTGCTCACGCCGCTAAATTGCCATTTGGTGCGGGCTAATTCGGGTTTGGAAGCACTAAAAGTGCTACTCAGGAGAGATATCGCACTGATTTTAATGGACGTGCAAATGCCCGGCATGGACGGCTTTGAAGCAGCTACGCTCATCAAAGACCGCGAAAAAAGCCGCCATATTCCGATTATCTTCGTGACAGCGCTTTCCACGCAAGACGAATACGTTTTTCAAGGCTATTCGGCGGGCGCGGTGGATTACATTGCCAAACCGTATAATCCGCA
This sequence comes from Abditibacteriaceae bacterium, assembly GCA_031372065.1. Taxonomy (GTDB): domain Bacteria; phylum Armatimonadota; class Abditibacteriia; order Abditibacteriales; family Abditibacteriaceae; genus DASWNL01. The sequence continues at coordinate 10,603 of JANMKN010000242.1, read as the reverse complement.
AATTTTGCTTTCCAAAGCGGCGGTTTTCGTGGATTTGTGGCAAAAAACCGAAGAAATTAGGCGTCAGGGCGAGCTTTTGCGCCTCAGCGAACAACGCGAACAAACAGTGCGCGCCAGAGAACGCGAACGCGAGGCCGAGCAGCGTCATTTAGAGGCGCTCTCAGCCTCGGAAGCGCGTTTTCGGCGCGTGGTAGAAGCGAACATTTTCGGCGTCTCGTTTTGGAACGAAAGCGGCGGCATCACCGAAGCCAACGATGCGTTTTTGCAAATGCTGGGTTTCACGCGGGCCGACTTGCAAGGCGGCAAATTAAATTGGAAAAAAATGACGCCGCCCGCCCATCGCGATGATGATGCCAAAGCCTTGCACGAACTGGAAAAACGCGGCGTCACGGCGGCTTACGAAAAAGAATTGCTCCATAAAAACGGCGCCCCTGTGCCGGTTTTGTGTTGCGTTGCTGCTTTGGATGAAGAACTTTCGGCTAACGGCGAAAAAGGTATTTATTTCGTGGTCAACATCACCAATTTGAAGTTAGCAGAAGCATCACTGATGTTGGCAAAAGATGAAGCCGAGCGCGCCCGCGAAACCGCCGAAAAAGCCAACCACGCCAAGAGCGAATTTATTTCTAATGTCAGCCATGAATTGCGCACGCCGCTCAATGCCATTCTCGGATTTTCGAAATTGCTGCTCAATCCGCGCTTGGGGCCGCTCAACGATGACCAACATTCCTGCGTCACCGATGTGGTGCAAAGTGCCGATCATTTGCTGCAAGTTATCAACGATTTGCTGGATTTATCCAAAATCGAAGCCGGTAAAATGACTTTGGACATCGGTAAATTTTTGCTCTCGCAATTGCTCGAACAAAGCCTGACTATCGTGCGCGACAAAGCCAAAGCGCAAAATCTGACCTTAACCGTCGAAGTCGCGCCGGAAATTCAAGAATTAGACTTTATTGAGGGAGATGAGCGCAAAATTCGTCAGGTGATGTTCAATTTGCTGTCTAACGCAGTGAAATTCACGCCCGAAGGTGGCAGTATTACCGTGCGGGCGCGGCGCGCTGACGACCAAAATGCGTGTCTTGTCAGCGTGCAGGATACTGGTGTCGGCGTTGCGCCGGAAAATCAGGAGCGTATTTTTCAAGCGTTTGAACAAGCCGATTTATCGTTTGCGCGCCAGCATCAGGGCACCGGATTGGGCTTGCCTTTGACACGGCGCATTGTGGAATTACATGGGGGACGTTTGTGGTTGCAAAGCGTCGTGGGTGAAGGCAGCACGTTTTGTTTCAGCTTGCCTTTATATGCGCGCAACGACAGTGATAAAGCAGAGGAAGCAGCATGACAGATAACCAGCCGACCTCGTTAGCCGGGCGACGCATTTTTCTAATAGAAGACACCGAAGACGCGCGGCGCCTGATGCGTTTTGTGTTGCAAATGGCCGACGCCGAGGTGATCGAAGAAGCAAGTGCCACAGATGTCGTCGCCATTGCCAAAAGTGAGCAGCCCGACCTGATTCTCATGGATGTGCATATGCCCGGTATAAATGGTTTAACCGCCACGCGTCTTTTGCGCGCCGAGGCAGAAACGCGCGAAATCCCCATTGTTATTGTCACCGCTTCGGCGATGAAACACGAACGCGATGAAGCCAAAGCAGCGGGCTGCGATGGTTTTATGACCAAGCCCATTGATGTAACGACTTTTGCACGCGATGTCGCGCAATTTTTGCGGCCTGCCAGCGCTCATTAACTTATGTTGACCGAACCTTATTCTTCGCTGGGCCATATTCTGATTGTGGACGACACACCTCTCAATGTGCGTTTGTTGTCCAGTATTTTGGAAATCGAAGGTTACACCGTTGTTACCGCCACTAACGGCCCGGACGCCTTGAAACTTGTGCCCGAAACCGCGCCGGATGTGGTGCTTTTGGACGTGATGATGCCCGGCATGGACGGTTTTGAAGTTTGCCGTCGCCTCAAAGCTGAAGCGTTTTCGGCGCACCTGCCGGTTGTGATGGTCACAGCGCTGCAAGACACGCAAAACCGTGTGCAAGCCTTGGAAGCCGGGGCCGATGATTTTCTCACCAAGCCGGTAGATGAAATTGAAGTTTTGGCGCGCGTTAAAACCTTAGTGCGCACCAAACGGGGCCGCGATGAACTCGAAAACGCCTACGCTGCCTTGCAGCGCTCGGAAGGCTTGCGCGATTCGCTCTCGCAAATGCTTGTTCACGATTTGCGCACGCCGCTCACGGCGATTATGGCCTCGCTGGACATTCTGCTTTCCAATTATCGCGGCAAAATGGACGAGTTGCAAAACGAACTGCTGGATATGTGTATGTCCAGTTGCCGCCAGATGATAAATCAGGTCAGCGAACTGCTTGACGTAGGAAGACTCGAAAGTGGCGCGATGGAACTAAATCGGCAAACCATCAGCGCCGACGAGGTGCTGGAACAAGCCCTGAATCAAGTGCAAGGTTTGGCGCGCAATCGCAACATCACCATTGCTAATTCCATCGCGGCGAACACGCCTTCTTTTTCTGCCGACCCCGATTTATTGCGCCGCGTTTTGGTCAATCTCATCGGCAATTCCTTGAAATTCTGCCCGGCAGGCAGCGCTTTAGTTGTCAACGCCGCACCGCAGCAAAACGAAGTGCTTTTCAGCGTGTTGGACAATGGGCCGGGCATCGCTCCCGAAGACTGCGAGAAGATTTTCGACAAATGGGGACAGGCCGAATCCAGTCAAACCGGGCGCAAAAGTTCATCGGGCTTGGGCCTGACTTTTTGCCGCCTGGCCGTCGAAGCGCACGGCGGCAAAATCTGGGTCGAAAGCATAGTCGGGCAAGGCAGCGACTTTCTTTTTACCATTCCCCTCACGAATATCGCAGAGTAATGACGATTTTTTACTGGCAACGAGCCTCGTTGCCACGTCAACGACGGTGGTTGGGGTGAAACTTTACTCGTTCTGAGAATCTGCTTGAAAAGTCCCTTTGGGTAGGCTCAGAACGACAAAACGCTTACTCCCCCTCAATTAAGACATTAGCAAACAGATTCTTATGGGCGCGGCAGGCAAAGTGCCAATAAATGTGAAGATTATTGGGGAAGCGTCAGCGAGCCGTGTCATAGTTCGGCTCACAGCGGTAAAATAGGTATAGCTTTTCAGTAAACGGCGGTCAGTGAGCAGAGCAGTGGGCAGTATTTCTAAGCCCTGACCACGGACTACTTACCACTGACCCCCTAATTCCCATGCCTGTCAAAGTTAAAATCGAAGATAAAGAACGCAAACGGGTGGCTGCTGATGCACCGCCGCCCGCGCAACTGAGCGACTATGGCGCGCCCGGAGAACGCAGCGAAGGATTGAAGGCGCTTTTTATTTGGTGCGCTATCATGCTGATGATCTGCGGCGTCCCCTTTGTCAATCCGGTCACACAACCTTTTGGCATTGGTCTGACCGTGTGGTGGCTCGGTTCAATTTTTATCTATTACAGTCTGGTGCCGCGCTTGCTGCTGCGCCGCTTGCGTTTGCACGGGGCCGAATTTGAAATCACATCCAAAAAAGCGCCACGCCTCAAAGCTGTGCTGTCCAAAGGCAGCGCGATGCTGGGAATTACCGAGCCTGAAGGTTTTTTTACCGATGAAGTCGTGCCGCAAATTCGCCTGATGGGACGCAAAGACCCTTATTTTTTCGTGGCGAATAAAGGCTCTGCTGAAGTTCTGACACCGCCCGAACTTGATTGCATGGCGCTACGCACGTTGGTTCATGCCTCACAAGGCCACACCGCGCGCCTGATGCTGATTCACTCGCTTGACCAAACGCCCGCCCTTATGCGCTTGTTAGTCTGGCCGGCGAATTTTTATAGCTCGCTCCTGCAAATGGCATGGAAAGATTTGGCAATTCACACGGCAGATCGCCTTACGCTGCTTTTGGTGAAAGATCATAAATTGCTGCTGCGCGGCTTGTTGAAAATGCACGCTTTTAACGATCCGTTTATGACCGAAGCCGAAGTGACACCAGAGGATATCGAAGAATATGTCAATCAGGCCGGGCGTATTAGCGTGCAAGGCACAGAAATCTCCACACAATATAAAATCGGCACCGCGATTTCGGCAAATCCTTTTCTGGATGATCGCATTCAAGAACTCAACGACTGGTCACGTTCGCAAGAATTTCACAACGCGCTCGAAAAATTGGCCGAAGCGCGCACGAAAAACGCGCCCTCTGCGCGGTAAACCTTATCACGGCGCCATATTTTTCCGTTTAACGGCTGCTTTTCGTCAAAATGAAGGCCGCTAAAAAGCCGACGACGGTAATGAGGCCCGCGAAGTCGTGGGCTTCTTCAAAGGCTTCAGGAATCATGGTGTCTACCAGCATGGATAAAATCGCGCCCGCAGCCACGCCGGTGGTAGCAGCAATCACGCTTTCGGAAAAATGCTGAAAAACCGAGTAGCCGCAAAGCGAGGCAAAGCCGGAAATCAGCGCGATGCCAATCCACACGCCGAAAATATAGCCTTTGCTGCGCCCGGCCTTTTTCATACCGGCGGCGCTGGATAAACCTTCGGGCAAATTGGAAAGAAAAATCGCGATCACAGCGACAGTGCTGACCGCGCCGCCTTTGAGCAAACTCAAACCGATAACAATAGATTCCGGCACACCATCAATCAGCGCGCCCACAGCGATAGCCGTGCCGCTGCCTTCGTGATCGTCTTCGGAGGGATGTTTCTCGCCAGAGCGTTTGCGATGCTTGGCGCCCTGCCATGCCAACAAGCGATTGGCGCCGGTAAAAATCAACGCGCCACCCAAAAATCCGGCGCCTGTTGCGGTGAAACCGCCGCGCTCGTAGGCTTCTTCCATCAAGTCAAAAGACAAGGCTGAAATCAGCACGCCGCTGCCAAAGGCCATAATCGCGGCAATGACGCGCTGCGGCACCGACAAGAAATAGCCAATGGCCGCGCCGATAACTAAAGCGAATCCGGCCACCAATCCCCAAAATCCGGCTTGCAACCACAGAGGCATGATTTACCTGACTTTCGTGATCTTGCGATTTCATCGCAGGAAACAGTTTACGCCGCGTGTGGCACTTGCAAGGGACGCTCGCGATGCAACATGACCCAATCGGCATTTTCGGCTAAGGCTTCTTTGCCCAATTCGCGCAGCAGGGCAGGAACTTCGGCTGTCTGGCCGGAAGACATTAATCGCTCAAAATGACGCGCGGCGTTGTCGAATAAAACCGCCATACGGCCATAACGTTTGGCGTGTTCGGCGCGCGCTTTAAGCTGATTATAACCATGCAGCAAACCGGCGCAAACCGCCAACATCACAATGGAAATCATCACCAAACCGTGCGTTAGCGGCTCTTCGATCCACAATTTCAAGGTTTCGAGCGGCGGCCAAGGCACGAAAACCGGCGCGGCTAAGGTAATCGCCAAGGCCACAGTCAATCCCACGCTGAACATCAGCAAGGTTTCGATGCGCTTTTCGCAGTGTTCCAAATCTTCCAATTCGCGATGCGTCTTGCGAATAAAATAGCGCTGCTGCTCTTGAATCCAATGTTTTTGCACCAGTAACAGCGAATCGGCATTCATACCTGCCGAATTGCCCTGCGAGGCCGTATCGGACAGCACATTGCGCACGCGCAAGGCATGACGAATCCAGTCCAGTTCACTGCGCTGCTTGCCTAAATAATAGTCGGCGGCTTCGTCGCTCAGGCCCGCCAAACCCCAAAAAATCTGCACGCGCAAGCCTTCGGCTAAGGCCCGATAATCTTGATATTTATTTTGAAATTCTTGTTTTTCAGCGCGGCGATGAAACAAAACATTGCCCGCCACCACCAACAAATAAAGCCACAAAAACCACGGAATGCCCGCCAGATGTCCCATGTCAATGAGCGGCTCATCAATGCCCGCTTCCTGCATCGCCGCCGCACTTTCGCTGTGTTCGGCACTGGCCGCATGGGAATCGGCAGGCGCGTGTTCGGTGGCTGCGTGTTCAACAGGCGCGTGCGCGGCACCGTGCGAATCTGCCGCGTGCGATGCGATAGCACCGGGCGAATTTACGCTGTCTGATGCGTGGCCCGGCGCAGATTCGCCGTGAGTCGCAGCGGTTTCGCCATGACCGCCGCCGTGTTTTTCATGGCTGGCGTGCGGCAGCGAGTGGAACAAGTTAAAGCACAGCGCAGCCACCAAAACCGCTGAAAAAACGCGCTCTAAAGTGCGCGTCATGTGGCGTTGGAAATGAATGGACAAGGCGTCGGCCAAACCGAAAGTTTGCAAAAACGCTTGCACGCCGCTGGGCATGGGCGGAACCGAATCTTCTGTCGGCAGCAGCATATTGATGCTGGCACCGGCTTCTTGCGCCGCCGGATTAGCGGCGGCATCCGCGTTGAATTTATCGAGGTTAGCAAAAGCGCGATCACGATCTGCGGCATCGGTGCCGGGAGGCAGCAAATCCTGACGCGAAAACGCCGCACCGTCGGGCTGGGGATTCGATTGGCGCGGCGTGACGATATGGATTACGGGCGCGCTATCGGCGGGGTCGAGCAAACTTTGCGGTGGGCCGTAAGGTGGCGGCGCGCCTTCGAGACGAAAACGCACAATCTGCGAGGTGCCGCCCAGCATTTCATTGGATTTCTGGCCATCCCACAACGCGAGAAACACCTGACTATGGCGCGCGATATAAGCGCCCATTTGCGCATATTGCTGCGCTACATGAGGCCCCGACGGGCCGCAGTTGGCCGCTTTCACATCGTTGCAATCCAGCCACGGCAAAGTGAAAACATCGTTAGCTTTTGCCAAAAGTTCGGCAAATTCCGCGCGCGAGGCATCGCTTTCAAACTCGGCTTCGTAAAGAGTGCGCGTCATCGGCAAAGGCACGCACAAACTGGCGCCTTCGGCCAGTCCCACGCGCGCCACCAAGCGGTCAGCGCCTTCGCCCAGCGGCGAAAGAATAAGCAGCGGCGTGTGCGGATAATTTTCTTTTAATTCGCGCAATGCTTCGCGCACCGCCGTTTCCAAGCGCGGCACATCGTCGGGGCGCAAATCGCGGTGGCCGGTGATGCCGACAATTAAAGGCAGTATTCCTTGTGATAACAATGCATTGGGCATAATGAAACTTCAATCCGCTTCATCCGAAGCGTCCCGCTCTCCCATGCGAAACACCTGAAAACCGGCGCGGGCCAGCGACATCGGAATTTCACGCACTAAGGTGCGGTTAAAATCGCGCGTGCCGTCTGGCAATTTGTCCCACGCCACCAGATTCGGATTGGTTTTGCGCTGCGTATCGCGCGGGCCATAAGTCCAGCCTTGAGCCAAGCGCTCGCTTGTCCAGCGCTGATGTTCCATGTTCGCCATTGATTCGACTTCGGCCTCGCTAAAACGAAACGTATGCGCATCCCAATCGGTAAGCGGCACGATGTCACAGCCGATGGATTGCAATTTTTCGCCGATGGCTAACGCTTGCGTGCGATTCGATTCGCGCCCTTCTTCGGGCAATTCGTCCCACGGCGCCATGAGAGGATTTTTCTCGCGCGTGTTGCCGAGCGCTTCTTGATCTTCCACATATTTGTCGTGCAGCGCCCGCGCCAGCATTTCGGGAATGCCACCCAAAACGAGGTCGGGTTGGCAGGCGCGTTCGAGCAAGCCAACAGCATACAAAGTTTGAAATTGCGGTTGCACTTCGCGCACGCGCCGCAGTAGCGATGAAAGTCCGGCTTCTTGCGTCATTGCCACGACAATCGGCACCTTGTTTATGCGCAGATGGGCATTCAAGGCCAAAGCCGCCGAAAGAGCCAAGGCATCGTCAGTCAAACACACATAAACGCGTTCAACGCGGCATTTTCTGCCTTCGTCCCACAAGAACGCGGCGCGATGAAATTCTGGATCGCTGCAATCCATTTCCAGAGTTTCTAATTCGCAGACTTTTTCCAGTTCAGGATGACGCATTCGCAAAATTTCGCTGATGCGTCCCGGATTCTTGTCCAGCAAAGTCAGTTTCATTTTGGGCAAGTCGCCCGGCAAAACGTCGCAGGCCAAACCCATTTCGCGCCACGCGCGGGCGATATGCACCAGCAAACTTTGCCCCAGCCGCCCGCCGCCGACAATCAAGATGCGCGGCGGGTTTAAAAGGTGATCTTCGGGCGTTTTTTCCGTATCGCACAGCTCAAAAGGCGGATGTTCGTCCAATAAAGCCCGCGCCGCGCTGTCTATACCATTGAAAAACTGCAAGCGAAACGAACCGCGCTCTGCCATTTCCCATTCGCGCAGCAAATACCACAATTCGGGATTGATAATATGGGCGCTACACACCAAAGTGCCACTGCGTTCACGCTTGCGCCGGTTGCCGCGTTTTCCCACACGTTTGGTTTGGCGCCTATCGCCGTTTGAACGTTTGGCATTTATAGCACCTTCGTCGCTTGTTTGTTGCGATAAATCGCGGGCGTGCGCGGCGACTTCGGCATTGACGCCATCATCGCCGCAGACCACAATCAAATTTTGCGCGGTGTTCAAACGGGCCGAACGCAGCATAGACGGTTCGCGCGCATCGCCGTAAAGCACTATGGCGCCCAACGAGCGCGCTGTGGGCGCAAATTCGTTGGTTTCGTTGTCTTCGATGATCGCCACGTCGCGCCCGCGCGCCCGAAATGCTTTGGTCAAAAGCAAACCTTTTTCGCCCAACCCGCAAATCACGACATGATCTTGAAAACGATTGAGGCGCAGCAACTGCAAACCATCGCCGCGAATAAAATAAGCCGCAATCGCGGCGGTAAAAATGCCGAGCGTGCCAATGCCACCAAACATCAAAAACAGGGCGATAAGCCGCCCACCGACTGTTTTGGGAAAAATATCGCCGTAGCCGATGGTCGTTACGGTGACCATCGCCCACCAGAAACTGTCCCAAAGCGTCAGAGTGGGCTGAACGGGGTTTTCAAAAAAATGAAAACCGACTGCTCCCAAAACGGCCACGGCAAACATCAGGCCGCAAATGCCTAAAATAAGGGAGTTCTTGCCCTGTTCTTTCATGGGGAGCAACGAATAAATTCGTCGGCGCTACGCTTATTCTTCGAGCATTTTAATGGCTTCGCGCAAGCTGCGATGCATACGATTGAACGATCCGGTCAAACCGGCAATTTCATCGGCGCCTTTCACCGGCAGGTCTTCGACTTGAAGATTACCTTTGCTGATTTCGTCGGCGATGCCCGATAACTTCGTCACTGGCTGCACCACGATCACGCGCAACATGATGTTGAGAATTACCAGCGTGACAATGAGAACTGAGGCCAACGCGCCCGTCATGGTAATAAAAATTTGGCGCGCGATGGTTTGCGGCACCGACATTGGCACCGATACAATCTGCGCGGCCACGACATCGTGCATTTTCCAGCCATAGCCGCCACCCTTTGCGCCGTATTTGCGCACCATAGATTGCGGCGCCAGCGCCGGTGTGGTGTGACATTGCAAACAAGCCTTATCAGCGATGCGAATCGGACGACTCAGATAGAAATAATCGCCTTTGGGCGTGCTGCGCGTGAGAACCTGTTCTTTTAAATTCGGGTCTTTGCGAAAACGCTCCAAGATTTCTTCTTCCCATTTTGTGGCTTTGTCATTCGCATCGGTGGGATTTTGCGAGGCTTCTTTGTAGAAATAATCGGGATACGAGGCGCGCAAGTATTGAAAGGTGGCCTTGGCGGAAAACGCAGGCACCGTTTGCGCGACGAACTGATTATTGCGCTCGGTTGGCAAAATCGGCTTAATTTGCTGCGTGGTATATTTGCGCACCGCTAACGCATTCGCCATCATAATGCCCGCGTGACGCATAACGGCCACGCGCGCATTGCGCTGCGTCAAAGAATTGAAAACAATGCCAGCAACCAATAAGGCCAGCACAAAAACACAAATGAAAACCAGATTGAATTTCTGCGTAAGTCGCAATGAAAAGAATTTCATAGTCGCCTTTCCAAGAAGGCTTGCCCTGCGCTACAAACAGATGGTGCAGATTTGGCTTTGACACCGGTTGAAACCGGCGTCTGGAGGGGCAAAGCCTACCTTCGTAGGCTCAAAACCTTGATTTCGAGGCCACGAAGGTGGCCTTTGCCCTTTCAGAGACCGGTTTCAACCGGTCTGACGCCAAACACGCACCATCCGCTACAAAGGCGGGCAGCCCGAAGGTCATAGTGTGGCACATCACGACGCGATGTGGCGACGTTCCGATAGCTTGTGGAGGCATTCCTATGTCCTGTGGAGGCACTCATATGTCCTGCATGAGCGCACTTATGTCTTGTATGTCCTCACTTATGGTTTGTGGGCGCGCACTTATGTCTTGTATGTCCTCACTTATTGATAAGTGTGCGCCTACAAGCGATAAGTGAGCCGCCACACGCGATAAGTGAGGACACCCTGGTTTTTAGATACCCAATCCCTAATTAAGGTTTCTTGTTCGTTGTCGCCTTCGTAATGACAAGTGACTGAGTATTTGTCGATAAGAGAAAGACCAGACTCCATACTAAAAGATGTTATAATTTCGTCATTTTGGCAAGAAATATTTTCCCCTAAAATAATTGCACCAGCACTACCACCGTATAATACTTTATTTTTTAATCGTATAAATGATTTAATTTTTTCTT
>JANMKN010000217.1:0-2992 GCA_031372065.1 Abditibacteriaceae bacterium | reverse complement strand
ACTTCGGCCTTGGTTCTCAATATCGGGCCGCTCTTGGGCATCGCGGTTTCCTCCTCGTTTTGGGGTGCCATGATTAAGCGCTATGGCAACCGCCCGGTGATTCGCCTCTGTTCGCTGGGCATTGCCATTGTGCCGCTGGGTTTTATCACGGCGCAAAGCAACACCTGGGGTTGGCTGTGGGTGGTGACATTTTTTTCGGGAATCGTCGCGGCGGGCGTTGAACTGACGAATGTCAATCAAATTACCAGTTTGGCGCCGCATATTCCGCGCTCGACGATGACAGCGATTTTTTCGATTACAGCCGGCCTGAGCATGGCGGCAGCTTCGCTGTTATCGGGCCAACTGGCGCATTGGCTCAAATGGGTGGATGGAATGGATTTCGAGCTATTTGGCTTGCCGATTGTGAACTATCACTTGCTTTTTGGCATGGCGCTTTTGCTGCGGTTGTTCAACGCGATTTTCGTGGCGCCGCGCCTGCAAGAACCAACCGCCACACCGACTCTGGAAGCCGTCAAAGAAGTGGTGCCCGAAATGATTCAATCTTTAGCCGAGCGCCTCGCCCGCCCCATTTATTGGCGCTCCAACGATTGAAAACACGAAATTAAACCTGCTACGAGCCTGTTTTTCATCGTAGAACGGCCAATTTGCCAGCCACGAGGCCATTTTTCGCGCCACGAAGCTAATTTTCGGGCCACGAACGCATTCCGCGAGCGTGAAGACGCATTCCGCAAGCCACGAATGCGTTCCGCAAGCCACGAACACGTTCCGCAAGCGTAATTGTGCATTCCGCAAGTCACGAGCGTATTCCGCAGGCCACGAAGCCATTCCGCAGGCCACGAACGCGTTCCGCAGGCCACGAAGCCGTTCCGCAAATGCAAAATGCACTTTCCTGACCGAAGATCGCCAAAAAATGCTGCCGAATGCACTTTTACGCCTGCGAAGTGCCGAAAAATGTTGCGAAATACACTATTACGCCCGCGAAGTGCCAAAAACGGTGCGGAACGAGAAGAAATGCTACAGAACCCAATTTGCAAAATCTGAAAACGCATTTACGGCAAACGCCCCGGCGGACGCGTGCTACTGCCTTTGATTTGCGTGAGAGAATCGCCTAAATCGGAGCGTGTTTTGGCGGCGAATGCTTGCAATTGCGCCACAATTTCAGGGTGCGCGGCGGCGACATCGTGCAATTCTTCAATATCGTTTTCTAAATCGTAAAGCTCGGCTTTTTCCAGTTTGATGTTGCGATACTGGCCGGGAACTCCATCTTTGCCGGGTGCGCGATCTTTCATAGTGCGATAGGTGTGCGGCAACAGCAATTTCCAGCGCCCTTCGCCGCTGGTGACGGCTTGCAATTCGTTGTTGGCGTAGTAAAACGCGTAAGCCTCGTGCGGATTTTGGGCGTTGGGCACGCCGGAAAGCAAGGGCCAAATATCAAGGCCATCAATTTTGTTTTTTGGCGATTCGGCGCCGACGAGTTTGGCAATGGTCGGCAGCAAATCAAGGGTCATCGCCATTGTTTTGCAAGCCGAGTTCGCGGGAATTTTGCCCGGCCATTGCATGAGGCAAGGCACGCGCGTGCCGCCTTCCCAACTGGTGCCTTTGCCTTCACGCAAGGGAAACGCCGAGCCGGAATGATTGCCGTAACTGAGCCACGGGCCATTATCCGAAGCGAAAACGACCAGCGTGTTTTCTTCCAAATTGTTGCGTTGCAGCGCTCTCAAAACTTCGCCGACAGACCAATCAATTTCCTCAATCACATCGCCGTATAAACCGCGCTTGCTTTTGCCCTTGAATTTTTCGCCGACGAAGAGCGGAACGTGCGGCAAATTATGCGCAAGATAAAAGAAAAATGGGCGCTCTTTGTTCCGCTCGATGAAGCTGACGGCACGCTGCGTGTAACGCGCCGTGATGGTTTCCAAATCGGCAGGCTGCAAGTCCTTGTGAATTACCGTTTCGCCTTCAATGAGTGGCAAAAGCGGATACGCCTTGGGATTTTCGGGATGGCGCGGCCACATATCGTGCGAATAGGGAATGCCGAAATACTCATCGAAACCGTGGCGCGTCGGTAAAAACTGCGGCGCATCGCCGAGGTGCCATTTGCCCGCCATGCCCGTGGCGTAGCCTTTGGCTTTCAGCATTTGCGCGAGCGTTGTTTCCTCATCGCTGATGCCGATTTTGCTGCTTGGCCCCAAGGCGCCGCCGATGCCGACACGGTTGGGATAACAACCCGTCAAAAGCGCGGTGCGCGAAGCCGAACATACCGGCTGCGCCACATGAAAATTGGTAAATCGCCGTCCTTTTTGCGCCATGCGGTCAAGATTCGGCGTTTCAAAACCTTGCGCGCCAAAACTTCCCACGTCGGCATAGCCTTGATCATCGGTGAAGATGATAACCACATTCGGCAACCTATCCGCCGCCTGCGCCAATGGCATCAGGACACCTAAAAAAACAAGCATCCACAGTTTAGATTTCATGGTGACTTTTTGAGCTTGGCCCTCGGCTTTTGTGGCGGATAAGCGACTGCGATTGAGTTTGAATCGGTAGGGAAGAGGGCAAAATGGATATGTGTCTGTGTTGTGGGCACCAGAAAATGTTGAACGAGAACTTAAAGGATTAGGTGCGTCATGCGACTATTTTGTTTTTCGGCAATTCGGCGCCGACGAGTTTGGCGATGGTCGGCAGCAAATCAAGGGTCATCGCCATCGTTTTGCAAGCCGAGTTCGCGGGAATTTTGCCCAACCCTTGACCTCCGCACCAGCACCGACGACACTGCTGTTTTCGGAGGTATACATGAAGCATCTGTTAATTTTTGCGTCACTTCTCATGCCGTTTTTTGTTGGTTGTTCATCTTAGAGTCTGTCTTCATGTTCGTGAATAGAATCATACTGGAGTTGATGAAACGACACAAAAAAGAGATTTACCCCAGTGATTTGAGCGATGCTCAATGGGCGATAGTCGCTCCGGCTTTACGTAAGGCGACCAAACAACCGGG
>JANMKN010000215.1:0-31719 GCA_031372065.1 Abditibacteriaceae bacterium | reverse complement strand
CCCGGTTGTTTGGTCGCCTTACGTAAAGCCGGAGCGACTATCGCCCATTGAGCATCGCTCAAATCACTGGGGTAAATCTCTTTTTTGTGTCGTTTCATCAACTCCAGTATGATTCTATTCACGAACATGAAGACAGACTCTTACACCAATTGATAAAGCGTGTTACGCTTGCGCGGCTCGTAACCGGCTTCGATAATGAGGCGTTCGATTTCGGAAATGGGCATGACAAAATCCGTTCCGGCTGCCGAAACGACATTTTCTTCCATCATCGTCGAACCGAAATCATCAAGGCCGAAATTCAGCCCGATTTGCGCGATTTTCGGCCCTTGCGTCACCCAACTGGCCTGATGATGCGGAATGTTGTCGAGCAGCAGCCGCGCCACCGCGATAGTGCGCAAATAATCGAATCCAGTCGCTTTTTTCCAGTGGTCGGTGGTCGGTGGTCGGTGGTCAGAATCGGTCAGTGAAATTAGATCTGACCCCTGACCCCTGACCCCTGACAACTCTTCGCCGAGGGGCGTGCCATCGGGCTGGAAATTCCACGCGATAAAGGCGGTAAAGCTGCCTTTGCCGTGCGCCAAACTTTCGTCTTGCGCTTCGCGGGCGCGCAAAATGTGTTCGAGGCGTTCTTCGGTTGTTTCCACAGTGCCATACATCATCGTGACCGTCGAATAGCCGCCCAAACGGTGCCACAACTTCATGGTATCGAGCCATTCGTCGGTGGTGTCTTTATACGGCGCGATGAAATTGCGCACGCGGTCAACTAACATTTCAGCGCCCGCGCCGGGGATGGTATCTTGCCCCGCCGCGCGCAAACGCGTCAGTGTTTCTTCAAGGCTTAAACGCGAGATTTTGGCGATGTAGAGAATTTCCGCGACGCTAAGAGCGTGCAGCAAAACTTGCGGAAATTTTTGCTTGATCGAAGAAAACAAATCTTCGTAGTAGTCAATTTTTAGTTTCGGATTGAGGCCGCCTTGCAGCAGGATTTCGATGCCGCCAAGGTCAACCATTTCCTGAATTTTCTGAAAAATCGTTTCTTTGGAAAGCGTGTAGCCGCGCCCGCTTTTGGGCGTGTCGTAAAACGCGCAGAACTTGCATTGCACCCAGCAAACGTTGGTGTAATTGATGTTTCGTCCGGCGATGTAAGTGACAACGCGCCCCGGATTTTGCTTTTGCCGCACATAATCGGCTAACATTCCCAGTTCGTTCAAATTCGGATGCTGCATCAAGCGCAATCCGTCCTCGAACGACAATCGCTCGCCTGCGAAAACCTTGGCGGCGAGGTCGTCAATTGAATGCGGAATGGGGAGTGCGGAGTGCGGAGTGATTTGCTGCAAGGTCGTCATGGTTTTAGTTGTTTAGTTGGTTGGTGCTGCAAGAACAGAAGTCGCGTGAATGAGGTTCCGGCTTATTCAGCCAAGCAAATGTTTTTTTGCCGACAGAAGTTTCTTCCAATAGCGCTAAAGGTGGAACATGACGAAGTGTCCACACTGTCATGCGGCGAAAGGCTCGTGCTGCTGGGCTGGGAATCGCCAAAAAGAAAAGCGCCGCGATTATGACAAGCATAGCTTTAGTGCGTCGAATCTCCCTTTGCGTTTTTGAGTTGTGAGTTTCCAGCAAGGTCGTCATGGTTTTAGTTGTTCATTGCTGCTGCACCAGCGCTAAAAGACTGATGATGTGCAGGCGGCTCCGGCTTATTCAGCCAAGTGAAAACGTCTTTGCCTACTGAAGTTTCTTCCAACAGCGCCAAGGGTGGAACGTGGCGAAACGTCCACACTGTCATTCGGCGAAAGGCTCGTGCTGCCGGGCTGGGAATCGCCAAAAAGAAAAGAGCCAAAATCGTAGCGAACATTCCGCGCGTGCGTCGCATTTCGTTTTTTCCAATAGGGCAATCGCCGGTGATGATGGTGCCATCGTCGCGTCGCGCAAAGCGCACGCATAATTGGCGTTCATAAAGTTCGCTTTCGTGACGCCTCAAGAAATCATTGGCTTCCGCGCCACTCATCATCGAAACGTTATAAACGTTCTTCTGGCAACTGCGGCAATGGCGCACGCGGCCTTCGTTATCCTGCCATTCCATCGCGTCCCAATTGGCGCGGCACGGGTTAGCGATGGTCAGATTGTCGAGCGGATTTTGTGATGTCATGACTTACCTCCTGATTGAGTATTGGGCGGCGGCAAAAAAACCAAACCTCCCATTAATTCTGAATCTTGTGGATCAAGCCAGTTAAAGAATTTTTCGCCAGCAGGCGATTTTTCCAATGTGGAAAACACGGGCACGACGCGCAAAGTGGCGGCGCTGGCGCGTTTGAGCATGGCCGAAAGCGGCGACGGAATCAAAGCGGCCAAAATCGCCGCCATTGTCCAACCGCGACGACGACGCATTTTGCTTTGAAGGCCAACGGGACAATCATTGGTTATCAGCGTGCCATCGGCGCGGCGCGCCAAGCGCACGCACATTTCGCCTTCGTGTTGCTGAATCAGCGCAAGGGCGTCAGCGCGGCTCATCATGGAAAGGTTGTAAACGTTCTTGTCGCACGATTGGCAATGGCGCACGCCGCCGCTCTCATCGCGCACTTGCATTTTGTTCCAATCGGCGCGGCACGGCGTTGCAATTTGAATATCATTCAAGCGAATCGTAACTGGCATAACTCCTCCGTTAGCGGTCTGCCGGTTTTTTCGGCTGTGCCACATGAATCACTTTCGGCTGCACTTTAGTTTGTTCCGTTTTGCCCTTGGAAGGTTCATTTTTGCGTTCGATGCCGCGAATAATCGTAATCGGGCGCGGAGTTGGGGTCGAGGTTGGCATCGGAAAACTGATGTTGCCGGGTATGGGGTAATGTGACTCAACAGCAGCTTTTTTCTTCGCGTGCGTGGCGTATTTCTTGACTTGCTTCACAGTTTTCGCTTCGCCAGTGACGACAGCCACCAAAACCGCTAACGCCACAGCCGCGAAGTAGCGCACGGTTTGCCACGGTTGATGCACAAAACGCGGCGCGATGGTTCCAACCGGACAATCATCGGTGATAATCGTGCCGTCTGCGCGCCGTGCTAATCGCACGCACAAATGGCCTTCTTTCGCCAAAATCAGTGCTTCGGCTTCTTGTCGCGTCATCAGCGAAATGTTGAAGGCATTTTTCTCGCACGTCTGGCAAAAGCGCACTTGATCGTCGCCTTTCATCGCATCCCACGAAGCAGGGCACGGCGTGGCGATACGAATGTCGTCGAGAAAATTATTGGGTTGGGTTTGCACTGTTTTTCCCCTTTATCTTTGCTTTTTGTCCCTTGATTAATTCATGTTGTTGCATTTCGGTAGGTGATACGACGGCGCCCATAATTGCTCTTGACTCCACGTTATCTAACCAAACCTTTTGTGGTGGTGGCGGCGGATTCTGCACGGTAAAAGGTGCAGGAGTGGGAATTGCTGACGAGGCTAAAAGGGATGTTTGATGCACCTCATCGGACTTTACTTGTGCCGGGGTGGAAGTAGCTGGCTTGTTATGTTTCCACATTACAACCGCACCATATACACTGGGCACAAGCGCTGCCAAAAATGCTCCAATAACAGTTAAAAAGCGCCGTTTTGTTTGTCGTTTACTTTGTCCGATAGGGCAGTCGTTGGTTATCAGCGTGCCGTCTTGTCGCTTTGATAAGCGCAGGCAAACTTGGCCTTCTTGGGCGCGAATTAAATCGAGGGCTTCGGCGCGGCTCATCAGTGAGATGTTGTAAACGTTTTTCTCGCAAGTGCGGCAAAAGCGCACGCGGCCTTCCTCGTCTTCCCAATCCATGCGCTCCCAATCGGCGCGGCACGGCGTGGCGATGTTCAAATTATCCAGCCAGTTGGGTTTCAGTTCGAGTGTCATAATTCCTCCGCGCGACACTAAATAGAATTTCGCCGCGCCATTACTTTATGCCCATAAAGTCACATTTTTAAGCGCGCCTTAATGCATCGAAATGTCGCAATTGCCGATGCCGCCGCGAAAAAAGTTGAATTGCACATTGGGATGCTCGGCCAAAAGCGACATCGGCACGGCGCTGTCGGCGATGCCTTTGGCGATCATTAAAGTGGTTAAGCGTTGGCCGAACGGGTTGTCGTGATGGCCCGCGTGCCAGATGGACACTTTTTCGGCCAGCCATGTTTCGTGTGGGCCAACTGTCACGGCTTGCGTGGGCACAAGCGCAATATTGCCGCCGCCGCTGGTGCGCGCGTTTTGTGCAATGGTCAGCGGGTGCAAATCTACCACGCGTGTGGTGAGTTTTCGATATTCGGCGGGCGAAGGCGGCGCGTCCTTGTGTTTGCCCCGACGACGTAACGGGTCGTTAAACGCCCAATGTTTGACATCGCCCTGACCGCCCTGCATCAGCGCGCAACGCACGCCGTTTTGCCACGATTGGCGGTATTTTTCGGTTTGCGCAGCGGGAAAATGCAAATTTTCATCGGGCATTCGCAAACGCTTTTCGATGCGATGAAAACACAATTCGCGGTCGCATTTTTCAAAACTGAGCGGATGCGTGGCCGGAACGGTTTCGCCGTTCAAAACCCATTCGTCCATGCCCCAAAAGTGGCCGAAGCTCACATCGAACTGCATGGCGTTGACGATTTGCGCCACCAGTGGCAATTGCTCGGTTGGCCCAATCGGGCCGCAAATGCCGACGGGATTATCGGGCGTGGATTGTTGCCAGCTTTGCACATATTCCAGCGCCTCGGCCAAGTAAAATTCTTCGAGCGTATCGTAAAACACCACGCGAAAACCGGGGCGCGACAATTTCAGCATTTTTTGCGGCGTGAGCGAGGCGGCATCGCGCACGATTTCGTCGTCAAGTGTGGTGTAATCCCACCAATCGGGGGCGATAGAAGAAAGTTTGCGGGGCATGATGTTATTTTACGCGTAGCGCGGATTTTTCTGCACCAACTCTTGTAAAACCTCAGAAAGCGGGTCGCTGTTTTCGCTGCAAAAACCGGCGTAAAGATGACGGCGCCAGCCTTCGGCGTATTCAAAGTGGCCGCTCATATTTCCCACTTCGCGCATTAAATCCTGCATGGTTTGCAGATACGAATCCATGCCCTGCGTTTGGTCGAGCCAGCTTTTCTGACTTTTATGCGCCGCCAAAGCCGCGCGCTTTTGCGACATTACTTCGCCCACATCCACAAACAATTCCGGCTGCACGATTTGGCCGAGCGGGTCGCGATTTAAGTGCGGCTGCGCGTGATAAAGCGCGCATTGGCCCGCGACGGGTGGCATCGGCGGCTGCGTGACAAAATTCGGCATCCCGCGCCCGAAAACCGCCGTTGTCACCAAACGCGCTGTGTTGACGTGATCTTCCATGTAATCCACCGGCGAATGCGTGAATACAATCTGTGGATTCACTTCGCGCACAATGGCGGCGAGTTGTTTTAAAGGTTCGCGTTCGTAGAAAATATCCAAATCGTGCGCGAGGGGCGCGTGCCACGTCGCGCCCAAAATCTGCGCGGCATTTTGCGCTTCGCCTAAACGGATTCGCGCGGCGTCGGAAGCATTGTTTGTCATGCTGCCCAAATCGCCGCACGAGAGATTCATATAATGAATGTCCCATCCGGCGCGTTTGAGCAAAAGCAGCGTGCCCGCCGCGACTAATTCGATATCGTCGGGATGCGCGAAAATGGCGAAGGCAGTTTGGGTCATGAATTGCCTTTAACGCTTTTTCGCCGTCTTTTTAACAGGCGCCTTTTTGATGACGGGTTTAACGGGCGCTTTGGTTTTTGAAGGGGCAGGCACCGGAACAGCGCCCATTAAAGTGATAGGTGGCGGTGTTGGCGCGGGCTTTGGGGCGCTATGCGTTGCAGACATCATAGGTTTGCCCATTGTAATAACTTTGGGCGTTGGCGTGCGAATAGCGGTGGGTTCGCCGCGCAAAACTTTCGTGGTTGCCTTTAAATCCACATCGCCTTTGGTCATTTTGCTGTGCGCGGGCGGATTTGTCGGCGTTTGTGCGAAAGTGGGCGTGATGCCCAAAGCGCCGCACAGCGCGGCGACAATGCTGGCCGCGCCCGCCACGAAAAAGCGCCACGGACGAACTGCCACCATTTTTACTTTTTCCATTCCCACGGGGCAGTCGTTTGTGATAACCGTGCCGTCTTCACGCTGCGCATATTGCACGCACAAATTGCCCTCGCGCTGACGAATGAGGTTTTCGGCTTCCTTTCTCGTCATCATCGAAAGGTTGAAGACGTTTTTTTGGCACGTCTGGCAAAAACGCGCCTTGTCATCGCCGGTCATTTTGTCCCATGATGCATGGCACGGTGAAGCGATGTGCAGATTCTCAAGTGTGCTGTTTTTCCGTTCAAGCGACATAATTCCTCCCTGTGGCGCGGATAAAGTCCCGTTTGAAACCGCGCCCTTCCTTATATAACCATAGCAAGTTACGGCGTCCGCAGAGATGTAAAAAGCATCCGCAGAGATGTAAATGCCATCGGTAGAGATGTAAAAGGCACCTGCATAGATGTAAAAAGCATCCGCATAGTCATAAAAGGTAGCTGCATAGATGTAAAAACCACCTGTAGAGATGTAAATGGCATCTGCGGAGATGTAAACGGCATCTGCAGAGATGTAAAAGCCATCTGCGGAGATGTAAATGGCATCTGCAGAGATGTAAACGGCATCTGCGGAGTTATCGAAGTCGCCTGAAAGCCCACGGAAGCACTTTTTGGATAGGGCAGGGAGTTCTTTATAGTCGTCTGTGGTCAGTCGAGAGGCATTTTGTTAAGCGCGATTTCAAATTCTTCGAGAGATTTATCATCCCACAAAACAAAGCGCACTAAATCGAGTTGGTGTTCTTGTGCCACTAAGAAGTCGCGCACGGCTTGCAAGGCGACAGGCGCGGCTTCGTCTAATGGATAGCCATAAATGCCTGTTGACAGCGAAGGAAACGCGACGCTTTTTAAGTTATCCTTGGCCGCGACGCGCAAGCTGTTTTGATAAGCGCGGAATAGCAATTCGCCATCGCGCGGCGTGCCCGAATAAATTGGGCCGACGGCGTGAATGACGTTGCGTGCGATTAGTTTTCCGCCGCCGGTGATGACCGCTTCGCCTGTCGCGCACCGTTTGTAATATTGGCGACATTCGGCGAAAATTTACCGCCCGCCCGCCTCGAAAATCGCGCCACACACGCCCGTGCCCGCCGAAAGCGATGTATTCGCCGCGTTGACAATCGCATCCACATTCTGCTGTGTAATATCGCCTTTTATGAGTTGCAAAGTTGTGTCGTTGATTTTGATGGTCATTAATACAAGTGAAAAAACAAGCGATTGCAAATTTCCCACAGCAGCGATGAAACAATCATCACCGTGATTTTGCCGGGCCATGTTTTGAGAAATGTCACCCAACCGGGCGTGCCGGTATGCGTGTTGACGGCGAAGCGCGCCGCCAATTCTTCGTCGGTTAGTTCGTTGATGCTTTTGGTTTTCTTGGGCGGTGCCCACGGCAAGCGCTTGCCGCATTGGTCGCACAAAGCCCAATGCGACTCCACTTTGGCGCCACAAAAAGGGCAAATGCCCGCTTCACGATTGAGGTCGTCCATTGCGATTGAGGATTATTTTACCGCCAACATTTCGGGCGTGACTTTATCTTTCAATTTTTGCGCGGCGGTTGGCACTTGGCTGCTGAGAATATTGAGATTTTGCGCGTTGTGGCCGCGATTGGCATAAGTTTCCGAAAGCAGACTTTCGACGCTGGTGACGCCCTCGAAGCCGCGCGAAATGATATTGTAAAACGGGTCGCGTTCAATCGGGTCGCGTCCGGCTTCGACAATCATTTCGACTAACTGGCGACTGGTCAAAACCTGCTTGCGATCACGCGCCGGGTCGCGGATGATTTCATATTCCATGATGGTGCCATCTACATCGTCGGCGCCATACCAGAGAGCGGTTTGCGTGACGGGCGCGCTGTTCATAATCCAAAAACTTTTGATGTGCGGGAAGTTATCCAGCATCAAACGCGAAACAGCAATTTCGCGCAAATCTTCGACGCCCGTTGGCAGTTTAATATGCTCCAAAGCCGTTTTTTCGGGATGCCAACTGAGCGGAATAAAAGTCAGAAAATGGCCCCCGCCCGCTGCCAAACTTTCGTCTTGCGTTTCGCGGAGGCGCATAAAATGCTCGACTTTTTCGGGCGTTTGCTCAACGTGGCCGTAAAGCAAAGTCGCGTTGCTGTTTAATCCGGCGCGGTGCGCGTCGCGCGCCAGTTCCAGCCAGCGCTCGGCGTTGGGTTTGGCCGCGAATAAATCTTCGTGAACGCGCTCGCTCATCACTTCGGCGCC
This sequence comes from Abditibacteriaceae bacterium, assembly GCA_031372065.1. GTDB lineage: Bacteria > Armatimonadota > Abditibacteriia > Abditibacteriales > Abditibacteriaceae > DASWNL01. The sequence goes on along the minus strand of JANMKN010000215.1, from coordinate 23,424 downwards.
GCCGCCGGGCAGGGCGTCAAGTCCCGCTGCTTTGAGGTCGGCGAACACTTCGTCCACGTCTTTACTCAGTTTCTTGGCGGTGCGCACAATTTGATCCATCTCCACCATTGTAAAGGCTTTGATATGCGCTTTGGGCCGCGCCGCTTTGATGGCGCGCAGCAAATCGAGATAGTAATCGTAAGGCAGTTTCGGATTGACGCCGCCGACAACATGAATTTCGGTGATCGGCACATCGGCGTAGTTGGAAACTTTGGCCGCTGCGTCTTCGGGCGTCATTACATAAGCGCGCGGGTCGTCTTTGGGGCGTGCATAAAACGAGCAAAACAGGCAGCCTTTATTGCAAACATTGGTGTAATTGACGTGCTGATTGCGCACCCAATAAGCCACGTTGCCGTTTTTACGCTCGCGCACCAAATTGGCGAGATAGCCGACAACATTGAGTTGCGGCGCCGTATAAAGACGCAAACCGTCATCAAAAGTAAGGCGCTCTTCCGCCAAAACTTTGTCGTAAATATCGCCGAGGTTCGCCGCTGCGATGGTGCGTTTCCAGATGAGATCGCTCATAAAATTCCGCCTTTGACACTCTGTGAAAAGTTTAACAAAGTCAACGATTCATCTTGCTTTTTAGTGCATAGGCAATTGCTATCGAGTGCTATTTTTTAAGTGGTCCAAAGCACGTTTTGCGAGAAGCGTTTTGTCACGCCATGATTGTTTTAAATTTCTCACACGATGGGAAAATAATAAGATATAATCGCCTATGAATTGGCCTTGATAAGTGTGAAAATCACTTATCAAATTCACTGGCTAATTACAAAAAGGTGTATGACATTATGCAGAAAAAACGTAGTTTAATGAAGTGGGCAGCTTTAGCTGCGGTCTGTGTCATTCCGGCTCTTGTGGCGGGATGCAGTGGCGGTAACGGCACCAATCCGTTTGGTGGCGGTGGCGTGGTGCAAAATGGCACTTTCAGCGGCGCATCCGCCAATTTGGGCGCTAACCGCACGGGGACTTTCGCCTTGAAAACCTTTAGCGATAACACCATCAGCGGCACTTTAGTTGTGACGACGCCGCCTGCGCTCAGGAAAAGTTCTGCCACCAGCAATGCTTTGGTAACGTTACCAATAGGCGCTTACCATTTCACCGGCACGCGCACGGGCAACAGTTTCACAGGAACTGGCACCATTCCGGGCACCAGCAGCATTTTCACCATTAGCGGTTCGCTTTCGACCAGCGCGAGCGCAGGCAACTTTAGTTTCACAGGCAATATTAACGGCGAGCCATTTGATTTTACGGGCACCATTAATGTGACAACGGGCGGCGGAACCGGCGGTGGCAACGATACTTTTACGTTTAGCAATGGGGGCAGCAATGCCAACACAGGTTCTTTTAGCAGCATCGCCGCTGTAGGCGCGGTGCTGAACTTCAATGGCACAAGATTGCTGCAAGGTTCGTTTCCGGCGGCTACCAATGCCACCAATTTGCGTGTGGTAAGCTATACGCTTGGCAAAACCAGCGCCTTTGCTGCTGGCGACACCTTCACTGTATCAGACGACAACGACGTGACTTCCGGTTTTGGTGTTGTGCTTTACGCCGAAGGCGCTCCCGCTACAAAATCGTGGGTTTCTCATAGTGGCACAGCCGAAATCACCGCGATTAGCGGCACCAAAGTGACGGTGAAATTGACCAATGTGCTGATGCAGCCTGCGCCCGCTTCGCCGCTTCAACCCAATCAGGCAACAGGTTCGTTTACGTTAAGCGGCACCAGTTCAGCCAATTACACTGGACTGTAAAGCAGCACTGCTTTCTTAGCGAAAGCCACGGACGATAAAATCGTCCGTGGCTTTTTCGTTCTACACCTTTACGATGCCTCAATCGTCGCGGCGCGTTAGCGGTGTGCTGCCGGTTGCCACATCGGGTGTGGTTTGGTTCATCGGGCCACGCGCGGGCGAATTCATCGGTGGCGCGTTGTCGCTGGATTCGGTCACGGTTGATTTTTGCGCGGTATCGGACAAAGCATCGCTGGCGGTTTCTTCGTCGGTTTCTCCATCGGCGGGCGGTGTGGTGGTTTTTTCGTTCATGATTTCAGTCCTTTTCCAAGGTGCTAACGACATTTCTGCAAAAGTCGCGCGCTTCCTGCTCCAACGGCGCCTGTGGATAGCCAAATTGCAGGCATTCGGACAAATACTGGCGCAAAAACAGTTCCCAGCCCATGCGTTCGCATTGCGTGGTATGCACCAATTCGTGCGCCACGGTTTCGCGTTCGCGCCAGAAATCGTCGCGAATGAAAAGGCCATAACGCAAGCCCATACCAACAGAATCGGCAGCCACCAAACCGGCGGCGACGGCGGCGGCGCATAAATCGGCATCGGCAGGCAAGGGAATTTGCGCCACTTTGAGTAATCGCACTTTGTCGGGCTGCAAAATGCCCAAATGCTGCGCGGCTTTGCTTTCCCACGCATCCAGTGGCACGCCCTTTTCCAAAATTAGGTTTTCCTGCTCGCGTGCCCAGTCCACAGCGCGTGGCAACAACAATTCAAAGTCGGATATATCGAAAGGCATAATAAATTCCCTGCGGTTGAGATAAATCGCATTGAACGACGTTCCGTCTTGCTATTAACTTAGCGCGCCTCAAAAAACATAAAACGTCTTGCCCCGAAAGGATTTCATGTCGAACGTCTCGAATTTAAAAGTCAACGCGCCAGCGCATCGCTTGCGCGGCAGTTTGCCGAAAATCGGTATTCGTCCCACCATTGATGGTCGCTACGGCGGCGTGCGTGAATCGCTCGAAGACACCGTGATGGGCATGGCGCAAAATGTCGCCGCCTTTCTCACCGAAAACTTGCGCCACGCTTGCGGTTTGCCTGTCGAATGCGTCAACGCCGACACCTGCATCGGCGGCGCCAGCGAGGCCGCTAAATGCGCCGAAAAATTCGCGCGCGAAGGCGTCGGTGTTTCGTTGACCGTCACGCCCTGCTGGTGCTACGGCAGCGAAACGATGGATTTGACGCCCGATATTCCCAAAGCTGTTTGGGGTTTCAACGGCACCGAACGGCCCGGCGCGGTGTATTTGGCGGCGGTTTTGGCGGGACACGCGCAAAAAGGCATTCCGGCTTTTGGCATTTACGGCGAAGATGTGCAGGATGCTGGCGACGAAGAAATTCCCCAAGATGTGCAAGCCAAACTGCTGCAATTCGCTCGCGCTGGAATCGCCGTTGCCACCCTAAAAGGCACCAGTTATTGCGCCATGGGCGGCGTTTCGATGGGCATCGCCGGTTCGATTGTAGATCAGCCGCTTTTTGAAGAATACTTCGGAATGCGCGTCGAAAGCCTCGACATGACCGAATTTGTGCGCCGCATGGATAAGGGCATTTACGACACAGAAGAATTCGAGCGCGCCAAAGTCTGGGTGAAAGAAAACTGTCCCGAAGGCAAAGATTACAACGAGGAAAAAGCGCGCACGCGCCAGCAAAAAGACGCCGACTGGGAAAGTAGCATCAAAATGGCGCTTATCGCGCGCGATTTGATGATTGGCAACCCGAAACTCGCCGAAATGGGCTTCAAAGAAGAAGCCGAAGGCCACAACGCGCTCGCCGGAGGCTTTCAAGGCCAGCGCCAATGGACAGATCACTTTCCCAACGGCGATTTTCTGGAAGCGATTCTCACTTCGTCCTTCGACTGGAATGGCATTCGTCAGCCTTTTATGGTGGCGACGGAAAACGATGCGCTCAACGGTGCTTCGATGCTGCTCGGCCATCTTTTGACGGGCAGCGCGCAGCTTTTCGCCGATGTGCGCACTTATTGGAGCGCCGAAGCCGTAGAACGCGTGACCGGACTCGATTTGCACCAAATCGCCGAAGAAGCCGCCGAGCGTTTTATGCAGTTAGTCGAAGAATCGGGCGATGAAGACGCCGCGTTTGCCGAAGTCAGCAACGACGCGCCGCTGGCGCCAAACGGCTTTTTGCATCTCATCAATTCCGGCCCGGCGGCGCTGGATTGGACAGGTGAGCAAAACGACGAGGGCACGCCAGTTCTCAAGCCGTGGTGGGAAATTTCGCCCGCCGAAGCAAAGGCTTGTTTGGATGCGACAAAGTGGTGTCCGTCTATCGTGGAATACTTTCCGGGCGGCGGATGGAGCAGCGATTTTACCACGCGCGGCGGAATGCCGGTCACGATGTATCGCCTCAATTTGGTCAAAGGCCTCGGCCCTGTTTTGCAAATCGCCGAAGGTTTCACTATCGAACTGCCCGATGATGTGCATGAAGCGCTGGACGAGCGCACCAATCCGACGTGGCCGACGACATGGTTTGTGCCGAATTTAACCGGTGACGGCCCGTTTGAAAGCGTTTACGGCGTGATGAACGCGTGGGGCGCCAATCACGGCGCGATTTCTTTCGGTCATATCGGCGCCGATTTGATTACCTTAGCTTCGATGCTGCGCATTCCGGTGGATATGCACAACGTTTCTGCTGAGCGCATTTTTCGCCCCGCCGTGTGGACACGTTTCGGCGCCCTTGAACCACAAAGCGCCGACTACCGCGCCTGTGCCGCCTTCGGGCCACTTTACCGATAACGTTCAAATGGAACACGGATTTCATACGCGGAAACGGCACGGATTTTCACTGGTTAGGGAAAAAATAACAGCCGCTATCTCTTAAAAATCCGTGTTCATCTGTGCCGTTTCCGCGTATGAAATCCGTGTTCCATTTCTTATCATGAATTTTTCAAAAGTTTTACTTACCGGCGCGCGGGGCAGTTTGGCGCGGGCGCTGCAAAATTCCGCTCCTGCTGGCGTGGAAATTGTGCCGTTTTCGCGCGTTGAATTAGATATTGCTGATAGCGAGGCCGTTTGCGCTGCAATGAAAACTGTGCGGCCCGATTTGGTAATTAACGGTGCGGCTTATAACCTCGTGGACAAGGCCGAAACCGATGGCATGAGCGATGCTTTGCGCATCAACGCGCTCGGCGTTGGTGTGTTAGCGCGTTTTAGCCGCGAAAACGATGTGCCGTTGGCGCATTTTTCGACGGATTTTGTATTCGACGGCGCGAAAACGACGCCTTACGACGAAAACGACAAAGCAAATCCGCTTGGCATTTACGCGGCGTCGAAATTGGCGGGCGAGAATATCGCATTAGCGGGAAGCGAGCGCAATTTTGCGATTCGCGTTTGCCGCTTATTTGGGCCAGTCGAAGCCTCAAATGGCGCGCTTGGCTCCAAACCGGCGGGCAATTTTCCGCTTTTGATGCTCAATTTGGCAAAAAGTCGGCCTTTTGTGCGCGTGGTAAACGACCAAATCGGCACGCCGACTTACACGCCCGATTTGGCCCGTGCCGTGTGGCAACTGCTGAAAAACTCCGACGGCGGCTTGTTTCAATTGTCCAACGCGGGCGAAGTCGCTTTCGATGACTATGCGCGCGCGATTTTTGAAATCGCTGGCGCAAACTGCGAAGTGCAATCGGTTTCAAGCGTCGAATACGGCGCGGCGGCGCGGCGCCCGCTTTATTCGACGATGAGCAACCAAAAAGCGGAAAAATTGGGCTTGCAGCCCCTACGCGATTGGCGCGCGGCTTTGGTAGAATTCATGGAACAACTGCGTTCATAGAACGCAAATTTCGCAAATTGACGCAAATAAAACGCGAATTTTCTTTGAGGGATTGTCAGCGAATCTGTTGCCCTATCTCATAAGCAAAACATCCGAAATTATTTGCGAAAATTCCCGTGAATTTGCGAATTTTGCGTTCTATTGGCAAGCAGAGCTGTTACAAAAAAATAAATCTTCGGCGCATATTCTTCTTCGCGGCCTGCCGGAAAGTGACGTTTGATGATCGTTCAGCTTGCGCAGACCGCGTTTCTATCGGCTGTTTTATCCAGCATTGAGGCTTACAAAAAAGAATGCTACGGCCTGCTTTTGGGCTATCGCACCGATACGGAATGGCTCGTCGAATACGCCATTCCCTATCAAACCGCTGTGCGCGGCCATAAAATGGTTTGTCCGCACGGCGGGCGCGACCAGCGTGTGCGCGCTTGCCTTGGAGAACTCGCTTCCTATCAGGTTTTGGGCACCTTTCACTCGCATCCGGCGTGGGGAAAATTGCGCGCTGTGGCGCGTCCTTCGCAAACCGACATCGCATCCATGCCGCCGGGCGACCTTGATTTGATTATTGCCGTCAACGATGCCCGCATTGCACGCCGCTTTCGCTACGCCGAGCGCGGACGCCTTCTCAAAGGCACCGTTTGCGATTATTCGCTGACTTTAGCCGCGTTTTACAATTCTCCCTACGCCGAATTCACCGGCCAAGTCTGTGTGCGCCGCACCCTGATTCGCTGCCCGTATGCCATCGGTTTTGAACCCGAACGCGCGCGGAAGTAATTTTGCGGGTGGCCTCTTGTTTTTTCTGTCATTTGCGCTTGAGGATGTAAACTCAAGGCGCCGGTTCATTCCTCGTGAGCGAAACCGACGCAAGGAGATTTATGAGCGATGATTCGCCAATTTACGAAGCCCAATTAAAAGCGTTGGCTGCGGTGCGTGAGGCGTGCGCGGCAATGGCGCCCAAAGTGACCGCCGAAGGCTTAAATTCACTGGCGCAAGCCTTGAAAATCGTGGTGGAACTCGAAGGCGATGTTTGGGAAAAACAGCAGCCTTTGAAAACCAAAAACCCTTACGCGTCGTAATTTCCCCACGTCATTGATCCCAATTCGCTAAACGCAGAGGGAATTTACATCGCTGAAACGTGTCAACCCTGCGTGCGTCGCACGCTGATTCGCTGCCCTTACGCCATCGACTTTGAACATGGAGGCGCGCGAAAATAAATCTGATGACAGAAAATGAGATTTGCCCGATGTGTGGCGAAAGTAACTCAATTAAAGTTGCGTATTGCCACCGCTGCTCCTATCGCCTGCCGTGGGCAGATGAAGTAGAAGGCATTGAACACCAATCGATTGAGGAGCAACCCTCCTTTTTGGAGCGTGAACTAAAAGAAATTGGCTTATTGCCGGATCACACGCTAACGTGTCGTTATTGCAATAAGCCAATTGCTGTCGGGGCAAAGCAGTGCCCACATTGTCAGCGATGGCTTATGGCATCATTTAGTAGCCTGAAGCTTGACCCAACGCAGAAAAATTTTCGTCTCAGAGATGTTGAGAAAATGGACATCATGCCTATAAAAGTGAATTTTGGCGAGGGCTTGAAAATTCTGGTGGGCGGCTGTGCTTTCTTAAGCTGTCTGACAATTATTTACTTTGTTATCAGATTGATCTGGCCGTAGGATTTGAGCGCGTCTCATCTTTCAAACTACTATCGTTGTCCTCACAAGCGATATTATTTATTTGCAATTCGCCTCGAATTTATCTGCAAGCGATAGCAAACATTTACATCACCGAAACGTGGCTTCGGTAAACTGACACGCACAGGCACCTTGGAATGCGTATCGTGACTGCGGAAATGACTGCGGAAATCATGGATTACAACGTTGAAATTGTCAGGTTGCGCGCTGCCTTAGAACGCAGCGAACTCAAATTAGAAGCAGCGGAAACCGCTTTAGATCATCGGCAACGCGAAATTGACGCTATGCGCCGCACTGCTGATGCGCTGTTTGCCTTGCCGTCAATGGAAGCCATGCTGCAACAAACTTTGGCGGTTGCCATTGAAGTTTTGCGCGCCGATGGCGGCTCGGTTTTGCTGCACGACCCGGAAAAAGAAACGCTGAAATTTCGCTATGTTCTCGGCCCTTCTGCTGATAAATTGATCGGTTACGAAATTCCGGTTTCGACGGGCGTGGCGGGGCAAGTTTTTCGCACCGGGCAGCCCGCTATCGTTGACAATGTGCATGATCGGGCCGAACACCATTCGGTAGATGACCGCACCGGTTATCGTGTGGATTCTATGATGACGGCGCCGCTAAAACGAGCCGGGCATTCGCCGTTTGGTGTGATTAATGTGATCAACGCGCGGCATAATTTCGATGACCGCGACTTGGAAGTTTTGGAAGTCTTGGGAGCGGTAGCATCCGCTTCTATCGAAAACGCGCGTTTGGCGCAGGAAGCGCGCAAAGCGGCGATTGTCAATGTGATCGGCGACATTGCGCATGACGTAAAAAATATGCTGACTCCCATCCAATCCGGCGCCCAAACTTTGAAGCCGATTTTGGATGATGTGCTAAATGATCTCGATCAATTGCGCAGTGAATGTCCCGACAATGAATCGTGGGGCGAGCGTCTCGAACGAAGTCTGCTGTTTCTGCGTGATGATTACGATTGGATTTTAGACAGCACAATTGATGCGTCCGAGCGCGTTGCAGCGCGCGTGCGTGAGATCGCCGATGCCATCAAAGGCGAGATTTCTCCGCCCCATTTTGAATTGGCGCAGGCGAATGATACGGTGCGCGAAGTAGCGCGCTCATTGCGCATCGTGGCTGGCAAAGCGCAACTCCAATTGCTGCTGGAACTAACTGAGCCATTGCCCTCCGCCGAGTTTGACACCAAACAGCTTTATAACGCGCTTTATAATTTGGTCAATAACGCTATTCCCGAAACACCGCCCGGTGGCAGCGTTACCGTGCGCACAAATGCGGACGACGGGCATTTATTAATTGAAGTCGCTGATACGGGGCGCGGCATTCCCGACCAAGTGCGCGCGAAATTATTTACCGATCAAGTGATGACAACCAAAGTCGGTGGCACCGGTTTGGGAACCAGTATTGTGGCTGGTGTGGTCAAACGCCACAGTGGCACCATAACTGTGCGCAGCGAAGTCGGGCAGGGCAGCACTTTTTCGATTCGCCTACCTTTGCAACAAGCACAAGCGGAGTGAACAGAAACTTATCTAATCGGTGTTAGTTTTTGGCCGTGGCAGTTTCCACGGCTGTAGCAGGATACCATTCCAGCAAGCAAACCAATGTGATGCTACCGTTGAGCGCCGTCTGAAACTGCTGCGGATTATTGTTGACTTTGTCGGCGGGCGCGCGGTAATGAAACGGAATGGCAATGCGCGGCTTGAAAACTTTGACGCCTTCAGCGGCTTCTTCGGGCGTCATGGTGTAAGGCAAATTCATCGGCAAAAACGCCACGTCAATGTTTTTTAAGGCCTGCATTTCCGGCGTGACTTCCGTATCGCCTGCGATGTAAAGACGCATTCCATCCAAAGTCACAATATAGCCGTTACCGCGCCCTTTGTCGTGGAATTTCTGGCCCGGTTTGGGGCCGCGCTGAAGATTATACATCGGCACCGCTTCGATGAGGATGCCGGGTAAATTGCTCTTCGTTTGGCCGTTGTCGAGGCGAATGACGCGGTTTTTGAAACCTTTCATTTGCGCGATAACAACCTGCGGCGCAATAACCAGAGTTTTGCCGTTATCCAGCGCCTGCATTGCCGCTTCATCGAAATGATCGCCGTGAATATCGGTGACCAAAATCAAGTCCGCTTTATTCGGATTCATAGCATTGCCGCCTTTGGTCGGGTCAACCTGAATCGTCATTTCGCCGTGTTCAATTTGAAAACTGGCGTGCATTAACGGTTTAATCTGAATCGTCGCGCCTGAAGTTGGCAGTGCCAAAGTCGAAGTCTGCGCGTGCGCCGATGTGTGAAGCAAAAGGGCAAAAAAGACAGCAATCAATTTTTTCATGAATATTCCTTGTTTTGCTTTACCTTGCGGTCTTCGTGCCGAGGATTTTTTGTGGATTCAATGAATTTGAAGCGCCCCACAAGGAAATTAATGGCGTTCAGATGCCTTTTGCACTTTTTCTGATGCGGTCTTATTCTTCTCAAATTCCATTACTATGCGGAAACCACTTAAGGATGGTGTATCTAATGGAAAAGCCGCACGTTCAGCACAATAAAGTTCATTCATGCCAAAGAACCCACCACGAGTAACTTTCCAGCGACCATGTGCTGGTCCGGTAGGATTTAACTTGGGGGAGCGAGCATAATAATTTTCGTCATACCAATCCGAAACTAATTCTTCTACATTACCTGCCATGTCATATAGCCCAAATCCATTGGGCGCATAAGTTCCAATGGGCGTTGTATTTAATTGGAGACCAAACGTCGCGCGGCCTTCAGGGCCTTCATTACCCCAAGGATAATCTTTTTGATTCAGTCCGCCACGCGCCGCATATTCCCATTCGGCTTCTGTGGGTAAACGATAGCGGCGATTTTCCTTTTTGCTTAACCATTCACAAAATTTAACTGCCTCTGGATAGGATACTCTCATCGCTGGCTGCAAATTAGTAAGCGACTCTGGAAAACGAGGACGTCTTTTGAATAAATCGAATTCCACGTTGGTGACCTCAAACTGTCCAACCCAGAAAGATGATAGGAGCACTTGATGAACTGGCTGTGCATCCAAACCAGGTCTGGCATCCCCCATTTGAAAACTGCCGCTTGGCAAATGAATCAGTTTCATTCCGATGGAATTTGTCCAAGTTTTGAAAACGGGCTTTTGACCAGAAGTTGGCGGCGCACTGGTATTGTTGCAACCAAGAGGCAGCATTGTGGTTGCAAGTAAACAGACATAGATGCTTTGAGCCTTTTTTAATCCAAACATACCTACTCATTCACTTTGAGAATGCTCAAAAAGGCTTCTTGCGGGATTTCGACGGAGCCGACTTGTTTCATGCGCTTTTTGCCTTCTTTTTGCTTTTCGAGCAGCTTGCGCTTGCGCGAAATGTCGCCACCGTAACACTTAGCCGTCACGTCTTTGCGCATGGCCGAAAGGTTGGCCGAGGCGACGATTTTCGCGCCGATGGCGGCTTGAATGCGAATCTGGAACATTTGTCGCGTTAGCAATTCTTTCATCTTGTCGCAGATGGTTTTGCTGCGCGCATAGGCTTGATCTCGGTGACAAATAAAACTCAGCGCGTCCACGATTTCGCCGTTGATGAGAATATCCACTTTCGCCAAGGGCGAACGCTGAAAATCGGTTAGTTCGTAATCCATTGAAGCGTAACCGCGCGTGCGACTTTTTAAGTGGTCGAAAAAGTCCATAATCATTTCCGAAAGTGGCAGCAAATAAGTGATTGTCACCCGCCCGCCGCTCGAAGAAAATTCCATGTTTTTGTAAATACCGCGCCGTTCTTCGCACAGTTCGAGACATGCGCCCACATATTCCTGCGGCACGATAATCGTGGTGATAACCATCGGTTCTTCGACGTATTCCATTTCGTGCGGCGCGGGCATTTTGGCCGGATTGTCAATTTCAAAAGTCTGTCCGTTGGTGCGCGTGATGCGATAAATCACGCTCGGCGCCGTGGCAATCAGCGACAAATTATATTCGCGTTCGAGGCGTTCCTGCACGATGTCCATGTGCAAAAGCCCTAAAAAGCCGCAGCGAAAACCAAAGCCCAAAGCGGGCGAGGAATCAGCTTGATACGTCAGCGATGCGTCGTTGAGGCGCAATTTGTCCAGCGCGTCGCGTAAATCGGTGAATTCGTCGGAATTTATCGGATAAAGGCCGCAAAAGACCATCGGTTTTGGTTCGCGATAGCCGCCGAGCGCTTCGGCAGCCGGTTTTGCCAAATCGGTGACGGTATCGCCAATGCGCACTTCGGAAACGTCTTTGATACCTGCAATGATATATCCGGTTTCGCCCGCCGCCAATTCCTTAACGGCGGTCATTTTAGGGCGAAAAACGCCAAGTTCAGTAATTTCGGCAGGCAAATCGGTGCCCATAAAGCGAATTTTCTGACCGGCGCGCAGCGTTCCTTCCATCAAGCGCACATAAACGATAACGCCGCGATAAGCATCGTAACTGGAATCGAAAATCAGTGCTTTAAGCGGCGCGTTTACATCACCTTTGGGCGGTGGAATGCGCTCGACAATGGCTTCGAGCAAATCGGGCACGCCGATGCCACTTTTGCCTGAAGCGAGTAGGGCATCGTCCATTGGCAAGCCGACGATTTCTTCGACTTCGGCCAAAACGCGATTCGGGTCGGCATTCGGCAAATCAATTTTGTTGAGAACCGGAATGATTTCCAAGTTCGCCATCAGCGCCAGATGCGCGTTCGCCACGGTTTGCGCTTCGACGCCCTGCGAGGCATCTACCACCAAAAGCGCGCCCTCGCAGGCGGCCAAGGCGCGCGAAACTTCGTAGGAAAAGTCAACGTGACCAGGCGTGTCAATCAAGTTCAGAACATAAACTTGGCCGTCACGTGCCGTGTAATCGAGGCGCACGGCAGAGGCTTTAATGGTAATGCCGCGCTCGCGCTCTAAATCCATCGAGTCGAGCATTTGCTCTTTCATGTCGCGGTCGGCGACGGCACTTGTCAATTGAAGAATCCGGTCAGCTAAGGTGCTTTTGCCGTGATCAATATGGGCGATAATCGAAAAATTGCGAATTTGCTGTTGTTGCACACTTGCCAGTTTATAGGGTTGCCGGAGACGTTGGCACGCTTTCTCAGTTATGAATTCTCTTCAAAAGAAATGCGCTCGTAGATTTCGCCGAGCGTGAGCGAACAATGAATGGAATCAAATTGCACCCGCGCCTCCGGCGTTGTATGAATCGCGTAAAGCCAAAGGTTTTCTTTTTGACGCGTGAATTGTTCCACGCGCCGTTGCGTTTGCGCGATTAAGAGATAATCGGAAAGCGAAGGCATTTGCTGATAACGCAGCCATTTGTCGTTGTAGTCACTGCGCGAAGTAGAAGACGACAGCACTTCGATAATGATTGTCGGGTTCAAAAGCGTGTCGAATTGCTCGTCTTCCCATTCGCCGCCATCGCGAACTACCAAAACATCGGGATAAACATAGTCGCCCGCTTCGTTGATCTTCAAGCGAATATCGTTAAACAGAACTTCGCACGATGAGCCAGTAATTTGGTTTGCTAAATGCACAACGACACTGGCGGCAATGCGCGCGTGCCGTTTGCTGGCACCGGCCATAGCGATTAATTCACCGTTGATAAATTCGCTCTTCGTTGTGGCGGCGCGTTCGCAGCGCAGATATTCCTGCGGCGTTAGTTTTTCGCTTGTCTCTGATTGAACGATTTCGGGCTGATTTTCAGGCTGATAAGCGCGGGCGACCATCAAAATACCTCTGCCCAAAGTTTAATTCGTTTTGCGGATTTTCAGAGCAATATTGTAGGAAAGTTTGCCAAACGGCGTGTGGAAATCCCACGCGCGCAGCGTGCGCAAAACGCGATAATCTTGCCAGTAAGAGCGTTTTTTTGAGAAGGCATCAATCACGTTTTCAAAGCCGTAAAGCACCGGATACAGGGCCAATCCGCCGAAATAAACTTCGTCAACCTGCCAACCTTCGCCCAGTAAATGCCGCAAATGACCTTCGGTGTAATGGCGATGCACATCGTAATCGAAGCCTTGGTAAAACGTGCCGCCGCCCGGCTTGGGAATTTTCAGTTTGCTGACGGTCTTAAAGACTTTGTTAGTGACATTATCGGGGTCGAGAAACGAAAAAAGCCCCTTGTGCGGTGTGGAAAGCAAAAGCGTGCCGCCCGGTTTCAAAACGCGATGAATTTCGCGCAAAGTGGCGCGGTCATCGCGCGTGTGTTCCAACACCTCGGTGCAAACCACCGATTGAAAAAACTTGTCGTCAAACGGCAGTTTTTCGCCTTCGGCTTTAACGAAGTTGACATGAGGAAACTCGCGCCGCGCCCATTCGAGATTGCCATCGTGATGGTCAATGCCGTAAGCGGGCGCGGCTTTTTTCGCCAGATGCTGCGTGAAAATGCCGTTGCCGCAGCCGACATCCAAAACCGGGCCGCCTTCGGGCAGCCAGTCGAAAAGTAATTTATAACGATCCATTAAATGATCGCGGTAAGTGATGGGAGTGGACATAGGATGATGAATAAAAATGGAGAAGTGATTGTCTCACTTCTCCATTTTTGTTTGAACAGTTCACTTAACCTTGCGGTTTTTCGCAACTGCCAAGCTGCGTTTCCTTGCCTTGGAAATAGCCCTTGCCCGGCGTGGCATTGAATTTCTGATCCCAGAACCTTGGTTGGGCCGTCATGCTCACTTTCAAAGCGGCACCGGCGGCTGATTTTTCCAAGGGATACTTGGCGAAGGGGTAATATTTTGCGTGTCCATCGCACATTAACAAATTGCCGCCTTCATTGTGCAACTTGGTTAAAGCATCGGTAGAAGAGGCTGCGGCTTGCGCTTGGTCTTTGCCCGTCCACCAGAAACCATCGTTGGCTTGATACTCATCCACTAAGAGGATAATATTCGCCGAATCGGTAGAGGCAATAGTAGTGTCTTTTGCGCCTCCTATCGCGCAGTTCATCGAGTAAGTTAATTCGGTGAATTCACCGTCAGGGCTGGAAGGACAAATGTAAATCGCCTTATTCTTCACATAAGGGTAGAGACCTCCCTTATCCACTAAGGCAGGTGTAGTTGTAAGCGTGCTGGGATCACTTAAAAGCCGCATGGAGCCGGGATTGCCATCACTTGCGGAAGTAGGATTATTTACGCTACCGGCTACCCAATGTCCGCCGCTGGCCCACTTCTGATATTGGCCTGCGCCGGGGTAGCCGCGATCATAGTCGGCGGTGTATTGCGCGAAAGCAATCCCCAATTGCTTGAGGTTATTCATGCAGGAAATCTTTTTGGCGTTTTCCCGTGCGCGGCTAAAGGTGGGAAACAAAAATGCGGCCAGTAGCGAAATGATCGCTATGACGACCAAAAGTTCGACAAGCGTAAAGGCTGAACGAATGGATGAATTGTGTTGTGGGTTTGCCGCCAAAATTGGGCGGCGCGAATATGGTTGCGGCATGACTTTTTCTCTTTTGAGAATCTCCCCGTTTGTGAGCTGCGATGGCCAGGTAGCGTGGAGCGTTTTTGCTGCGCCAGCATATTGGTATCGAAGCCGATTAGAGAAGTAATCTCAAAAAGAAGTTGCGAGGCGCACTCTTCAGAATTGTAAAGTGCGCCCCGCCTTTAGTCATAGATGCGATTGCAAAATTGTCCGCAACTTTGGGGTGAAATTGGCAGTATGCAGGCTGGGATGCAGCCTACAACTTAAGCGGGCGCATTAAGCAGGCGCATCAGGAGGCACCATAGGAGCAGCGCAGGAACCGAAGGCGGGACTCACATAATACCCTTCGGCATCGGTGAAAGGAGCGGCCAAATCAAAAGCCTTATCCCAAAAGCGCGGTGAACCCGTTAATTGTGTTTTGAGTGTTACTGCTTGCGGTGATACCGTTGGATTATCGAGAGGCAGAGCAGCGTAGTTGTAAAATTTTACATGACCATCACAAAACAAGAGGCTGCCACCTTTGGAATGGTTAGTTGATAAGGCGTCCGTTGATCCTGCGGCGCCAATGCCCGCCGTGTAAAAATAACCATCGTTAGCATTATTTTCATCTACTAAGAGAACAACTTCCGTCGGTTGTTTCATGCGAACTGTGGCGTTTAATCCGGCGATGGCGCAGTTCATCGAATATGTCAAGCGCTTGAATTCACCATTTTGCTCAGAGGGACAAACATAAACTTGTGCATTTTTGACATAGGAATAAAGTGCCCCCTTCTCCGGTTTGGCTTCGGCGCCCGTATAAGGCTGTCCAATGGGATCGCCCGGATTCGTCAATGCTACCGCTGTGCCGCCACTGGTGCCGGCAGCGTTGTTTCCGTTTAAATCGGCGCCGACCCAATGTCCGCCATTGGCCCATTCCTGATATTGCCCGCCGCCGGGATAGCGTTGTTGATAATCCTGCAAATACTGCTGAAAGCCCAGTCCCAGTTGCTGCAAATTGTTGGAGCAAAGCGTGACTTTCCCCTTGTCGCGCACGGTTTTGAATACAGGAAACAGCAGGCCCGCCAGAACCGCGATGATGCCTATGGCGACCATGAGTTCTACCAGCGTGAACCCCCGGTGTCGCCTGCTGCGAAGATGGTGAGAATGAGAGTTGTTGCGGCCCTTGGGCGCAAATTGGCTGAAAGAAAAAAGAATCATAAGGTCTCCCGCGTTGTTTCTTGTGTTGCCGTCCGTATGCTTGTCAGCGAATCTGGTTGGTCACAAGATGATACAGTGAATGCTTCTATTTTACCCCGTAGGCGATTTATCAAACAATTCGAGCCAATTCTTTTCGCCAAAATCGGCCATAAAAAGCAAAAAAGGCAGCAAAATGTTTGATTACGGGCCAAATCGGGACAAAAACGAACCAGAAGCGATGCTGGTTTCTCAAAGAAAAGCGAAGGGCGCTCCGGGGTGGCTCAATTTTTAGAGAACGCGCGGGTTCATAAAGTTCGCTTGCTATAATGAATTGTCGGGAATGAATTGGCGATGGTGAGCGCCAAAGGCAAGGGCAAGTTGGAGCGAGGTAAGTTATGCCAACAGATTTTGCGCGGGGACTTTTTGCGTTGCTTTGTTTGTTATGCGTGGTTGCTATCATAACAGGGGCGTGGCTGGAATTGGCCCGCACACGTCGTGGCGATAGTCTTTTGGCGCCCCGTCATTTTCGTCTGCGCTTGTTTTCGGCACTCATTTGGATTATTTCCTTGTTATCGTTGGCGGGAGCGCTCACCCGCTGGTGGCCCGAAGCCAATGCGACAATTAATCAAAAATGGCAATTTGTCGCTATTATCAATGGTGTTTTTTGTCTGGTTCTTTTCGGTTTGGCCTTGTTAGGCTTAGATATGTGGATGTTGATCACCGCGCGCCGCAAAGTTGAGCGCGAACATAGCATTCGTTTTTCCGAACAGTTGCGTGATTTAGCGGAACAGGAAACAGCCCGCTTGCGCGGCGCACACGCATCTGAGGAAGCACCACTGTCGTCATCCAGCAAGAAAGTGCGCGCTTATGCGCCTAAGGAAGGCAGCGAAAACGTGCTAACCGATGGCGGGAATCTCGATCAATTTTAAAATCTCTTTTCAATGACTGATATTTCAACAGAGCGCATTGCCGATGATGAAAGCGGAATGCGCGCGGCATTGCAATGGGCGGCGCGCGGTTTGGGTTGGCTGTCGCCGCGCCCTTCGGTAGGCTGTGTTCTCGTCAAAGACGGGCGCATCTTGTCCGGCGGTCACACGCAGCCGGGGCATGGCAATCCGCACGCGGAAATTCAAGCCTTGAACAGTGCCCGTGCCGCAGGCGATGATTTAAATGGCGCGACAGCTTATGTCACGCTGGAGCCGTGTTCGCATTTTGCCACCACGCCCCCTTGTGCGCGTGCTTTGATTCAAGCGGGCATTCAGCGCGTGGTGTGCGGCGTGCTGGACCCGAATCCCGCTGTCAACGGGCGCGGCATGGCGCAGTTGCGCGAAGCGGGCCTCGAAGTGCGCCAACTTTGCGTCGAAGAATGCGCGCGAATGCACGAGCAGTTTTTGGTGCATATCGTGCAAAATCGCCCGTTTGTCACCTTAAAAAGCGCCGTGTCGTTGGACGGAAAAATCGCGCACGCTTCGGGTGAAGCGAAATGGATTACGGGCGAAGCCGCGCGCCATCGCGTGCAGCAAATGCGGCACTTGCATGATGTCGTCCTTATCGGCATCGGCACTGCGTTAGCGGATAATCCTGAATTAAACGTGCGTTTGGCAGGCAACTGGAAACAACCGGTGCGCGTGGTTTTGGATGCGGACGCGCGTTTGCCACTGGACTCGAAATTGGTGCAGAGCGCGGCCACCGTGTCGTTAATCGTGGCGGTAGACGAGAACGCGGCGCTTGAAAAAACGGCATTGCTCGAAGAAAAAGGCGTCGGTGTCTGGCGCCTGCCCGCGCCGCAGGGCAAAATTGATTTAGCGGCGCTTTTGCAAAAAATCTACGAACGCGAGTGGTGTAGCGTGCTTGTCGAAGGCGGTGCGCACGTTACGGGAGCGTTTTTAGAAGCGGAATTAGCCGATAAAGCCGCGTTTTTCGTGGCGCCGCTGCTGATTGGCAACGGCATCTCCGCCACGGGCGATTTCGCGGTTGAAACCATGAGCGCCGCGCTGCGTTTGCGTGATGTGGAGCACGAAAATTTCGGCGATGATGTTTTGGTTTCGGGTTATCTGAACGACAACGTGACGCGCTTTTTCAGCGCGCTTTAATGAGTTTTTATGTTTACGGGCTTGGTCGAGCGCCTCGGCATCATCGAAAATATCACGCCTTTGGGCGATGCGTTGCAATTGAAAATCGCCGTTGGCGACGACGAATTTCTCTCAGACGCGCAAATTGGCGAAAGCATTAGCGTCAACGGCTGTTGCCTGACCGCGATTGAACTGGGCGCGCGGCATTTTGTAGTGCAAGCCGTCGAAGAAACCATGCGGCGCACCACGCTTGGCCTCAAAAAAGCCGGTAATAGCGTCAATCTCGAACGCGCCCTGCGCGCCAATGCCCGTTTGGGCGGTCATATTGTGCAAGGCCATGTGGACGGCGTGGCGACAATTACCGTTGTGCGTCCTGAAGGCGAGGGCTGGTGGGTTGGTTTTGAACCACCCTCGGCTTTGATGAAATACATTATCGAAAAAGGCTCGATTTGTCTGGATGGCGTTTCGTTGACCGTGGCTAATGTCGCTTATAGTCGCTTCAGCGTGGCCCTTATTCCGCACACCCGCGAGGTCACAACCGCAGGCGACTGGCAAATCGGCACATCCGTCAACGTCGAAGTTGACCTGATGGCGAAATACGTCGAACGCTTATTACAGTGGACAGCGGGCGGTGGTCAGGGAACAGAAAAACCACTGACTACGCCCAAAGGGCACCCGACCACTGACCACTGACTACTGAATCATGTTTTCAAAAATCGAAGACGCCTTAAAAGATTTCCGCGAAGGCAAGTTTGTGCTTGTGGCGGACGATGAATCGCGTGAAAACGAGGGCGACCTCATTATGGCAGCGCAGTTTGCCGACGCCAAAGCCATCAACTTTTTGGCGCGGGAAGCGCGCGGCCTAATTTGCGTGCCGATGGAAGGCAAGCGCCTTGACGAAATGCAACTCGGCCCGATGGCGCAATCGAACACGGATCGTCACGGCACCGCTTACACCATGAGCGTGGACGCGCGAACCGGCACCACAACGGGCATTTCGGCTGCTGATCGTGCCCGCGCCGTGCAAGTTCTCATTGACCCCGCTTCGCATCCCGGTGATTTGCTGCGCCCCGGCCACACTTTCCCACTTCGCGCTCGCGAAGGCGGCGTTTTGGTGCGCGCCGGGCACACCGAAGCCGCCGTTGACTTGTGCAATTTAGCCGGACTTTATCCCGCCGCAGTGATTTGCGAAGTGCTGAACGAAGAAGGCAATTCGGCCAATCTCGATGAGCTTAAAGTGATGGCAGAGCAGCACGACATCAAGATCATCACGATTGAAGAACTGATTCGCTATCGCCGCATGAATGAAAAACTGGTGCGACGCGTAGCGGAAGCGAAATTGCCAACACAGTGGGGCGAATTTCACGTCGTCGCCTACGAGAACGTGCTGGATGGCACACCGTTTGTGGCCTTGGTCAAAGGCTTCATTAAACCCGAAGAACCGATTTTAGTGCGCGTGCATTCGGGCTGTTTGACGGGCGATGTTTTGGATTCACTGCGCTGCGATTGCGGCGACCAATTGCGCGGCGCCTTGCAGCAAATCGCGCAAAATGGCAGCGGCGTTTTGCTTTATATCGCGCAGCACGAAGGGCGCGGCATCGGCATATTAAATAAACTGCGCGCCTATGAATTGCAAGACCAAGGCGCCGACACGGTGCAAGCCAACCACGCTCTTGGTTTCGCCGCCGATTTGCGCGAATACGGCACTGGCGCACAAGTTCTATCCGATTTGGGCGTGCGTAAAATGCGTTTGCTCACCAATAATCCGGCCAAGCGCGTCGGCCTCGAAGCCTACGGATTACAAATCGTCGAACGCGTGCCACTGATGCCCGCGCCGCATGAGCATAACCAAAGTTATCTCGACACCAAGCGCGACAAAATGGGGCATCTTTTCGGAGGCGCCTCCGAGATTGACGAACAAAAAGAAGAAAAGCAATAGAACGCAAATTACGCAAATAAACGCGATTTTTCGCAAATATTTGAAGAAAATTCGCGTGAATTTCCGAAGATTTGCGAAATTTGCGTTCTATTTAAAAGGAAACCAATGACAAAACATGAAGGCGAATGGCGCGCGGGCAATTTAAAAATCGGCGTCGTGGTGGCGCGCTTTAACGAACTGATTACCAATCGCCTGCTGGAAGGCACCGTCGAAGCGTGGCGGCGCATCGGCGGGCAGGAAAGCGCTTTGGAAGTCGCTTATGTGCCCGGCAGTTTTGAATTGCCGATTGTCGCCAAAACGATGGCCGCCAGTGGCCGCTTCGACGCTATAATTTGCCTCGGCGCCGTCATCAAAGGCGCCACGGATCACTACGATTACGTTTGCGGTCAAACCGCGTCGGGCATTATGAACGCCGGACTTTCCACCAATGTGCCCGTCATCTTCGGCGTGCTGACTACCGATACCATCGAACAAGCCCTCGAACGCGCCGGCACCAAAGCCGGCAACAAAGGCTCCGATGCCCTCTTAGCCGCCGTCGAAACTGCCAACCTGCTGGCAAAACTCGGCGGGTGACATTCGTTCTGAAAGGAACCCGCAAGAATTACCATGAGAAAGATTGATCCAGAACTTCAATTTCGCCGAGACATCAACGAACGACTTGCCGACAAATGGCTGTCGCCGAACGACGAAAAATACGAGCCGATTTATGAATCGTGTGGCCCCGCCGATCCGGTTGGGAAAATGCGCAAGCGTATTGAATTCGCTTCTACAGACAGCTTTCAATTGTTCTCCGGTTTTCGTGGTTCGGGAAAAACTACCGAATTGCGACGGCTTAAGGGCGAACTGGAAGCACAGGGCTACTTCGTTCTCTATGGTGACGCCCTTAAGTATCTGAATCCTTCAATAAAGATTGACATTTCTGATTTGCTACTGGTGATAGCCGGCACCTTTAGCGATGCTTTGGAAGA
Source organism: Abditibacteriaceae bacterium (assembly GCA_031372065.1). GTDB lineage: Bacteria > Armatimonadota > Abditibacteriia > Abditibacteriales > Abditibacteriaceae > DASWNL01. Next base: position 2,567 of record JANMKN010000215.1, on the reverse strand, counting down.
GGCAGGGTTTTCCTCAGTCGCTAACGACAGTTACTGGCATCGTTTCGTCAATTTTCTAACGAAAACGAAAGTGAATCTGGATGAATTGGGTTTGAAGGCTGGAACTGAAGGTATAGAGGCTGACCTTAAATTGTCTTTAAAAAGCACGCCCACATTTCGGCAAGCGCTGCAAAATTCTTTGCTCAACAATATCGGCGACTTGAAGAAGGATGTGGACAAGTTTTTCGAGGATGGGGTCAAGGCCATTCACAAAAAACACGGCGACGACATACCGGGCGTTGTTTTTCTCTTCGATTCATTGGAGCAGTTACGCGACTCCTCCTACAGCGAAAAAACTGTCACTGAAAGCGTGCTACAACTCTTCGCGCATCACCGCGACTTCCTCAAGGTTCCCTATATGCACATGGTTTATACTGTGCCGCCGTGGTTACGCTTTGCGCTGCCTGGCACCGATGCCCAAACCACGCGAGTGCCTTGCGTGCGCTATTGGAATAACGACGAACAACGGACACCACATGAACCGGGTTGGAAGTCGTTGCGTTCGTTGGTGCATCGCCGCTTTAGCAAGGAAGGCTACGAAAAATTCTTTGATGGCAAGCAAGGTCAACATCCTCTTGCCGATAATCTTATCGCGGTGTGTGGCGGGCATTTTCGTGACCTTTTGCTTTTGCTGCGTGAAACGAATTACATCGCGGAAACGCTGCCGGTCAACGAAGTCGACGTCAACACCGCGATTCAAACGGTGCGCAGTCATTTTTTGCCCATTGCGGTAGATGATGCCAAATGGCTCGACAAAATCGCCCGCCACCGCGACACCATGCTCGAAGCCAACGATTCCGAAACCGTAGACCGACTCACGCGCTTTCTCGACACTCACTTTGTGCTTTATTTTCAAGGCGACGAAGAATGGTATGACATTCACCCCTTAATCCGTGATGAGGTGGCGAAAATCGTAGCTCGTGAGGCTGCCTTCAATTCGTCACCAATTGTCCCTGCCTCTTCATGACCGCTTCTGATTCTCAGTGGGATGTTATAGCCCGGCGCTATCGTCTTGGCGAACAAGCCGAATGGCGCAAGCTGCTCACTCATTTCAAGCTGACCTCCGGCTTCGATTTCGTGGTGCTGCTGGTTGCCGATAACGATGGCGCGCTGCTTTGCCGCCATGAACTGGAAAAGCAATTTGAAGAGTCAGGGCACTCGCTGTTTGCCTTAGATATTCATACCCCCGAAGATTTGCGGCGTTTGCCGGAATGGTTTCTTGACTTGTCGTGCCCACCAGACACGACCTGCCTGTGGCTACAAGGAGTCGCGCCGGACTATACGCAGGATTACGTCGAGTGGCGCGGGGCATGGCAGAACACGCTCGCCCGTCTCAACACCTTTCGCAACCCTATCCGCGAGAAGTTTGACTGCACATTGCTTTTCGCTGGCGCGCCGTGGCTGCAAGAAGTGCTGCGCGAAACGGCCCCCGACTTGTGGTCGGTGCGCACAACCGTTGTCACCATCGAAACTGCGCTGTCTATAAATATTACTGGCGACGGAAATGTAATCGGAAATGCCAACGTAGTAACTATTAATTCAAGCGCTGACCCAAAATTTGCCCTGCAACGTGCCGAAAGACTGCGCGGCGTGTCCGGTAAAGAACTGGAATTAGCCACCCTTCTCTATCGCGCTGGCGAGGGCCTCGCAGCCTACGATGAATGGCGCGAAGTCGAAAAAGTTCTCAACGAAGCGTTAGAAATTCAGCAACGCCACAATGCCCCATCCACTGATTTGCTGGAAACGTTGGAGGCTTTGGCTTGGACGTATCATCTCATGGGCCAATCGCGGCACACGCTTGAATTGTCGGAGCAGGCTTTGGACTTGGCCCGCGAAATTGGCGCGCGCTGGCATGAAGGTAATGCACTGAATAACCTTGGCTTGGCTTGGCTTGGCTTGGGAGAAACGGATCGTGCGATTGAGTATTTTAAACAGTATCTGGCAACCTCACGTGAGATAGGTAACAGGCATGACGAAGGCAACGCGTTGGGAAACCTCGGAAGTGCCTACTTCGCTTTAGGCGAGCCGCAGCGTGCTATCGAATACAACGAACAAAAATTAGCAATTGTGCGCGAGATTGGTAACCGGCTCGGCGAGTCTAACGGGTTAGGCAACCTTGGCAATGCTTACAACCTTTTAGGCGATTTGCGGCGTGCCATCGAATATTATGAGCAACAATTGGAACTTGTGCGCGAGATTGGTGACCGGCGTGGCGAGGGTAACGCTTTAGGTAACCTCGGCATTACTTACAAGAATTTGGGTGAAACGCAGCGCGCCATCGAATACTATGAGCAAAGTTTGAATCTCAAACGTGAAATCGGTGACCAGCGCGGCGAAGCCAATTCTTTGTGGAATATGGGTTTAACATTGGATGAATTGGGACAGCGCGCGCGCTCTGTGGAGTTGGCGGCTGCGGCGCTGACGATTTTTGAGCAGATTGAAGACCCCTTCGCGGAGACGGTGCGGGGGAAGTTGGAAGAGTGGCGGGCAGAGGTTGCAGACGACAGGGGCGAAATTTTGTAGAATCG
>JANMKN010000208.1:0-3368 GCA_031372065.1 Abditibacteriaceae bacterium | reverse complement strand
ATTTGGGCGGGGAGACCCCGCCCCTACGGGTTGGATGCACGCCTTGGGTTTTCCTGAATGTAGCGGCGCACAAATTCGATTTCGCGTTCGGTTCGCACAATGCGGTCATAAAAACCGCGTTGCCAGATTTGCGCGGCGCCTTGGCACCAACGGTCTTGTCGTGCTTCGTTTATCAGGCGGGTCGTCTGAAATTTCCAAAATCCCATGACCGCGCCCAGCGTGGCACGCGGCGCCGGATGCTCTTCGTAGGACGCAAACCACAGCAACGCATGAAAATGATTCGGCATCACCACGCATTCATCCAAAACGAGGTGCGGAAATTTTGTCGGTAGAGCATTCCACTGTTGCAGCACAATCTGACCGCACCAGTTATGCCGCACGAATCCCTCATCGGCCAACTGCCCAAAGGCCGCGATTCCCTTATGCACGCAGACCGTAACGAAATACGCGCCGGGTGATGCATAATCAAACCCGCGCAATCGCGTCGAACGCCGATGATGTTTCAATGGATCGTAAGCCATTTAACCACCCGTAGGGGCGGGGTCACCCCGCCCAAATCCAACCGCCCAAACGGAACACCGGAACACAGGGCAGGGAAACATCAGGGCATATGGGCGTCAGTCAGGGCGGGGAAACCCCGACCCTACGACACCCGCAACTGCCCCGAAATCAAACGCGGCAACAAACTGTCGCGCACCTGCGCCAACGTGCGGGATTCGCGCAAGTTGTTAATTTGCCGCTCTAACAGCGGTGTAAACACATCGTTCATGGCAGCTAACAATGGCGGGTTCGGAATCAACACTTTCGCATTGGTTAAGTGTTTTCGCTGAATGTGCCCCATAGTCGTGGCTTTGTCGGCGGCGATCTCTCGGAATTCGGGTAAATGGTGAAGCGTCCAAAGGTAGTAAAACCATTGGGCAAAATTTTCTGAGGTGACTTTAAACAGATGCTGATTCAAGGCACCATAACCACCGCACCAAAGTGTCACTTCCAATGAACCAGACCACGAAAAGAGCATATCTCCATCTTCAACAATATAAGGCGCAGGAATTGAAGAACTTGCTCTGTCGCTTCCTTCGGTAGTTCCCTTTTTTAGTTGCGAGATTTTGATAACGGGTAGCCCTTCCTCTTCGTTGACTGGATATTTCTGAAGGGCCAGCCCGTTAAGAAAATTGGCAATCGAATCCAAACTCTGCACTTCCCACCCTTGCGGAATCGGCCCCAATTCGCTTTCGACCAACGCCGAGGGAAACAGCGCGGCGGTTTCGGCATCGAGTCCGACGGGCGCCATTCCGGCGGCTTTGGCTTTGACCGGCTCGAAATCCACGAACCACGCACGAAACAGCGTTTGCGCCATCGCTTCGAGCGTCGCGTTCATGCGTCGGTTGAGTTCGATTTTGTCGTCGAGGCTGGACAAAATGCGCGCAATGGCGCGTTGTTCGGGAAGTGGAGGAAGCGAAATCGGAATAGACTTCAAAATTCTTAAATTAATGTGCGGGACGCCAACAGAAATCGAATGATTTCTTATGTATTCAAGCATCTCCACTGAACGAAATACATAATAGACGAACGTAGCATCTGCTTTATTTGGATCACAAGCCAATTTCATCTGGCTCTGCGATAGAAGATATTTAGAGTAAGCAAGATTATCAGGAACAATCCCTACTTGACCCAAAGTTCCGCGCTGTGTGAACACTAAATCGCCGGGAAAGGCTAAATTAGCAGATAATTGTTGAGCTTTTTCCTCGCTGACAAAAACAAAGTCATTTCCAACGAATTTCCCATCACCCTCGCTTAAATTAGTCCCGCGAATGACCGGAATACCCTTCAGTTGATAATCGGAGCGAACAAGATCAGACCCAAACGGCCCACCGACAATTGCGTTACGAGAAGGAGCCTTAATGTCATCTATGGTGCAAGTTTTCCACTCAAATTTCATAACCCAACCTCGCCCGCTTCGTTTTCTGTCCACTCGCGCGCGGCGATTTGCGCCAGCCCCCGGCGGCGCGCTTCTTCGATTTTGCGGTGCAGCAAGGCGGGCGGCAGGTGCTCGGTGATGTATTGGGCGACGTGAATGTCGGCTTTGCCGATTTGCAGCAGTTCCAACTGCTCGGCGCCGGCCTGCGCGCAGAGAATCAGGCCAATCGGCGCGTCTTCGCCGGGCGCGCGTTCGTGTTTATCGAGCCAGCGCAGATAAAGCTCCATCTGGCCTTTGAAACCCGGCTCAAACTTGCCGGTTTTCAGGTCGAGCGCCACCAGACGCCGCAAATGGCGATGATAAAACAGCAAGTCCAAATAGAAATCGTCGCCATCCACTGTGATGCGCTTTTGCCGCGCCACGAACGCGAAGCCTTCGCCCAGTTCCAGAAGAAACCGCTCCATTTCACGCAGCAAAGCGGCTTCAAGGTCGCGCTCGCTGTAGGCGTCGCCGAGTCCGAGAAACGGCAGCACATACGGGTCGCGAAAGACTAAATCGGGCGTCCAGCGGTCTTCGTCGCGCAGAGCGGCCAATTCGCGACGCACCAATTCGTCGGTGTTGCGCGACAGCGCGGTGCGCGTGAAGAGTGCCCCGGCGATTTCTTTTCGCAAGCCGCGCACGCTCCAGCGGCAGGCGTGGCACATCGTCGCGTAAAACTCGCGCTCCAACGCCTCGCGCAGCGGCAAAATCTCCACGAAGTGGCTCCACGACAGCACTTCGCAGAGCTTTTCGACGACGGCGCGGTCGGGGAAGGCTTCCGCGAACTTAATCATGCGGGCAAGATTACGTTCGCCAAATCCATCTCCGAACTCTTCTGCCAATTTTGCCGACAGTGTCGGCAAAATTCGCTCGCCGTATTCGGCGCGCTCTTCGCCGAGGACTTCGACTCGGATGCGCTGCCCCAAATCCCAGTAGAGCAGCACCAATTCGCGGTTGACGGCAACCGCTGCGCGTTGCCGCGCCCCTTCGATTAAACCGCGCAAATCCGCTAATAAACCAGAATCAAGAACGATTTCAGATTTCATAGCCCAACCTCGCCAGATTGCTTTTGATTTCCGCTTCTAAGGCGTCGCTTTGCGCGAATTGCTGGCGTAAATCCATAACCAGCGTGCCCATTTTTTCGGCGAAGGCGGCTTCGTCTTCTTCGACGGCTTCGGCGCCGACATAGCGGCCCGGCGTGAGGATGAAATCGTTTTTGGCGATGTCATCGAGCTTTGCCGACTTGCAAAAACCGGGCACATCTTCGTAGGGGCGGGGTCTCCCCGCCCCATAGCCATCAAGCTAAGGGATTTTGGCCTCCAAGAGTCGTTGAAAGGTGGCCGGTTTAGTTCGTCGTTTCTCAATTCGGGCAGTTTTGGGCAGAGTTGTGAGCATGATTTGGAGTTGCTGC
>JANMKN010000187.1:0-3837 GCA_031372065.1 Abditibacteriaceae bacterium | reverse complement strand
AAAACACAAAAGCCTCAACAGGAATTTCCTTTTGAGGCTTTTGTGCTTTGCGCGGCGAATTTTTGCTTAACGCTTTTGTTTTGGTTTGGCTTTAACGGGCGTTTTCGTTTTAGCAGGTGTCTTCGCTTTGGCGGCCGGTTCCTTGGGCATCGGGTAGCGCGAATAAACGATTTTATCGCCTTCGGTGATGATTTCTACGGCAGACGCGGGCACTTTGAAAAACTCAGGCGCAAAAGTCGGCGCGAAATTCAGCGAAGCCGGGTCAATAGCAATGGTGCCGTTGCCCGCTGCTTTTTCCGGGGTGCCGGGGCCATTCAGTTCGATAAGCAAGGGAAAAGCCGGTGTCGTTTCGGTGGCTTCTTTTAATTGGGTAATTTTCAATTCGCCCGCAGCGGCGCCTGTGGTCTTATTAAAACTGACAACGTGCAGCGGCAAACCGCTGGCGGAATCCATAAAAACTTCGCCGCGCGCCATATCAACATCGTCTTCGTTAGGCGAAAAGGTCAGCAAATAACCGGTCCGGTTTTCCCATGTCGTCGGCTGCACTTTGAGAATATGCTTTTGCACATCGGCCCACGTCGCAGCATTGGCTAAAGTGCTGAGTGGCTCGGCGCTGTTTTTGGTTAAAAACAAAAACGGCATGGTGACAGCGAAGTGCGTGTTAATGGTGTCGGTTGGATCACCGGGAATTGGTTTGAGGCTTTGCGTCATCAAATCATGCATTTTGTGGCCGTTGATGTCTTCCGGTTTTGGGTTATGCACCATCATTTGATATTTCTGGCCACCAAAGGCCATCAAAACCTTTTGAAAGTCGGCTTTTTCGTCTTCGCGCACTTGCATTTCGCGGCGGAAGAGGTTTTTGTCTTTGGCGAATTTGATTTTAATATCGCTACTCAACTTAGCGGACGCTTCTGGCTTTTTGAGGTCTTTTTCCCAAAGCTGCATTTGTGCGTTGTAAGTCCACGACGGCACATTTTGTAGTGCTTGAAAATAAGAGCGCCAGCGTTCGGTGATTTGCGCGGCAGTCGGAACAGCGTCATCGGCGCGAGCAAAACTAATGGTTACTGTGGCGGCACACAACAAGAGAAATGATTTTTTCATACGATGATTATAGCGACTTGTCGGCGATATCGAAATTAAATGGGCACGGTTTAACTGTCAAAAAGGCGCTCAAGCAGGTATAATTTCGTTCGCGTTTCGTTTGTGCGCAGCCCACTCATGCCAGCTTCTGTTGCTCCTCCTCCCCCAGTCGAAGCGTCGCCCGGCGCCGCGAAAATGGCCCGGCCTGCCGCTATTTATGGCCTGCGCTTGCGCGCCATTTTAGTTGGGTTGCCATTGGTTTGTGGCCTCAGTTTGGTGTCGGTTTACGCCGACATGGTGGCCAAGAATATCCAATTCGGCGTGCTACAATTAGCGCCGCCTGCCGTCGCCGCGCTGTTCGCTTTGGCGTTAGCCAATCGTTTTCTGAGCAAGCTTTTCAAAAAAGAACTGCTGTCGCAAGCCGATATTCTCATCATTTATTCGATGCTGCTGGTAACAGTGATGGTTTCCACACGCGGCGCCATCGAACGCATCATTCCACCGCTCGCTTATTTGCCGTATTACGCCACGCCCGAAAACAAGCTGTTCGAGCAAGTCACGCAACATATTCCCTCGTGGGCGCTGCCTTTTGTGCCGACGCCAAATTTGGTGCGGCCCGATTACATGGCGAATTTTTATGAAGGCGGGCCGGTGCCGTGGCTGAAATGGATCGCGCCGCTCACGGCGTGGTTTGGCCTTTATGCGTGCGCGGTTTTGGTTTTCGCGTGCATGGCGACGCTGCTGCGTCGTCAATGGATGGACAACGAACAAATCCGCTTTCCGCTCACGACTTTGCCGCTTGCCATCATTCAAGACAACGTCGAAGGCGAGCCGTTTTTTAGCAATCGCTTGATGTGGTTGGGTTTCGCTTTTGCCGCTGTGGTTTTTGGCGTCAATGGCTTGGCGGCCAATTTCCCCGATTGGCCGAAGTTCACGCTGGATTTGTGGATGTCCGCGTGGTTCACCGAGCGCCCGTGGAATGGCATGGACATCATGGCGGTTTATATTTCCTTGGCCGCCATCGGCTTCGCTTATTTTCTGCCGACGGATTTGTTGTTTTCGCTGTGGTTTTTCTTTTTATTGACGCGTTTTCAAGATGTCATCGCTGTGCAACTCGGCGGCATCCCGACGGGCATCGGCACGCACAACGCGCGCGTTTGGACGGGTTATCAGGCGGCGGGCGCTTATTTCACGCTGGCCTTGGTGCAATTCCGCATCGGCTGGCCGTATTTCAAGCAAGTTTTAAAAACCGCCTTCGGCTCGCAGGACAATAAACCACTTGATGACACCACAGAACTGATGAGCTACCGCGCTGCATTGATTGGCTTATTTGGCGGCTTTGCGGGCATTATTATCTGGCTGACTTTGGCGGGCATGAGTCCCGTAGTCGCGCTGGTTTACATGGGCATTTATTTGTTCGTGGTGGCCTTCATTATGACGCGTGCGGTTTGCGAAGCGGGCCTTTTAATGACCGAAACCAGTTTTCTGCCCAATCATTTAATCGGTTTGGTTTATCGCGTGCCCGATTTGGGGCCGAGTAATTTAGCGATGATGTCGGTGTTGCATTTAGTTTTCGCGCGCGACTTGCGTGGAATGCTGCTTTCGCCATTGATGGACAATCAGAAAATGGCGGGCGACCTGCGCGTGCGGCAGCGTTCGATGCTTTTCCCCTTCGGTTTGGCGGTCATCGTGTCGTTTATCGCGGCCAGCTATTTTATGTTGAAATTTTCCTACGATAAAGGCCATCTCACGCTTTACGGCTACCCTTCGGCCAACGCCGGAAATATGTTCAAATACGAGCAAGGCGACATTGCAGGCACCACATTGCCGCCCGATTCGACAGCGTATAGCGGCTTTGTGGTCGGCGTGATTGTCACTTTGTTTTTGTCGTATATGCGCGCCAATTTCACATGGTTTCCGCTGCATCCTTTGGCTTACGCCATTGATGCCAACTGGGCAATTTTCGTGTTTTGGTTTCCCTTTTTCATCGCATGGATGATTAAAAGTCTGGTTTTGCGCTTCGGCGGCATCGAAACCTTCCGCAAACTGGCGCCGTTCATGCTTGGCCTGATTTTAGGCGAATTTATGTCCGCCGTTTTCTGGGCCATTATGAATATGTGGCGCGTGTGGAGCACACCGAATTTCCCGTGGCCGTGACGAATGCGGAATTTGGAGTGCGGAGTGGGGAATTAGAGGCAGCAAAGGACAAGAATGATGGACGAATCGAAAATTTTAACAGCCGTGCCGGTTTTGCCTGCTGCGGATGTGCGGGCCGCGATTGATTTTTATGTCCAAAAAGCGGGTTTTACCGAAGACTTTTGCAACGGCGAACCGCCCAATTATGGCGGCGTGTCGCGCGATGGCGTGCGCATTCATCTCTGCCAGACCAATGAGGCGCGAACCATCGGCGAGCAAACCATGCTGCGCTTCGCGGTGCGTGGCGCCGCCGCTTTATATGAGGAAATGAAACAAACCGGCGCGCTGCATCCCAACACAGTTTTTAAAGAAATGCTGTGGGGCACGACGGAATTTACCATTCTTGATGCAGACGGCGTGTGCGTAACGTTTTTTGAAGGTTAATCGCCAAAAGTAATAAGCCAAGTTGCTCCCTATTGGTTTCTTGGCTTATGAGGGAGCGCGGGCGTTTCGCCCGCACTTTTGATTGTGAAATGCGGGCGAGACACCCGCACTCCTTTTCTTAACATTTTGTGCCCTTCACAGCCGTGTCGCGGCCAAATTCTTTACTTTTTGGGCACC
>JANMKN010000181.1:0-7218 GCA_031372065.1 Abditibacteriaceae bacterium | reverse complement strand
ACTCCGCGTTCTTTGTTTTATAGACCGATTCGGTAATGAGTAAGAATTCCAAAGACCAAAAATCTAAATCTGGCGACCAGACCGTTGCCGTCAACCGGCGCGGGCGTTTCGATTACGAAATTGAAGATTCCATCGAAGCCGGTCTGGTGCTCAAAGGCACCGAAGTGAAAAGCATTCGCCAAGGCCGCGCGCAAATCGCCGAATCTTACGCCACAATAGAAAAAGGGGGCCGTGATCGCCCCGAAGTTTGGCTTGTCGGGATGCACGTTCCCCCTTACGAACAAGGCAATGCCTTTAATGTCGAGCCGCGTCGCAAAAGAAAATTACTGCTGCGCCGTGATCAAATCGAACGTTTACAAAGCCGCGTGCAACAAAAGGGATATACCTTGGTGCCGCTCAAGCTATATTTCACGCGAGGGCGCGCCAAACTCGAACTCGGCATCGGCAAAGGCCGCAAAGCCCACGACAAGCGCGAAGCCATCACCGACCGCCAGATCAAAAGAGAACTTAAAGAGTTTTGAGTTGAAGTTAATGTAACTCAAAACTCCTAACTCTTAACTGCCGTTATGATAACTTCCCGCGCTTATTTGGTCGGCGGCATGGGGTTTTGTTTTTACCTCATCCTGCTGTTCAACAGCAATTTACCCAGTCAGTTTTATGCGCTGTCGTGGCTTTCTGTGGGCGTGTTGGTTTCGTCGCTTGGCGTGGCGGTGCTTTCCATGTTGGGTCTTCATTGTGACTGGCGCATCGAAAAAGCACGTTTCGCCGAAGACATAAAACGCTGGAATGCTGACCAAAACCAAGCGCCCACTGGCCCTTTAATACAAGTCGAACTGGGCAATTCCGGCTCGTTCAATAAAACCGATCTACTCTTTGAAGTTCAACTATTCTGCCCGCGACGCGATGAACATTTATCACGCGCTTTTTTAATCGAAGCTCTCCCTGCCGGAGAAAGCCTTGTCTGCGACTTGCCACTGGGCAATTTACCGCGCGGGCGCTATCGAATCGAGTCTATTTCAATTCATGGTGGCGATGTTCTGGGATTATTTCGCCTGCGGCGGCGCATTTTAAAAGAACCGCGCGCCGATTTGGAAGATTTGATTGTTGGCCCGGCATCTTTAGTGCCGCAACGCGAAAATCAAGGTGCGGGCGCGGGCCTTTTGGACGGCGCAGCGCGCGACGCCACAGCAAGAGGCATTGGCGACGATTTTCGCGGCACGCGCCATTATGTTCCAGGCGATGATTTACGCACGATTCACTGGCGTTCTACCGCGCGGCGCGGCCAATTGGTCGTCAAGGAATTTCATAATCAGGAACAAACACAGCGCCTGATTATCTGGGACGGCGCTGCGGGATTTGCCGTCGGAGATGGCGAGCATTCGTCCACCGAATGCGCTTTGCGCTTGGTAGCCTCGCTATGCAGCGCCATGACAGCACGCGGACGGCGCTGCGGCTTGTTACGCCTTGACTCGCAGCCATTTTTCCTGTCCGCGCCCGGCGGACGAAACGGGTCAAACAATGGTCAAATCATCGAATTGCTTGCCGAGGCCGACGATACCCGTGAAGCACCATTATCCGCCGCACTTGGCCCCTTTTTGCGACATATGGGCGCGTCCAACGAAGTTTTTCTGGTCACACAATCACTTTCGCCCGAAGTATTGCGCGCCCTTTCTTTGCTGCGTGGCCGTGGTGCCCAAGCGTCAGTCGCCTTGATAAAAGCCCCTGCATTTGGCGCCGTCGTCGAAACGCCCAACGCCAACAAACCAATAGCAGAATACGAGGAACAAGCCACGCTTTTACGGCGGGCGGGCATAGGCGTGGTGCTTGTTCCGGGACAGGAAAATGAAGCAGACAACATCGCCTTCGATGGCGCCCTGCAAATGAATGCTTTACGTTTGGCAGTGCGCGATTTAATGGCGGCAAACAGCACAAAGCGAGTGTCTCCGGCCAAAAACCAATTTGTTGAAGCCATGAGTTAACAGTTCACTGCTGCCAACTTACGATAAATCGCAATTTCATTATGCCTGTTGCTCCACCTATCAAACTTGAAGTTTGTTCCCGTCCCAGCCCGCTGCGTGGCGAGATGTGGATTCGTTACGGTGCAGCCTACGCTTCGACGTTAACAGCCGTCGGCGCGGCGGCCACGTTGCCGCGTTTACCACAAGGTTTCGTGTGGCTCCTACTTGGCATTACTTTGCTTGGATTACCAATTTCGTTGGGCCTTCGCTTAAGTGGTTTGCGCTTTGGTGGCTGGTCCATTCCCCGTTTTTTGCTGGCGTTGGCTGTCTCGGTTGTCAATGTGCTGCTCATCTTGGTTTTAGTAGTTGAACCGCTGCAAAAACGCATTGGCACTTCGGTTTTTTCAGCTAATTTTTTCCATGAATTTTTCATTCACCACGACGCCGACGCCGCTATCATTTTAGTGCTGCAAGTCATCGCACTCATCATGGTTTGCCGTTGTTTGGTAGTCGTCACCGACAAAGATGCGGTGCTTTGCACGGTGCCCGCGTTTTGCATTTTGGTGTTGCTGATTGTCATTGAACGACAGCCGGGCGTGGTCTTGTTTTTCGTGCTATGGGCTGCTTTAGCCGCCGTTTTATTCGCGTTAGATCAGCGTCAGGAAGTGGCGCGGCACGCCTCGGCCTTTGTCCCTACGCTGTTGCCGGGCCAAAATACGGCTCTTTCGGCGCGCACTTTGGGCGGTGTGATGGCGTTTTCGCTGCTTTGCGCGGCGATTTTATCCTTTACTATGACCAGCCGCATCGAAAATCGCAGCGCGGCTGAAGGTTGGGTTTCGTCGCTGGCTATGCAACTCACGCAATTCGCTGCCGCGCTACCCGAAGTTTCGGCCAATGCTGGCCCCGAAAGACAAATTGACTTCACCAGCGGCCCGCCATTGCCCACAAAATCGCCCTTATGGGCAATTTCCGCACGCGATGTGCGCACTGGCAAAAGCCTCGCCCCAAATTACTGGCGCCTTTTTACGCTGGCAAAATACTCTGGCACTGCATGGCAGCAACCAGAAGCTAAAGCCGTGCGCGCCCCTTTGCGCACGTTGAATAACACCAGCTTGAGTGGCCCACTGCCATTGAGGGGCGATAGGGCACGCTCGGCTTCGGATATGCGGCGCAGTGTTCTAAGTTTCGATATTGCACAGGCCCAAAGAAAACTCACGCCTCATTCTTCATTTGGCATTCCAACGCGCTTGGTGCGGGTGCGTGTCAGTGCCAAACAAGCCAACATTGGCTTTGTGCCTCATCTTCCTTCAATCCACTATTTGGGCATGAAACCCATTTTGGGGAATCAAGATAACACCCCCGACTTTCTGAACGTGTATGAAGATCAAAGTGTAGACGTTCATTATGTTGAAACCGAACAAGTCATCGCCATGGTTAGTGATGTGCCCTCCGGCGACGACTATGGCATTCCGGGCGACGGGCCACCGCTTAAAGCCAACCAACGCCCTTATCCACAGGCGCAACTCTCGACCCTTGAAAAGAAAACGTATTTGCAACTGCCAACTATGCCTATAGAGCGCGTGCGCAAATTAGCGCAAACGATGCTCAAAGGTCTTCCGGCGGATGCCAGCGACTATGCCAAAGCCGCTCAATTAGCGGATGCATTGCGCAAGCGCGCGACTTATACACTGCGCCCCCCGCCGCTGCCTACAGGCCGTGACGCCACAGAGTTTTTCTTATTCGATAGCCCCAAAGGATACTGCACTCATTTCGCGGGCGCCTTAGCGATTCTCTGCCGCTCAATCGGCATTCCGGCCCGCATCGCCGCCGGTTTCACGGCGGGCGATTTACAGCAAGGCGGTCTCTTTTTGGTGCGCGAATCGAATGCTCATGCGTGGACTGAAGTCTGGGTGCCAAATTGGGGCTGGGCCACTTTGGACGCAGTTCCTGCTGATGATCGCGGGGACAACTCAGGAGATTGGTGGATGAGTTGGGCCGATGCCCTCGGCAGCGTCCTTACCGGTGTTCAGGCATGGCTCACGAAACATGGACTTTTGATAGGGACGAGTTTGCTACTATGTGGTGTGATGGGCTTAGTCTTTTATCACGAACGCAGCACACTACCCTCGCGTCGTCTGGCGTCCTTGCGTTTCGCGCGTCGCAACATTAGCGACAAAGCCGCACGCCACACCATTGATGAGGTTTATGACCGCGCCGCGCAAGCCCTGCAAAAGCGCTTTCGCGCCCGCACAGCATGGGAAACGCCGCACGAATGGCTATACGCCGCCATTCTCCACTTGCGATTGAAAAACACCGCGCCGCTAAAGCGTCTCACCGATCTTTTTGTCCAGACCCAATATTCTTCACACGAATTGGGCGCCGAGGAAAGCCAAGAAGCGTGGCGCGCTTTAAACGAACTAAATTGGGACACCGAGAAGTGAAATTGTCCGCTTCCTCAATCGTTGGCGATTGTGAATGCGGTTAGAATCTGATTGCCACCAACAGTTTTTCGCACGGCCAAAGCATCCGACTGCACAGCTTTGACGTGCCCATCCACATAGGCAATTCCTATTGTATCTAAGTGCCGGGCCTGTGCGCTGCGATAACAAGTGCCACCTGTGCAACCTTTCATCTGTGCGCCCTTAAGCGAAATAGAAATTCAAAAACTGATAGCCCAAACCTGACTTTGCGAGTTATATTGAAATCACCTATGAGCACTGAATCTTATCCCAAAGTCGGACATTTCGCTGATGTAGCGGCGTTTCGCGCGCGGCTCACGGAGTTAAACATCGAACTGCCGCTGGACGATGAATTGCAAACTGCGCCGCAGTCGCCTTTGGCGCAGACAATCAATGTTAGCGGCTTTGAAGTCGGCAATCGCTGGGCGATTCATCCGATGGAAGGCTGGGACGGCACCGACGACGGCCAACCATCTGCGGAAATGGAGCGCCGCTGGACGCGCTTTGGTGAAAGCGGCGCGAAAATTATCTGGGGTGGCGAAGCCGTTTCGGTGCGACGCGATGGCCGCGCCAATCCGAATCAGCTTTATTTTCAAGCCGATTTTGAAAAGCCATTGGAAAAACTGCGCCTCGCTTTGGTGAACGCCCACGCCGAAAAATATGGGAACACTGACGATTTATTAGTCGGTTTGCAATTGACGCATTCGGGGCGTTTTTCGCGGCCTAACGACAAGAAAAAATTAGAGCCACGCATCGTTTATCGCCATCCGGTTTTAGATCGCAAGTTTGGCATTGATTCGGACGATTTGGTGTTTTCCGATGACGAAATCAAGCGGCTCATCGAAGGTTATCATGCCGCCGCGATTACCGCGCAAAAAGCCGGATTTCAATTTGTGGACATCAAGCATTGCCACGGTTATTTGGGGCACGAATTTCTTTCGGCCTTTACGCGTCCCGGCATTTATGGCGGCTCATTTGAGAATCGCACGCGCTTTTTGCGCGAAATCGTGGCCGGAATTCGCGCCAATTGCCCCGATTTGATTATTGGCGTGCGTCTTTCGGCCTTCGATTGGGTGCCGTTTAAGCCCGATCCCGATAAAGGCACCGCACGCCAATTGGGGCCGGGCATTCCCGAAGAATATCCGCTGCCCTACCCGTATGCTTTTAGCACTAATCAAGACAATCCTGTTGAATACGACCTCACCGAAACGTTGGAATTCTTCTCGTTGCTACGCGAACTGGGCATTACGTTTGTGAATTTGTCCGCCGGTTCGCCGTATTACAATCCGCACATTCAGCGTCCGGCCATTTATCCGCCCAGCGATGGCTACACGCCGCCCGAAGACCCCTTAGTTGGCTGTGCGCGACAAATCGGCGCAGTGCGAAAGTTGAAAGAACAGTTTCCCGACATGGTTTTGGTTGGCTCGGCCTACACTTATTTGCAGGAATATTTGCCGCACGTCGCGCAAGCGGCTGTGCGAGATAATTGGGTGGATGTGGTTGGTTTGGGCCGCATGGTTTTGAGCTATCCCGAACTGCCCGCCGATGTGTTGCGCGAAGGCAAAATGCTCTCGCCCAAACACATTTGCCGCACCTTTAGCGATTGCACCACCGCGCCACGCAACGGCATCATTTCCGGCTGCTATCCATTGGATGACTTCTACAAAAAGCATCCCGCGCGCCTTGATTTAAAGCGCATCAAAAGCGGAAAGTAAGCAGTTGCGACCAGCGAACCCAGAGCGTCAGCGACGGGCCTGCCATCAAGCCCGTCGCTGACGCTCTGGGTTCGCGTTTAAGTGATGCCCCAACTGCCACCAAAAAGCGCGCTTCTCGCCTGAGAAACGCGCTGCACCTGTGTTTTATCAAAATAGTCTCTTGTTAGGCGGCTGTTAGCCTCCTGTTACTCTTTGGCTCCTGCCTCTTTAAGTAGTCGCACCACCTTAGTTTGCTGGTTAGTGGCCGCCCACGTCAGGGCTGTTATGCCGCCCTTATCCTTCGCGTTTACATCTGCCCCATGTTTGATTAATATTTTGGCGAAGTTGTCATGGCCGTAGCGTGCTGCCCAGAACAGCGCCACAAAACCGGACGCCGTTCGAGCGTTGACATCTGCGCCCCGTTTGATGAGTAATTCAGCGACTGCGGGGTGATCGGTAGGTGCGGGGTTCCGTATGCTGGGACGATAGCCTCTGGCTGCATGCATCAGCAGAGTAATGCCATCTGCATCTCTGGCATCCACCTGTGCCCCGTGATCTAAAGCAGCCTGAACTGCCGCCACATCACCCCGTTGAGCCGCTTCTATCAAAGCGGCATTTCGCCTGTTTAGTTGCTGGGTAGGTGAAAACCACACGCCGAGAGCGACAACAATCAGACCAATCAGTGCGAATAGAAGAAAACGCTGTTGTTGATATTTCATTGTCTTGACCCATTATCAATTATAACCAGTTCCATTCACGCCGCGCGCAGCAGCCGAACAATGTTATTGAGCCGACGTTTTGCGGCTTAACCAACGAAATATGCACTCAAAAACAGGAAAAAACCGGTGGATAACTTTAAATCGGCCTCAGGCTTATTTATACCTCCCTCCGCTTGTTCACAGGCGTTCGTTGAACAAGCGGAGTGAAGGCTAACTTTTTCGCTGCCTACGGCGTGTTTGGTTTGGTCTTGCGCGGCTTGCGTTCGCTGGTGCGAGTGCCTCCGGCCTGCGAGTATTCGGGAGAATCGGGGCCAAAAGCGCCGCGAATGCCCGAACGAGCGCGCGTTACCTTGACGTTTAAGAGTTTTTTGCGGTCGCGGCGCGTGCG
>JANMKN010000176.1:0-5948 GCA_031372065.1 Abditibacteriaceae bacterium | reverse complement strand
TTTCACTACGGTTATTTCACCACCTCGGCGGCGCTTTTGGGGTTTCTCGATCCGCAATGGCTTAAAGATTACGGCCCGATGGCGCGCCTTGTAGCCAAAGAATACGCCAACTGGGAGCGCGACGAAGAGTTTCCGTTTTTGCGCACCTTCGATGTGTGGGAAGGCCATTCGTGGGCCGGTGGTTTCAGTTCGCCTACTGGCAATAATCAGGAATCATCGTCCGAAGCGGTGCAAAGCTGGGCTGGCATTTTTTGGCTCGGTCAAGCACTCGGCGATGAGAAAATGACGGCAACCGGCGCGATGGGCTACGCGATGGAAACGCGCGCGGCGATGGAGTATTGGTTCAACATTCACGGCGATAATTTCTCGCCGAATTATAAGCCGCCCATTGTTGGCATGGTGTGGAGCGGCGGCCAACTTTTCGGCACGTATTTCAGCGGCGACCCGGCTTGGGTTTATGCCATTCAATGGCTGCCGATGTCGCCCGCTTTGGATTATTTGGCGCGCGATAAACAGCGCGCCAAAAGCAGTTTTGAAACCATGCTGAAACTGCGCAAAGAAAAAGAAGGCAAAGCCGAAATCGAAGACCTTGGCGCCGCTTTGGGCAACGTCGTTTTAGCGCATCAGCAGCAATTCGATGGCGATGCCGTGGCCGCGAAATTAGATGATTTATGGCAGAAAAATTCGCCCATCGCGCATGATAATGATACGCCCGGACTAACCTATTATTTCACGCACGCGAATCGCACTTTAGGCGATATTCAATGGAATTATCACGCCAGTTCGCCGCTGTCGCGCATTTATTTCAATCCGCGCACCAAAATGTGGAGTTACATCGCTTTCAACCCGACAGATAAGACGCAAGAAATCACCGTTTACAAAGACGAGGCACCTGTCGGCACCTTCAGCGCCGCGCCGCGCAAAATGACGGCGGCGCATCAATTAAATTCTAAAAAGCCGTAAAAATCAGCTTTAAAGTTGCCTCGCCATCGTGCATAACTGAGACGCAACATGGATTCTTATACACTGGGCCTTGATTTGGGCGGCACCACTTTTAACGTCGGCGCGCTGGATGAAAAAGGCCGCGTTTCGCACGCCATTGAGCGCGAGACATTTCAGCATGACGGCCCCGAAAAATTGTTGCCGCGCCTTGCGCACGCCGCGCAGGAAGTGCGCGATGCGGCTCCATACGATTGCAGCGCGCTTGGCATCGGCGTGCCGGGGCCGGTTAAGCATCAGGAAGGCGTTTGCGTTTACGCGCCGAATCTTGAGGGCTGGAAAAATTTGCCTGTGGCTTCGCCGCTTCGTGAAAAATTGGGGCTTCCTGTTTTCATTCTCAACGATGCCAATGCCGCGACTTTGGCCGAAGCGCGATTTGGGGCCGGACGCGGCGCGCGTTCGATGTTGATGCTGACTTTGGGCACCGGCATCGGCAGCGGATTGATTATAGATCATCAACTGTATATCGGCGCCACAGAACGCGGCGCGGAAGTCGGGCACACCACTGTGGACTTCGATTCCAAACGCGGCACGGCGGGCAACATCGGCACGCTGGAAAGCGTGTGCGGGCGCGATGCGATTGTGTGGCGTGCTTTGCGGCAACTGAGCAAAGGGCACGCTTCGATTATGCAAGACAAATGCGGCGGCGATTTAACCACGCTCACGCCGCGCCTGATTGCTGAAGCTGCCAAAGATGGCGACGAAGCCGCGCTGCACGTTTGGGAAGAAACCGCTGTTTATTTGGCAGTGGGATTGATAAATGTGGTCTTCACCGTTGATGTCGAGCGCGTGGTTTTGGGCGGCGGCATCGCGCAAGCAGGCGAAGTGTTATTCGACCCATTGCGCCGCGCCGTAACAGCGCGCACTTCGCGTCTAACTTTTGATGTTTCGCAAATTGTCGGGGCCGAACTTGGCCCGCAATCGGGGCTGATTGGCGCCGCGCAATGGGCGCGCGAACGCTTATCCTAAGAGAATGGGGTGGCGAGAAAATACAAGGAAATTACAATGAAAAATTTGTGTTTTGTCTTACTTGCTGTGCTGTTTTTCGGATTCGCTCATGCTCAAGAAGTAGAGAACGGGGAACAACAGACAGTGCGGTTGAATGCCCAGCAATTTGAGATTTGGATTGAAACACAAGCCAAACCCAACAATCTCAATCAGCAAGTTGTTACCAACTTGGAGAAAGTTATCCTGAACCGCTTACAAGCGGAGAAATTCACAACGGATGATGCGGTGATAGCTGTCGTCAGCGCATGGATTCGCTTTGAAAGTCGCCAGCCAAATCCTGAAGTTGGTAAATTACCAGTAACTTATTCTGAATCTAAGCGAGTTATTCAGGAAATCATAAAACTCTTATATGGGCATCCTTTGCTGCTTGCCCGCCTTTTGCAAAAGAATGCCTATCTCTTAGCCTTGTTAGAGGATAAGCAGCAGGAGAAGTTGGCACACGATGAAGCCTTAAAGGCACTCAATCAAGTCCGCATTGAGGTAGATAGGCAATATGTCAGTGAAAATCTAAAAATGGGTGACACCCTTATGTGGTTGGGTGACAAAAAACAGGCAGATACTTTCTACTTTACAGCCTTTGCCTATCCTTGGCCTATAGTTCCAGACGAGTGGGATTGGGCCTTTCGTAATATGCACATGGCTGGAGCGCGTGGTCTGGTTGAAGCGAGGAGACATGATTTAGCTGCTTTGAAGAGCACATATTTCACGCCAACAACCGCCGCAGAAGTCGGTGCTAAGTTACAAGATGCTATTAAAGAGGCAGAGAAAGAAAATGCGCCAAAGTGACGTTGTAAAACTAAAGGTGATTTTGAGGGGTGGCGTTATAGATAAGGAGTGATTTGTTATGCTTCTAAATATCTATGCGTTTCCCCACAATCATCCTTGCGTTTTTTGTTTTCTTCGTTAGTTTTTCGGCCATCGCGCAAGCTCAAAATCCACCGCGAGTGGCCGTTTTTTTCGAGCCGGGTTTTCCGTTTTACAACGCTTCGCCGTTTACTTCGCCACGCACCATTGTGCAGAATTTGAAAGCCATCGGGCTTGAAAGCGACTTACTGGATGTCAACGCTTTAGCCGATGCCAATCGCTTTAATTTGACGCGCTACGATGCCCTTGTTTTGCCCTACGGTAACACCTTTCCGCAAGCGGCCTTCCCCAATTTGCGGGAGTTTCATGGCGCGGGCGGCGCGCTTGTTTTGTCGGGCATTCCGTTTACGCATCCGGTGATTAACGATTCCGCCGCGCATTGGAAAATCAACAAAACGGCGCAGGCGACGTGGAGCGATAGCGGGCGTTTGGCAAACCAAGCGCACAGCGGCCAGCGCGCGATGCAAATCATTGGGCAACACGAATGGTCGGGGCTGGATTCGCCGCGCATACCGGCCAAAGCAGGCGACGAATTTCATATCGAAGCATGGACGCAAAACGTGGGTGGACAAGCCGGAAAAGACCAGCTTTATGTGCGTTTTTTCGATGCGGGAGGCGAATTTATCACGCAGTTCGGGCCGCAAATTCCCGATGGCAACAATTGGCAAAAAATCGAAGCCAAATTCAAAGCGCCCGCCAACACCGCGACTTATGATGTATCGCCGCAGATTCGCACACTCAACCGCGTGGTGCGCTTGGACGACATCAAAGTGTGGATTAACGGCGCGCCCTCGACTTTGGCTAATGGCGATTTTGAAATTCCCGGCAGCGAATGGCGCGACATAGGACACACCGATGAAGCGAGCAGCAACGGGCCAAAGGGCATTCAATCGGGCGGTTTCGCTGGCCCCGGCAAAGGGAAATTAACCACCGAAATCGCGCCCGGCGACCTGCTGCATATCGCTTCGCTCAAAGTGGAATGGCCGCGCGATACGCCGCAATGGTTGAACCTCAAATCGCTGCCGCAAGGCGCCCAAGTCACGCCGTTTTTAACGTGGCAAGGCCAACCTTTAACAGCCTTAATTCAGTATCCAAACGGCGCCGTCACGGTGTGGACAAATCATCCGGCCAACGCCAATCCGGGCTTTGTCGCCAATCAAATTTTGACGCGCAGCACCATCGCGGCTTTGGCGGCGCAGAAGAAAATTCCCTCAGCGCAAACATTATTTGCACGCTTGGAAGCCTTGCCGCAACCGATTCGCTACGCCAATGTGAAATTGCCGGTCATCAAGCGGCCTTACGCGACCTATCAACCAAAAATGCCGCCGCCGGCAAAGCAACTTTTTGTGGCTGATGTGCGCAAACTGAGTTTCGACGAAAAAGTGCTGCTGTCTTCGTTGCAAGGCATTGTCAATCGCAAACAGCCGCGCATTTATTTGCAATACAGTGAAGACGACCGTTTCTGGCTCGGCGAAATGCAAAAGCGCGGTCAAACCGGCGCGCCGATTGTAGTGCCAAAGCCGCTGGATTTAATCGAAAAATTTCGCAAGGAAATTCGCGGCGCGAGCCTGACCGACCCAAAGGTTTATGCCAGCGCCTGCGTGGCGGCTTCGCTTGCAAGCGCCGATAGTTACGTTATCGCCACGCCCGCATTGGCGGCGCAGTGGAAGCTGCCAATTCGCGCCGATTTGCGTGGCAAGTTCAAAGACAACGCCGCCGCGCTGCGTTATATTCGGGCGCAGATTTTTCCTCGCCTCAATCCATATCTTTCGATTTGCCTCGACCCTTCGATGTATGACAACGGCACGCTCGATCAAATTATCGCGGCGCGCGGGGCGGCCTTTTGGATAACCGGCCATCGCGCGCAAGACAAACCGGGTGCCGATACCAATGCCGAACTCGAAGAAATCAAGGCGCTTTTTGCAAAAATGCCGGTGCATTCGGTGGTGCGCGGTTTTTGGTGGCATGGCGATGGACAGGGCATCGACGAAACGCCCGGCGTTTCTTTGGCCAGCCAATTCGCCAAAGTGACAATCGTGAGCGACCTCATGCCGAACTTATCCGTTTTCAGCGGCGTGCCGCTCAAAAGCCTGAAACAAAAAGAACAAGCGCCGCCGCCGGTTTTGCAAAAAGATAAAATCTACATCGCTATTACCATGTCCGATGGCGACAATTTGGTGACGTGGCGCCGTTATTTTCGGGAGTATTTCAACGACCCTCTGCACGGCGCTTTTCCCGTCGGTTGGGGCATGGCGCCGACTTTAATTGATGTCGCGCCGACATGGGCGCAGTGGTATTACGACAACTCCTCGCCCAAAGACGAATTCATCTGCGATGTATCGGGCGTCGGCTACATTTACCCGCCCGATTGGGGTGCGGTTTTAAGCAAAAGCGACCGCGACCAAACCGAGCGCAGCTTTTACGATTGGACGCAAAATTACATGGCGCGCATGGATATGAAAGCGCTGCGCTTAATGGGCGTGGCCGCCGAAGACATCGCGCGCGTTGGAAAACTGACGCCGCGCGTGCCGTTTTTGATGCCCGATTATGGCTGGCGCGACGAAAACAAATATCCCGAACTCACTTATACTTTGCCCACCGGCCAACCCGTTTTTCGCGCCATTAGTTACGATGGCTCGCCCGAAAAAATGGCAAACGATATTCGCGCCCGCATCGGAAATTCGCGCCCGGCCTTTGCCAATGTTTTCATCTGGAACTGGGGCAGCAAAATGAAAGACCTCAAACAAATGCTGGACATTCTCGGCCCCGATTACATCGCCGTCACACCCTCGCAATTGAAAGCACTGTATGAACAATCGAAGCAACAATTGAAAAGAATTTCGCCATGAAAAAAGACAAACCGTTTCGCAAAGTGTTGATTAGCGCCGCTGAAAACGTGCGCGTGAAAAACGACGAAATCAAAAGCAAAAACATCACGCCCGATAGCCCGCCGTGGACAATTCGCAAGCGCACGCTGCATGGCGGCAAGCAGGAAGGCGTGGAGATTATCGAAGTGGATAGCGGCGCGCTGCAAATGGTTATCGTGCCGACGCGCGGCATGAGTATTTTGTCGGTGC
>JANMKN010000120.1:0-22062 GCA_031372065.1 Abditibacteriaceae bacterium | reverse complement strand
ACCCCGTGGCACCCCACGGTGCTCCGAGCGCGGAAAAAAGATGCTCCGTGGGACGCCGCAGGCATCTTTTCTCATTAGACTGATAAGCCCAACTGCCTAATCTATTTTACAACGCGCCCGCTCTTTGATAAAAGTGCGCTGCCTTATTTTTCGCTGGCATTTCGCGCCTCTGTTTGCCGCCCAACTGCTGCCATTTTCAGAACTTCACCCTCAAAGCGAACTTACGATTTTACGCCGCCAGACGCTTGATTTCACCGCAAATTGCATTTTGCGGTTTTTCTCGCTTTGGCGAGACTATTTTGTGCATTAAGTCACGAAACTGCGGTTTAATAACTTGTTCTGTCGCGGCGCGCCGCTTGGAAGGAACTGATACAATCAATTGCATGATACAGCTTCGCAAATCTCTGACTTATTTGTGCTTATTGCTCGTCGCTGTTCTTTGTTGTCCGTTGGTGCAAGCGCAGCAAAGGACTCCCACGCCTACACCAAATCCAGAGGCGCTACAACAGGAAGTAAAAAAGTTAAAGCAGCAGGTCAAGATTTTAGATGAGCGAATTGACGTTTTAAGTTCGAGAAGCAAGCCCAAACCTGTTTCGCCAGTCAATTCCAACGTAAGCACAGGCGGAGTAGCTATTCTGTTTGGTGCTTTCTGCGCTCTATGGGCACAAAATACTAAAAGGAATGCACTTCTATGGTTTTTCTTTGGTGCTATATTCAACGTCATCGCTGTTCTTGTCTTACTTTACAAGAACTCGACATCTTGAGCGCGAAAGCGTCAAACAGCAAGATAACAAGAGACTATGTTGGCAGGATGTCTCGTTTTAGCAGTTGATTCCGTTTTCAATAAGCAGCGCGTTTCTCAAGCGAGAGGCGCGCTTTTTAGTGCCGGTTCAGGTGGCGCGTTTGGCGTGATAGTCTGGGGTTAGCGACAACTCCCAAAGACAAGAAAATATCGCTGTTGCGCCTTGAAAACGGCAGTTCGATAGCGCGTTTTGCGCAACTCAACCACTTCGGAGTTGCTCTCAAATTGCCAGAAACACAAATTTCTAAGGAGCTTTCATGCAAACGAAATGGCAGTGCCTGATTTTGGTAAGTCTGCTTTGTAGCCTCGGTGCCGTGACTTTTGGCGCGGGCAAAAAGCCGGTTTCCCAGCAGACTTTAACAGCGCCAGAGATTGCGGATTACAAAAAATGGACGCTCGTCAACCCGCAATCCTTCGCCATGAGTGCGCGCACGGCAGCGAAGTGTGCGGTTCGTTCATCTGCGCCACTTTCCTTCAAAAGTTCGCATCCGCACACCAAAAGCAAGTTTGTTCGCGTTTTCGTCAACGAAAAGGGCCGCGCGGCGATGTTTCAAGCGACGAATCCACACTTTCCCGAAGGCAGCGTGATTGTCAAAGAGAAACTGCCCGCCAAAGACAGCACAAAACCGGAACTTTTGACGGTGATGATTAAGCAGCGCGCTGGTTACGACCCGAAAAAAGGTGACTGGGAATATCTTGTCACCGATGGCGTCGGCAAAAAGGTTTACCAGCGCGGCAAATTGGAAAACTGCCAGTCGTGCCACGCTGCGCAGTCCGAAAGTGATTACGTTTTTCGGCCCTACGTGTCGGGACTGTAAAGCCAGCCTCGCTTCTTTAAAGAGGGGGGAATGAAGCAATGCGATTGCTTCTATTTAAGACCGGCCATTTGCAGCACCATTTGCACATCGGCCCAGATGCGCTCTACGGCTTGGCTCTGCGCTTGCGGCGCGGGGCGTTGTTCTGCTGGCAATTTGGCGATTTGGGCGGCGATCTCTTTTTGCAGTGCGGCTTTGCCTAATTGCTGCGGTGTGCCTTTGGTGGATTGCAACCAGAGGGCGCGCTGAATGACCGTTGTGCGATACGACTTCGGGTCTTGAATGCCGGGAGCTAATTTACCCAAATTATCCATTTCATTTCCGGCGCGCACGATGGCGACATAGGGTGCCATCTGTTTTTGCTGAACCGGGCCAAAAGCGACGCCCCAATTGAACACGGCACCGGCTTTTTGCCATGCAGGACGGCGTGAATTGGCCTTTGCCGCCGGTTTTCCAGCGGCTACCAGCACAAAATGGGGCTTTGGTTGCCGCGCGATGGCAGGCGCGGCGGGCATCGCTGCCGGTGGGGGCAATTTACCGGGGTCAAGGCAAAAACCATCCAATTTTATGGTGGAGCTGGTGCCCGGCGGCAAAGTGACGGCTGCGGTTTGGCCGATAATCATGCTTTGATAAGCGCCGTTGCGCGGCGTCAAGACCAAGCCTACAGGCAAGGCAGCTAACAAAGTCTGGTCACTGTGATTGGTAAAGGTGCAAGTAAAAATATCACCTGCCGAACGGTTTTCACCTTGCAGCGAGACTTCCAAATCGTCGGCACGCGGCGAATGCGGCGCTTTCGCCAGTAAAGTTTCCACTTCCTGATGAATTTGGGGCAGCAATTGACTGACTTGCTGCGGAGACAATTGGGCCGCTTTGTCGCGCAGTTCTTTGGCGCGTTCTCTGAGTTTTCGGGCTTCTTCTTCGAGACGTTTGGCTTCTTCGGCGCGGCGCGCGGCTTCGGCTTCATCGCGGCGCGCTTCTTCTTCCCATTCTTTGGCCCAGTCTTCGCGGCCTTCGCGCCGCCATTCGCGGGCGCGTTCGCGGTTGCGGCGGGCGTCCTCGCGCGCATCTCGCTCCAAATCGCGCCAGTCGTTCTCTTGTCGCTCTGACGTGGCCGCCGGGCCATCTAAACGATTGGCATCGTGGCGCAATTGCTGTGCTTCGGCGCGGTTGCGCTCGTCCTGCTCGGCGCGGCGCACAGCTTCGACGGCCCGGCGATAGGCTTCCTGTTTTGCGTCAGCCTCGGCTTTTAATTGCGCGGCTTTTTGTTCGGCTTCGACGCGCAAGCGGGTGTTAGTCTGCTCGCGCGCGTATTGGGCGGCGCGGATGGCCGCCGCTTCTGCGGCTTTGGCTTGTGCTTCGGCTTCCTGCGTGCGTTTTAATTCCTGCGTTGCCGTGCGCAAGCGCATATCGCCATATTTTGCGTTTTCTGTGGCCTCAGCGCGCTGCTCGGCGTATTGTTTGCCATCCACGCCGTAAAATTTGTTTTCCGCGTAATCGCCCCACGTCCCTACTTCCACGTTGGCAACGGTTTGCAACTGGTGTGCAAGCGCGACTTTTTTAGCGGGGTCTTTTTCCTCGAAGTAGCGCAACCACAAAACATCATGCCAGCGGCGCAGGGCATCTAAGCCTACTTCCCAGCCTTCGACTTCATGATCTTGCACGCTATTGAGGGTTTCAATCGAATTAAAGCCTTTCCAGATGACGTTTTGATGAACGTGTGTCATTTCGTGGGTTAGCGTCCGCGCTAAGGTCACAATGCTATCGAAATCCTTGACGGGATCGAAAACATTCTTGGCGCCGATGCCGCTGTCGGAAATGGTGATAGTGCCAACGGTGTTGGTGTCGGCGTTGCCACCGGGATTCGGATCGCGAAAAATTTTGCTGCCTTTGACCCAGCCTTCGCTGAACCACTCCGTTAAATCGTCCGCCATTTCGGTGTCGCCGATGTCGCGCAGGAAATCTATGGCCTGTTGAATATTCTGCGCAGCAGGCGTGTCATCACCCGGTTTGACTTGCACCGATGTATCGGAGTCGGGATAGCCGCCAAGTCCCCATTTATCAATGTAGTCGTCAAACGGCCCCGGCAAAATGCCATCGGCATAGGCCGGACGCCACAATGCCACGACGAACAGCATAACTAACGTGAATCGCAGAGTTTTCATGGCGCACCTCCTTGGCGTTTTGCTTTAGCGCGGTTTTTGCGTGAGGTCAAGGTTTTGAAACACCGGATTGGCAAACGTCAAAGCGGGCAGTGAGGCATTGGTGGCATCCGATTGTTGCAAGGCCTGAGCGATAAACACGGGCGAGCGCAACGTCGGGCCGCGCGAAATGGTGGGTTGTGCCGTTTGCGCCAAATGCTGCATGGTAGTTACGCCGTTGGGCAGCACCAAAAGCGCAACATGGCCCCAGCCGCACGAGAAAGGATTCGGATCATTCTGGCCGCGCAACACGCCATGATAATGCGGC
The DNA here is from genome assembly GCA_031372065.1 of Abditibacteriaceae bacterium. GTDB lineage: Bacteria > Armatimonadota > Abditibacteriia > Abditibacteriales > Abditibacteriaceae > DASWNL01. The sequence continues at coordinate 17,979 of JANMKN010000120.1, read as the reverse complement.
CCATCGCAATTGCCGCCGTGGTTTTCAATTTCGCCAGCGGCACTGGTTCCGGCATTGTTGCCGGGCAAAATTTGCCCGTTGGTCGCGTTGAGAACCGTGCCTTGCCCCGGCCCATCTGTGATGCGATACGACTCGGTTTGCGCCTGTGCAGGCATGGCAAAAAATGCCCCGCCGAGCAGCAAAAGGCTCGCTGTCAAGCCCACTTTTGTCCTTTTCATCGAATCGTTGCGTTGCATAATGTGTCCTCCTTGAAACGCTGCTGAAGTTCAAAACCGATAATTGAGACCGCCGCTGATAACGTGCTGCTTGTAATCGAAGACGGCGATGTTGGAACTGGCCTTGTTAAAGCTGTATTGTGCGTAAAAACTGGTTGAGTCGCTTAACGAATGCGTGAGTTGCAGTGCCAAAGCGCTGCGATTATCGCGGCGCGGAGCCGTGAAACCGTTAGCGCTGTTGGGATTGTCATAGCGTTCGCGAGTGTGGCTGAAAACAAAATTTGCCATGCTGCGCTTGCCCAAAGGATGCGAAGCACCCAGCACCAAACCATTGGCATCGAAATCGAAATCGGCTCCATCAGCCCCGTTTATGGCATGAAACACTCCGGCGTTGAGTTGCCAGCGTTTTTGTCGCCAGAAATGCGTCAGGCCCAGCACATGATTCGTTCCATCGCGGTCTTGCACCGCTGCGGTGGCAAAATAATATTTCGCGTTGGTCAAAGAATAAGCCAACTCGGTGGCGGCCTTGTCGCTGTGGCGATAAGCAAGGGCGGGACGCAGCAAAAGCTGATTGGAAAAACGACTGCCGCCAATGAACGAAAATTGATCGGCCAGTCGCAAACCGCCTGACCATTTTTTGCCTATCGGCGTGCCGTAATCGAAGCTAAGAAAGTGCGTTTGCAAATTCGCGCTTTGCACCGATGGATAAATATCGGCGGCGAAATCATATCCCAAGCGCCAAGTTGAGCGGCTACCTGCGGGCGGCGCTTTTTTGTAAGCCGCGCTGAGACCAAAATTCAACAGCGGCGAACTGCGACGCGAAATATCTACCGGCAAAGGAATGCCATCGCCGAGCGCGATAACGTTGCTGTTGTAGCCGCCGCCGGCCCGTATGGAAAATTCATAAGGTTTTTGCGAGGCATCCGGCGCTGAAAGCAGGCCCGTTATATCATCCAAGCCGTCGGTTTTGAGGCCGCTGCCACGCGCCGCGCGACTTAACGGCGAGTTGGGAAAATCGTTTAACAACGCTGTCCATAAGGCGCTGGCTTGTTGGGGTTCGCCACGTCTGGCGGCGATTTGCGCCAAATAATAAGTGGCGGAGGCTTGTAAACGGTTGTCGCGCTCAACGGCTTGCTTGAGTAGCGTTTCCGCTTGATCCCATTGCTCCAAGCCAAAATAAGCGCGCCCTATAAATTCGCTGGTCTGGCCGCGTCCGGGCGTCGCTTTTTCGTAGCGTTCGAGCGCGGCAATGGCTTCCTTCCATTGTTTGGTGCCCAATAAGGCCCAACCGCGCTCAAAGTCCAATTCTACCGGCGTGGTCTCGCTGGGGATAATCTGCGATAAATAGCGCAAAGCGGCTTCGTGCTGGCCCAGACGGTTAAGGCTCACGCCGCTGAAAAAGGCAGCGGTGTAATCTTGAGGATTGGCTTGCGACGCTGCCTGAAAGCGTTGGGCCGCTTCCGCATAACGCCCGGATTGCAAGTGGGCGTATCCTTCCTGAAGCCACGGTGGGGATTCGGCGGCTCTTAGCGGCGTGCTAAAAGGGAGAAGGTTCCAGCAGAGCAGGACAACAATTAAACTCCAATGTGCTTGGAATTGGCCTTGGGTGTCCTGCAAATTTTTGCGGCAGCGGCAACGGCTTCGTTTGAAACGGTTTCGTTGCGATGGAGCGGTCATAAACGCCTCCCCAAAATAAAGAATGCGACTGATAACAACGGCGCTGGTGCAGATTCCATGAAGGTCATCTGCCAGCGAGACAATTCAAATAAGAGGCAACAAATCGCATTGTAACGCGCTCCCAATGCCAATGCAAGGGAGCAAAAAGTCAAATTGGTGGATTCATCGAAAACAAAGCTATGAAACGATTCTTTTTTCTGCTCTTCGCCTGCGCGTTCTGCGGGGTTTCTGCGGTCAAATCCGCCGATAAATTGCCCGCGAATGTAACGTGGATTGGCAATTCGTATCCCGGCGGCGATGGCAAGCACGTCCCGCAGGATATTGATGCGCTGTGCGCCACGCCCGATGGCCGCGTTTTTTCCAATACCTTCTGGGAAGAAGCAGGCGGCAACGTCACGGAATTCAAAGACGGCAAAGTTCTCGGCAACGCCGGACACACGCACGGTTGGGGCGCAACCGGCGGCAAAGCCATCGCGTGCAACAGCAAATATCTTTTCATCGGTTGCCGTATGCAAAACGAAGGCGGCGGCTTGAATGATCTTTCCACTTGGCCGCCCAAAGGCAAGCAATGGCTCGGCATTTCGCGCCGCCCCTTGGATGATATTCGCAAGGCCGCGCCCTTTGCAGGAGCCAAGGGCGGCGCGGGCGGCACCTTGAAAGGCGCGTTTTTAATCGTCGCCGAAGTGGATGACAACGATAAAGTGCAAGACCTGCCTGGCATCGCCGCCGATGGAAAACGCCTTTATGTTTCATGTCCGGCGGACAACACCATCAAAATCTACGACGCCGAAACCATGGCGCTCATTAGAAAAACAAATGTGAAAAATCCTGGTTGGCTGCGATTAGATTCAGACGGCACGTTATGGATGTTACATGAAGCTTCGGAGGAGGCTCTTTTAAATGGTGCTGTGTTCACTGATGACAATGGCGCTATTCTTCCCCAAAGTAGAACTATCGTTCAAAAATCCTTGGTGAAGTTTGATCGCGATGGGACAATGCAGGAAGGCCGGTTCGGCGGCTTCGAGATTAATATACAAAGTCTGGCTGCTTTTCCCCCCGGCACGTTCTTGATCCCAGATGAAGGAGTAGAGCAGCGTATTTTTCGCCTCAATACCGAAAGCGGACGGAACTCAATTATAGGGGAGAGTTTTGGAATTTTCTCTTCACCTGACGGCAAGTTTGGTGACCTGCGCTTCAACAATCTATCCGCCGTTGCTTCTGACGCAAGGGGCAATTTTTACGTCGCACATCGCGGCTCAACAGGAGGCGGCAGCACCGTCCTCGAAAGCTACAATTCTCAAAACAAATTGCGATGGCGGCTATTTGGCCTCAATTTCGTGGACATGGCTGATGTTGACCCCGCCGACGATACGCAGATTTTCACCAAAGAAGAGCGCTTTTCTTACGACTACTCAAAGCGCGGCGCGGCGGCCTGGAAATATGAGGCTTACACCTTTAGCCCGTATAAAAACGCCCATGACCCGCGCCAGCACATCTCGTCGGCAGGCGCCTGGGTGCGCCGCATTGGTGGGAAACGAATCCTCTTTGTCAACGACATGAACGCCGAGCATTTACAAGCCTATCGCTTCGATGGAGAACTTGCCGTGTTCCAAGCACTTTTTGCAAAGCGCCACTTGAAAAACGACGATAACTGGCCGCCAGGTCAGCCGGCCAAAGGTGAATGGATTTGGCGCGATATCTATGGAGCCGGAGCTTTCCAAGGAGATGAATACGACTCGCGCGAAACCGACGCGCCATCCGCGCAAGGCTGGTGGGTGGACAGAAACGGCGGCGTCTGGTTAGCAACCGAAAAATCAGGCCTGCGCTACTTTCCGTGCGAGGTAAAAAATGGGTTGCCACATTGGACCTATGCCACAATGCAAACGTGGCCACACGCCAAAGAGTTTTCGGAAGTCAAGCGCGTGCGCTACGATGTGAAAACCGACACGCTTTATTTGGGCGGCACTAAAGGCGCCGATAAAAACCAACACTGGAAACCAATGGGGCCGGTCATGGCGCGTTATAATGGCTGGCTAAAGGGCGAGAAAAAACTGCGCTGGCAGATCGTGGCGCCGTATCAAAAAGGCTCCAGCGGCCACGAATCGTGCGAGCCAATGGGCTTTGATGTGGCGGGCGACTACGTTTTCGTGCCTTATACGGGCGCGGGCAAGCAAATCGGCTACAAAACCGGCCACATCGAAGTTTTTCGCGCCTCGGACGGCCAAAACGTCGGCTGGATGGAACCGAGTGCCGACATCGGCGAAATCGGTTTGCAGGACATCCGCGAATGCCTGCGCGCCCATCAACGCAAAGACGGCGAATACATCGTCTTTCTCGAAGACGATTACAAAGCCAAAATCCTCATGTATCGCTGGAAACCATAAGAAGGTCTGAGAATAGCCGCTACCGCTGCGGCGGCGCAAAAACAAACGCCAAAACGACGCCATTTAACTGAAAAATGGCGTCGTCGGGTGCCCTCTGGGCAGAGCGAAACGAAGTTCGCGAATCGAAGATTAGCGGCTATTCTCAAACTGATTCTAAGGTTTGCCTTGCACAATTTGCGGCCAAGCACCGCAGATATGGCCTTCGTGAAAGCGTAGCACGCCGTTTTGCAGCGCCGTTTGCAGTTCGTGCGGGCCGAGATTGCACAGTGTCCCATCGGCGTTCATCACGCACTTGCCGACTTCTTCGGGCGGCAGGATTTCCAAGATTTCGTGCGCCTGCGCTAACATCGCGCGCCATTTTTGGCCGAGTTCGATAGGATTCGGTGGCGTGCCATCGAAGGCAAGTTGCGCCAGTTTGTCCGGCGAAAAACGCACCGAGCGGGCCGCGTGTTCGAAAATCATATCAGGCGTCCAGCCTTCGTCTTTGCCGCACGAGGCCCAAGTGAGTAGCCCAAACGGTTGCAGCTTTTCGTGGCAGGTGAGAGTGTCAATCCAATCGCGCGGCTCAATGCGGCCAACCAGTGCGAGTATTTTGTTGGTCGCCACGTCGAAGGGATGCAGCGTGAGGCCCAAAAGCGGATGTTCCAGGAGCGGGAAAAAGCGCCACGCGCTGTCTTGAACCCATTGCAAACTGGTGCTTTGTTCGCCGCGCGCCACTACCATCTCCACAAACGAAGGGCGCTCGACGACGAGTTGCAAAATGTAACTGTTCTGCTGCAAGAGTTCGCTGTCACGCAGCCATGTGGCGCGCAGGGCTTGTTCGCTGTCGTGAAACAAGTCCACGTCCTTTGAAAGGCGCGGCGCTTCCAGCAGCACGTTGAGCACCGCGCCTCCAGCGACGTAGCTTTCGCCGCGCGTGCGCCGCGCTTCGCCCAGCAAGCGGCAAACTTCGATTTGAAACGGAGAAAGGCCCATTATTGTGAGGCGAGGCGCTGCATCAATTGGCGAGTTTTAATCCAATCGGCACGCGTGCAACGACGCGCGATGCTTCGTAAAACGTCGCGCGCTTGCTCGGCGTTTTGCGGGTAATAATCGGAACGCATCCACCACAGCGCCCGCGCGCGGTGTTCGTCCATAAAAAGCCAAATTTCGCGTTTGAGTTCTTCGTCCATTTTTCTACTTTTGGCCGTCAACTTGGGTTTAAAACGTCAAAAACGGGCGTTTTTAGCGTTTTTATAGCTATCGGCGGCCAAAATCCTGCGGCTTTCACCTTTGCGATGCTCTGGGAACCGCAAACCGCTGGCAGTTTGACGTTTCGATGCCTATAGCAATCGTAAAACCTTGCGTGTTTGGCGTTTCGATAGCTATAAAAACCGCAAAACCCTGCGTGTTTGGGTTCGGATAGCTATAGAAATCGCAAAACCCCGCGTGTTTGCGATTTCCATAGCTATTTGAACCCAAAAACAGGGCGGTCAGACGGGATTTGTGCCCTCGGACGGGTTGCCGACGGCGCTGTTAGCGGATTGCGAATTGGCGTGCTGCACGGTGCCTCTGTCGCGGCGCGGTTGCATTCCGATTTTCGAAAGTTCGGGCGTTTGGTCGGTGGCGTCGCTGGCCTGACAATAGAAAAAACGGGCGCGGGCGACAGCTTTTTCCAACAAAGTGCGGTCATCGTTGCGCTCATCTACGGCGCCTTCGCGGTCTCCGGTGCTGGCCGAAGGCTTCAAATCATCCACCAGTTTCAGGCCGTCTTTAAGGCGAAGCAGCAACTCTGCTGGATAGCGAAATCGGGTTTCGCTGATTTGCGGCGTGGCTAAAGCGGCTTTTGCGGCGAGGTCAGTGATGCGATCATCGGGAAAATCGCCGAGTTCGCCTTGTTCCCAGCCGTATTTTTCGAAAAGCGCGGCGCGTTGCGGCGGCGTGATTTCGTAGGAGGCAATGGCCGCGATGAATTTGTAACCATCGCGCACCAGCACTTCCAAAGCATTGAGCGCCGCGCGCAAATCGCCGGAGCCTTCGGTGCGTCCGCCTTCACTGAGCGAAACCCCACTGCTGGCATCTTGCGCTTCCTGCAAGCGGTCTGCGAGCAAAGTGCGCAAAGGCGCAGACAATTTGAAGGGGTCGGTTGTTAAGCGCAAATCATCTACGGAGAGTATCAACTTGGCGTCTTTAATCGCCTCAATCGTCCTTAAATCAGACATAGCAACTCCTTACATAACTCAGATTGGAAATCATTATAAATCAAAGTCGCAAGAAGTCAAGAGCCGCTTTGGATTTGGCCCTCTGGGCAGGTGGGGTGAGGGCCAAATAGAGCACCTACAACCACCAAAAAGACAGCACGTTATAGCGAATTTGCAAACGAAAACGCCTCGCTTTTATAGCGAGGCGTTTTCTTTTACCGAGTCGGTTTAACCCGCCAAAACCGGCAATTCGAGGCCGTTGTTTTTCGGTTCGAGTGTGCGCGTGCCGTCGGAATACTCGCGCATGGTTTGCGTGATGCGCATGGAGCAGAATTTCGGGCCGCACATGGAGCAGAACTTGGCGCTTTTGAAGGCTTCGTCGGGCAGTTCTTCGTCGTGCATTCGGCGCGCGGTTTCGGGGTCAAGTGAGAGGGCAAATTGCTTTTCCCATTCGAAACTAAAACGCGCCCGCGAAAGCGCATCGTCGCGGTCTTGGGCGCCTTTGCGTCCACGCGCGATGTCGGCGGCGTGCGCGGCAATCTTATAGGCAATAACGCCTTGACGCACATCGTCTTTGTTGGGCAAGCCAAGATGTTCTTTCGGCGTGACGTAACACAGCATGGCCGCGCCAGCTTGACCGGCCAAAGCCGCGCCGATGGAACTGGTAATGTGGTCGTAGCCGGGCGCGATGTCCGTCACGAGCGGCCCCAAAACGTAAAAGGGCGCTTCGTGGCACACGCGCATTTCACGCTCGACATTCATGGCGACAAGGTGCATCGGAATGTGGCCCGGCCCTTCAATCATCACTTGCACATCGTGTTTCCACGCCTTGAGGGTCAGTTCGCCCAAAACATCTAATTCGGCAAATTGCGCTTTGTCGTTGGCATCCGCAAGGCAGCCGGGACGCAAACCATCGCCCAAACTGAAACTCACATCATACTTTTTGAAAATCTCGCAGATGGCGTCGAAATGCTCGTAGAGAAAGTTTTCCTTGCCGTGCGCTTCCATCCATTGCGCCAAAATCGAGCCGCCGCGCGAAACGATGCCCGTCGTGCGCCCGTGCGTGTAAGGAACGTGTTCGCGCAGCACGCCAGCGTGAATCGTCATGTAATCCACGCCTTGCTTGGCTTGATTCTCGATGACTTCGAGCATGACTTCGATGGACAGGTCTTCGACGCGCGGCACGCGATACAGCGCTTCGTAGATGGGAACGGTGCCGATGGGAACCGGCGAGGCGTTGATGTTGGAAAGACGAATTTCGTCCAAATCGCCGCCCGTAGACAAATCCATTACTGTGTCGGCGCCCAAATGCACGGCGGTGTGCAGCTTTTCGAGTTCTTCGTCAATGTTGGAAGTCGTGGCGCTGTTGCCGATATTGGCGTTGATTTTACACTTGGAGCCGACGCCAATCGCCATCGGTTCCAAGTTGACGTGATTGATGTTAGCCGGAATAATCATGCGCCCGCGCGCGATTTCGTCGCGGATAAATTCCGGTTCAAGTTCTTCGCGCAAAGCGACGTATTGCATTTCTTCGGTGATCTCGCCCTGACGGGCCAGATGCATCTGACTATTGTTGCCGTCGCTCTTGACAAGGCGACGCTCTATCCATTCTGCTCTCATTTTGCTCCTTGGTGCCTCTGCGCTGCATTTGCACGCATGAGAAAATTATAGCAAAGGCGCGCACCGGGCCTCTCTGTCGTGGTAACATCAAAAACGGATTTTCACCACAACTTTCTCATCGGGAGATCGCTTTTTTCATATGACTTCGTCTTCGACTATCAAATTCGTCAAAATGCAGGGCCTCGGCAACGACTTTATCATGGTGGATTGCTTGGAAACACCATTGCCGCCCGAAGAAAAATTACCGGCGCTCAGTGAGGCCGTTTGCGACCGGCATTTCGGTGTCGGCGGCGATGGCATGATCTTTATTTTGCCCGACGACGACGCCAATTATCGGATGCGGATGTTCAATCCCGATGGCAGCGAATCGGAAATGTGCGGCAATGGCATTCGCTGTTTCGGCAAGTATTTGTTCGACATCGGCGCCGCCACAGGCGAAATTTCCGTGGCGACTTCCAAAGGCTTGCAACTTATCGAATTGCAAGACGCACATCCCGGCTCCAACCCGCTCAAAGTGCGCGTGGATATGGGAATGCCGCGCTTGCAGCGTTCGCAAATTCCGATGGTGCCGGGCGAGAAAACCAACGGACACGCCGATGGTCAAGTAGTCAACGAAGCGTTAGATGTGGACGGCGAAATTTTTCGCATCACAGCGGTTTCGATGGGCAATCCGCACGTTGTGATTTTCGTGGACGATGTCGAAAACGTGCCTTTAAAAGAAATCGGCTTGCAAATCGAGCATCACGAAGCCTTTCCCGAACGCACCAATGTGCATTTCGTGCAGGTTTTGGCGCCGCAGAAAATTTGGGTGCGGCACTGGGAACGCGGCGCGGGCGATACTTTGGCCTGCGGCACCGGCGCCTGTGCCAGCGTCGTGGCGGCAGCGCTTAACAACAAAATCAGCGGCGCCACGCGGCGCGCCACAGCGCACTTGCCCGGCGGCGATTTAGACATCGAATGGGCCACCAATAATCACGTTTACATGACCGGCCCGGCCACCACGGTTTTTGAAGGCGAACTCGATAAAAACATCTTAAAATCGCTGGATTAAGCATTAAACACAAAGTCCACAAAGATCACACAAAGTCCACAAATTTACCTCTGTGTTTCTTTGCGAAGCCTTTGTGGACTTTGTGTTTTTATGAAAGACCACCTCAAAAGCGCAGCGGATTTAATCACAACTACCGAAGCCACACGCGGCGGATTTGTGGCGTTGGCCTTGGAAAAGAATCGCAAAGCCGCGCCGCTGATTGCCGAAGCGCGCGCCCTGAAAAGCGCCGTTGCGCCGCTGAATCGCCCCACCGAATTATTAAACAAAGCCGAATTGCAAGAAGCCTTATTAACGGCGGCGGGCGTTTCCGATAAATCCTCGCGTTATTTTCGCGGCGAAGGGCGCACTTTAGCCATCCGCGAATTTATCACTAACTTTCTCGAACCGGCGGGCGCCGATTGGCGCGAAGAATTGGTGCATCGTTTTTTGCTGACGCGCGGCGATGCCTTGGGCGGCGCCATGCGCAACGCGACGGGCATCTTGGCGCAGCGCATCGTCATTCGCGCGCTGATTGCACAGCTTTCGCTCGAAAAAATCCCATATTACTGGCAGCAAAAGCAAAACGTGTGGCAACAAGGCGACCATTTAGCCGACGCCGAATTAGAAGCCACCACATTAACGTGGACAAAAAACGGCGCGCCGCGCAGTTTAATTTTCAATTTCGATGTGCCTGTTGTCTTGAAAAACGTGGATTTAGTGCTAATCTCCGCCGATGCAAGGCAATATTCCAATTTTCGCATTGCCATTGGCTCACCCGAAAAATATCTCGCGCTCGGCGAACTCAAAGGCGGCGTTGACCCGGCGGGCGCTGATGAACACTGGAAAACTGCGCGCACTTCATTGGCGCGCATCCGCGACGCCTTTAAAACCAAAGACCTAACGCCCGCCACGTTTTTTCTCGGCTACGCCATCGTGACGGACATGGCAACAGAAATTTGGAATCAACTCGAAAACGGCACCTTAACCAACGCCGCCAACATTTCCAACAACGACCAATTAGCCGCCATTGCACGGTGGATGGTTTCGCTGTAACTGAGGATATATGAAAAGACGTTTTTACTTTTGTTTTCTTATTTTGCTGTCTCTTGCACTATTTCAAGTGCTAAGGCAGAAAGCATCACTACAGCCCCTTTTAGCCCAAAACGGTGACGAGAAGGCCAACGCAGATGTATTCGGTCAACTCGTAGCGGTTTCTAATCGCTTTGCTTTTTTCTATGTTTCTCTCTTGTATGATGACTACAATCAAGCAAAAGTCCTCCAACCCGTTCAATTTCGCATTCTAAAATTTGGGAGCAACGCAACAAATAAGAAAGATACAAAGATAAGAATATACACGCCAATTGGTGTGCCTAAAGCATGCTTTGTCTCTGAGAACCAAATTGTTTTGTGGAATGCTGGCTTTGTTCCTGGATTAGAAGATGTCGAATTGACCGGCCAAATTTTCGATTGTGAGTCTTTAAAAACTGTTGAACGGTTCGACAGTGTAATTTTGAAATACAATCACATAAAACGTGTAATCAGTGAAGGAAAAGGCTCACCAACTAAACGTGGTGTTGTCTTCCTGACGAAAACAGAGGCTTATGAATGGAATTTGAAAACGGGTGGCCTATTGCATCGTTGGAAATTGGAAAAAGCCGGTGAAGAGCCGCCAACAGCCATGAGTTATGCGCTGAAAAGTGACAATTTCGTGCAAATTCTTTACGAAGGCATTCGCGTTTGGGATGCGAAAACCGGCAAGTTTTTACGCGAAACGAAAAACAAGTTAAAAGGATTCAATGGCGATGGCGGCGATGAAAGCGGCGCCAGCAACGTGCTGATTTCACATAACGGCGAATATGTGATTTACGATTCACCTTGTTACGACTGCGATACAGGGCCACTTCATATGGCTCGCTGCTCTGATGCTAAATTGCTTTGGACAATTCCTAATGGCACTGGCGAGTATGCGAATGAATACAATGAAGATCACGTTTTAAACGGTGTGGCATTCGGCCCTGATGACAGGGAAATCTATATCTGGAACGAGTCTATACATAAATTCAAAGTGCATGATGTGCTAACGGGAAAACTCGTTCGGGAATTACCGGGCGCTCCTAAGATGCGGCGTTTTTATCTTACGCCTAAAGGTGATTTCATTATTTCAGTTGATGATAAAGAAAAAATTTGGCGACAACGCACCAAATAATGATTTTAGTAAGTTGACCTCGCGCGATTGCTGCGCTACATTGCCATAGAAGGAATTTTCTCATGGCAACCATCAACGACAACTATCTCAAACTCAAAGCCGGTTATTTGTTTCCCGAAATTGCGCGGCGCGTGCGCGAATGGAGCGCCGCCCATCCCGACGCAGCCTCGCGTGTTATTCGCTGTGGCATCGGCGATGTGACCGAACCTTTGCCGCAAGCCGCCATTGACGCACTCAAAGCAGCCACCGATGAACTCGGTCAGCGCGAAACCTTTCGAGGCTATGGCCCCGAACAAGGCTACGATTTTTTGCGCACTGCCATCGCGCAAAACGAATATCGCGCGCGCGGCGTGGAGGTTTCCGACGACGAAATTTTCGTCTCCGACGGCTCCAAATGCGACACGGCCAACATTCTCGACATCTTCGGAGACGACAATAAAATCGCGATCACCGATCCGGTGTATCCGGTTTATGTAGACACCAACGTCATGGCCGGTCATACCGGCCCGGCCAATGAAAATGGCTCCTATGCAGGCCTCGTTTACTTGCCTTGCACCAGCGAAAACGGTTTTATCGCCGCGCCGCCAAACGAAAAAGTGGACATCGTTTATTTGTGCTTTCCGAACAACCCAACCGGCACAGTCGCTACCAAAGCGCAACTCAAAGAATGGGTGGATTACGCGCTCAAAAATGACGCGATTATTTTCTTCGATGCGGCTTATGCCGATTACATTTCTGACCCGGATTTGCCGCGCTCGATATACGAAATCGAAGGCGCGCGCGATTGCGCCATCGAATTTCGCTCGTTCTCCAAAAGCGGCGGCTTTACCGGCGTGCGTTGTGGTTTGACAGTCGTGCCGCAAGGCTTGAAAGGCAGCACCAAAAGCGGCGAAAAAGTTCTCATTCACCCCTTGTGGATGCGCCGCTCGACCACCAAATTCAATGGCGTTTCCTACCCGGTGCAACGCGCCGCCGAAGCCTTGTATTCGCCCGCAGGCAAAGCGCAAGTGAAGGCTTTAATCGAGCATTACATGGGCAACGCCAAAATTCTGCGCGAAGCCGCAACCGAAGCAGGCTTTGAAGTTTACGGCGGCGTTCATGCGCCGTATATCTGGCTTGCCGCGCCCGGCGGTATGAGCAGTTGGGATGTCTTCGATAAGTTCCTGCACGAAGCCAATGTCGTTATCACGCCCGGCAGCGGCTTTGGCAATCAAGGCGAAGGCTACTTCCGCGTTTCGGCCTTCAATTCCCGCGAAAACGCCATCGAAGCGGCACGACGACTGAAAGAGTTGAAGTGGTAGCTTTGAAAGACGGCGCTGGCCTCTGAAAAAGAAATTATGCAAATTGTAGTTCTTGATGCGCGCCCTTTAGATGCCGGCGATATGGACTGGTCGCCATTGCACTCGTTAGGCGCAGTGACTTTGCACGACAATTCTTCGCCGCAAAATGTAATCGAACGCATGAGCGATGCGCAGGCAGTTTTTAGCAACAAAGTGCTGATAAACGCGGCAGCGATGGATGCCGCGCCGCATTTAAAATTCATCGGTGTTTTGGCGACGGGCTATAACAATGTGGATGTGCAAGCGGCGCGGCAGCGCGGCATCACGGTTTGCAATGTGCCCGGTTACGGCACGAATTTCGTGGCGCAAACTACGATAGCTTTGCTTTTGGAACTCTGCCATCGCGTCGGCGCGCACGATGCCGCCATTCGCAGCGGGCAATGGCAAAAGGAAGACGCCTTTTCGTTTTGGAACGGGCCATTGATTGATCTGGGCGGCAAAACTTTAGTGGTTATCGGCCTTGGCGCCATCGGCAAACGCGTGGCGCACATTGCCGAATCGTTCGGAATGCAAATTATCGCCGCGCAATTGCCGGGGCGTGAAAACGAAGGTAACGAATTTCCGCGATTGCCTTTAAACCAAGCACTTTCTCAAGCCGATGTCGTTTCGCTGCATTGCCCACTGACCGAGCAAACGCGCGAAATTATCAACGCGCAAACGCTGCGCTTTTTCAAGCCATCGGCGCTACTTACCAACACGGCGCGCGGTTTGTTGATTAACGAAGAAGACTTAGCGTTTTTTTTACACGAAGGCAAAATCGCAGGCTACGCGGCGGACGTTTTAAGTGCCGAGCCGCCGCCCGAAAATCATCCGTTATTGCACGCGCCGAACTGCCTTCTCACACCGCATTTTAGTTGGTCCGCGCGCGAATCTCGTCAGCGCCTGCTCAATATCGCCGTCGAAAATTTGGGGCAGTTTTTAAACGGCACGCCGCAAAATGTGGTTTGAATTCACCGCCGAGACGCAGAGAAGCCCGATATACTTCGATGGCATGGAAGAATCGGAATATCATATTTGTGTAGAAAATAGATCAGACGATTATGCATGGGATGATGTGACTTTGCGTCGTGTCTATGCTCAAGTTTTTCGCACGAACTTTAAGGCACCCGGAGTAGCGTTGTTATCGTTTCGAGAAGAAGTTTCATCAAAGGAATTGCGTTCGTTGATGTGCAATTTGAAAATGCGTCTCAGCACATTGCATCAAGAAATGCACGGAAAGCATCTCGTCTACCTTTCTATGGGGCGCTTTGATTCACAGGTGACAACGAAATTCCATCTTGATGGCGCGCCAGACGAAGCATTTTTGATGCTTGGTTACGAAGCATCGCAAGTAAAAAGCGAACTCTCGATTGCGGACTACTCGCGCGCCGCCTACGACTGGAATATTACACCGCAAAAGTTACTCACGGATTTTAATCCGATGTTCGCGGACAACGAAAAAAGATTGTTGCCTTACATTACTCAATTAACTGCATTCAATCCTGCCCAGCCGCATATTCTATTGCTCAACAATAGTTCGCTACCCTATGCAGAAAATAGCCTCAATTTTTTGGGCGTGATGCACCAAGCTACAATTGTTGCAAATTCACAAGTCCACCGCATCATCAATTCGACTATGATTTCTACCGCCTTAAATGCCAATAATGAACCGATAGATGCCGCCAGTCAGAAACAGTTTTTAGAGACAAGCGAAATAACAGGCGCGCTCTAAGTTTCTTCTTTGTGCGCTCCGCGTCTCGGCAGTGAATCGTCTGTCTAACCACACTTATGCAAACTTCCAAAGTCGGAATTGCCATCGCAGGCGGACTTTTATTGCTGGCAGTTGGCGGCGCAGTTTTGATGCAGCCGCACAAGGGTGAAGCAGGCGATAATTTGTGGATGGGCAGCCGCGAAACTGTGGGGCCGCAAGGCAACGGGCGCACGGTTTTGCCGGTCAATCAAACGATTTCGCCAGCGGGAAAGCAAGTCGAATTGCGAAATATGCGCCCGCAAGCTTTGGCGCTCAGTCCCGACGGCAAAATGCTGATCACTTCGGGCAAAACCAATGAACTTTTAGCGATTGACCCGCAAAACGGCGCGATTTTGCAGCGCGTGACGCTGCCATCCGAGAAAAACAAGCCGGACGTGCCGGTTTCCGATCACATTCTCGAACCCGATAAAAACGGCCAGCTTTCCTTTACCGGCCTTCTATTTTCGCCCGATGGGACGAAAATTTATCTATCCAATGTAAACGGCAGCATCAAAATTTTCGGCGTCGAAAACGGCAAAATTACACCGCAACTTTCGCTGGCGCTGCCCGAAACCAAACTGGCGCAGCGCAAAGCCGAGATTCCCGCTGGTTTGGCGCTTTCGGGCGACGGAAAAACGCTTTACGTTTGCGCCAATTTATCGAATGGCTTACTGGAAATGGACGCGCAAAGCGGCAAAGTTTTGCGGCGCATGGAAACCGGCGCGTTGCCTTACGATGTGCTTTTGCTCAATGGCAAAGCCTACGTTTCCAACTGGGGCGGACGCGTTGCGGACGACAAAAGCACAACCGGCCCGGCGGGGCGCGGCACCGTTGTGCGCGTTGATCCGATTCGCCATATCGCTTCGGAAGGTTCGCTTTCAATTATTGATTTAAAAAGTGGCACAGCACAGGAAATTCTCACCGGCAAGCACGCCAGCGCCCTTGCGCTTTCGCCCGACAAAAAACATTTAGTAGTCGCCAACGCGGGCGAAGATACGCTTAGTGTTCTTGATACACGAACTGATAAAATTGTCGAAACGGTTTCGCTGCGCGAAGATGATTTATTCGGCTCCAGCCCGAATGCTTTAGCTTTCTCGACCGATGGACAACGACTTTTTGTGGCGCTCGGCACGCGCAACTGCGTGACACAAATTGCCTTTCGCGCCGGACGCTGCCGCGTTATGGGTAAGATTCCGACAGGTTGGTTTCCCGGCGCGTTAGCTTACGATGAAAATCGAAAAATGCTGCACGTCGCCAACATCAAAGGCGTTGGTTCGGGACATCCGGTGGCCTCTGGCGCGCCGATTAAATATAACACGCATCAGTATTTCGGCACACTGTCGCTGATTCCTTTGCCTAATGCCGAGCAACTGGCGCATTATAGCGGCGTGGTAGATTGGAACACACGTCGCGCCATGACCAATGTGGCGAAGTTGGAGGCGCGCCCCAATCAGCCGCCTCGCCCCATTCCGCAGCGTGTTGGCGAGCCTTCGGTTTTCAAACACGTCGTTTACATCATCAAGGAAAACCGCACTTACGATCAGGTTTTGGGCGACATCAAAGAAGGCAACGGCGATGCGTCGCTGTGCATTTTCGGCGAAAACATCACGCCCAATCAGCATAAAATAGCGCGCGAATTTACCTTGTTGGACAATACATATTGCTCCGGCATTCTCAGCGCCGATGGACATCAATGGGCTGATACAGGTTTTGCCACCGATTATATGGAGCGTTCGTTCGCGGGTTTTCCGCGCTCTTATCCTGATGGCATGAGCGACAGCGATGTGGATGCAATGGCGTATTCGCCGACAGGTTTTATTTGGGATAACGTTCTTAAACACGGCAAAACGGTGCGCGATTACGGCGAATTTACCATCGAAGAAGCCGGTTGGATGGACGGCAATCGCAAAGGCAAGCCGACTTTTAAAGAATATTACGACGATTTCCTAAAAGGCGGCAAAGAAACCAAAATTTCGTGCCGTCCGGCCATCGAATCGCTGCGAGCGCACATCAAAACCGATACCGTCGGCTGGAATATGCGCGTGCCGGATGTGGTGCGCGCCGCCAAGTTCATCGAAGAATTGAAAGCCTTTGAAAAAAGCGGCGAAATGCCGAATTTCACTATCATTTGTTTGCCCAACGATCACACATCGGGCACCAGTCCGGGAATGCCAACACCCGCCGCGCACGTTGCTGATAACGATTTGGCTATGGGGCGCATCGTGGAAGCGGTTAGCCACAGTAAATTCTGGAAAGAGACGTGCATTTTCGCCATCGAAGACGACCCGCAAAACGGTTGGGATCACGTCAGCGGCTATCGCACTACGGCTTATGTCGTTAGCCCTTATACCAAGCGCAAAGCTGTTGTCAGCACACAATATAATCAACCGGCGCTGTTGCATACGATGGAACTGATTCTCGGCTTGCCGCCGATGAACATGATGGACGCCATCGCCACGCCGCTCTATGATTGCTTTTCCGACGCGCCCGATTTCACGCCTTTCGATGCCGTGCCGAATAACGTTCCACTTGACCAATTAAATCCCGCGCCGCGCGCATTAGCCGACCCGGTGCAAAAACGCTATGCCGAAATCTCGGCGAAGTTGCCTTTGGACAAAATTGATGCTTGCCCGGACGATTTATTGAATCGCATTTTGTGGACAAATCGCAAAGGCTCCAAAGCGCCTTATCCGGCGCGTTATGTTTCCTTGGTGAAAGACAAAGAGGACGACGATTGATGCCACGACTTGTTGAAACCGTCGAAGTAACAGCCCATCGCGGCGCGGCGGCCATTGAACCGGAAAATACTTTGCGCGGTTTTCGTTATGCGCTAACTTTGGGCGCGGCGCGCATTGAATTGGATGTTCATTTATCGCGCGATCAAAAACTCATCGTCATGCACGATGCCCTTGTTGACCGCACCACTAATGGCAGAGGCGCCATTGCCGAAATGGACGCGGCGCAAATTCAGCAACTCGATGCTGGACAAGGCGAACGCGTGCCGCTTTTACAAGAAGTGATTGATTTATTTCAAGAACACTGGCAAAGCAGTGGCAAAACCATGCTGCAAATTGAACTCAAAGGCCTCCAAACAGCCGCACCGACAGTCGAAATGATTTTGCAAAATAATATCACCGGCAAAGTGGTTTTGAGCAGTTTCGACGAAGCGCAATTGGCCGAAGCGATTCAATTACTACCGCAAGTGACCTCGGCTTTTTTAACGGCGAAATTGGAACCCGACCCGTTAGAAATCGCCCTGCGCATCGGCGCGGGCGGCGTGCATTTGAATCACAAATTAGCCACGCGCGAATGGGTTGACCGCGTTCACGCCGCCGGTTTATATGCGCGCGTGTGGAACATTGACGAAATCGAACGCATGAAATGGGCCATTGATTTGGGCGTAGATGGCATCGGCAGCAACAATCCGCAATTGCTGCTCGATGTTATTGCAGGACGAGTGTAAGAGTCTGTCTTCACGCAGCGAGAAATTCGTTGTGTTCGTTAGGAAAAATGTGGAGGATGCAGAGGGAGAAGGACGGTTCTTCTCTCAACGATTTCGCTGCTTGCATCCACTTTTCTTTCTATTTTTCTGCTATTT
>JANMKN010000084.1:0-4765 GCA_031372065.1 Abditibacteriaceae bacterium | reverse complement strand
AGCGCCGATCATTTGCGGCGAATGTTTCGCGCGGTTTTAAATACTTCGCCCAATCAAATCCAAACCTCGGCGCGCATGCGCCGCGCCAAAGAACTGCTTCGCTACGAGCATTTGCCGATTCTCAAAATCGCCGAACAATGTGGCTTCGACGACCCTTCGCATTTCGCGCGCGTTTTCAAACAAGAATGCGGCCTCACGCCGCGCGAATTCTTGGCATTAATAAAGAAATAATGGCCTGCGGCGTTTCTGTTTAATTCCTATCGTTGCACACGCCCCGAAGCGTCGCCACCGGCCAAAGTATTCACCTCGGCGACAGTAACGCGATTGTAGTCGCCGGGGATGGTGTGCTTCAAACACGAAGCCGCTACCGCCCATTCGAGCGATTCTTGCGGCCCCATATTTTTTAGCGCGCCATAAATCAAGCCCGCACCAAACGAATCGCCGCCACCCACGCGATCAACAATGGAGATGTCGTATCGCTTGGAGAAAAAGGCTTCGCCGCTTTGATAAAGCATCGCGCTCCAACCGTTGCGACTGGCGCTCAGGCTTTCGCGCAGCGTGATCGCCACTTGCCGAAAACCAAAGCGCTCGCTGAGTTGCCGTGCTACGTCCACATAAACAGCGTGTTCGATCACGCCGCTTTCAACATGCGCGCCTTGGATACCAAAAACCGATTCGGCATCTTCTTCGTTGGCGATGCACACGTCTACAAACGGCATCAATTCGGTCATCACCTGCCCGGCTTTTTCACGGCTCCACAGCTTTTTTCGATAATTCAAATCGGCGCTGATGGTCAATCCGGCGGCTTTGGCGGCTTCGCAAGCCTCGCGCACGCACGCAGCCGCGCTGTCGGAAAGCGCGGGCGTGATGCCTGTCCAATGAAACCACTTCGCCCCAGCAAAAACGGCGTTCCAATCTACCATGCCCGGTTCGATTTGCGAAATGGCCGAATGCGCGCGGTCATAAGTCACTTGGGAAGCGCGTTGGCTGGCGCCACTTTCGAGAAAGTAAATGCCCATGCGCTCGCCGCCGCGCACGATATGATTGGTGTCCACGCCCAAGCCGCGCAATTCGGCAATACAACGTTCGGCGATGTCATTTTTCGGAAGACGCGTGACAAACGCCGCGTCCATGCCAAAATTTGCCAGCGAAACCGCTACATTGGCTTCTCCGCCGCCATAAGTGAGTTCCAAATGCGTCGCTTGCGAGTAGCGAGTAAAGCCCGGCGTCGCCAAACGCAACATAACTTCGCCAAAAGTGATGACTTGTGACATTTTTCCTTTCATAACCACAGACTTATCTGTGGTTATTTTATTCTTTTCGCGCCGCGCGCACAGCGGCCATCAGTTCTTCGGCCCGACGCGTGATTTCATCCCAGTTTCCCGCTTTAATGGCGGCGCGATCTACTAATTTGCCACCTACACCAAGCGCCACAGCACCCGCTTTTATCCATTCCGCCGCATTTCCGGCTTCCACGCCGCCGGTGGGCAGCAAAGGAATGTGCGGCAAGGGCGCTTTTAAATCTTTGATGTAGCTCGGCCCCAAACGCGTGGCCGGAAACACTTTGATGATGTCGCCGCCCATTTGATAAGCATTAAAAACTTCTGAGGGAGTGAGTGCGCCGGGCAACATTGCGGCTCCCAAACTTTGCGCGGCTGCGATGACTTCTGGCACAATGCATGGACTCACGAAATAGCGGGCGCCCGCTTCAAAAGCCGATTGCGCCTGCTCCACAGTTGTGACTGTGCCCGCGCCTAAAACTAAAGGCCCAACCGGACAATCGAAATTGCCTTTAGCGTTTTCGTCAGCCACGCGCGCAATAACGCGGGCGGCATCCGGCACGGTAAACGTGATCTCAATGCAGCGCACGCCACCTTTGAGCAAAGCGCGCGTCGCGCCTAAAGCCTCGTCTTGCGAATCCACGCGCACCACGGCGACGACTCCGCAGTCACGGATTTCTTGAAGAATGTGTTGTTTATTGTCCATGATGTCTGCCACTTAAAATGGTTTTGGAGGAACCACAGCCATTTTAGCGCAGATGCGACACAAGGGGGAACGGAACGGGTCTTAATCTGGTGAAAAATTGCGCAAAAGCGCTGTCATTTCAAGGAGGCAACCATAAAAATTGCTGTTCTTAGTCAGACAAAAGCCTGTAAATGTGTTAGATAGTTTAAAAGAGTGCTTTACGGGTTATAATGAAAGCGTTGTTTCTCGTAATTCCAACGCTTGACAACTCAACGAACCGTTGAGCGATTTGCGAGGAGTAACTCACAGTTAATAAAAGTGCAGTCCCGTTACTCCCGGTTTCCTGATTCTTGGAAACGGGTTGCAATTAAGACAAACAGGCGGGTTTAAATTCATTATGTCAGCTCAAAAACAATGCCCAAAATGCGGTGAGAAAAATCCGGCGGAAGCTGTTATGTGCTGGGCTTGCTACACCTCGCTCACCGGCGGCGGTGTAGGCGCCGCCGCTTTAGCAGGGGCAGGAGCCGGGCCTATCGGCGGCGCGGCGCCCATGACGGACAGCGGCGAGAAAAAGAGCATTGATCCTAAATTGCTTGGCATCGTTGGCGTGTGCCTGCTCGCTGCGGTCGGTTTTGGCGTAAAAACCATGATTGGTGGCGAAGGCGGCGATCCTAACGATTTGCCTCAGTTACCAACAGACAAAGGCGAAAAGCCTCTACCACCGGTAGCAATACCAGTGACTCTCCCTGGTCTTTCCGCCCCCGTTCCGCTGCCGCCAGTTACTGCCGAACAAAATAAAGGACAAGAGCCTCCAGCAATTCCCTATCGGGTTGTCGTCTCTCCGAATCCCCGGCAAAAATGGGGCACAGTGGCTCTTGCGCCTGTCACGGGTAAGGTAAGCGAAACCGAAGCGCGTAGTTGGGCAATGCTCGCCAAGCAAAACATTGACCGCACCTTTAAATTTCCAGCTATGGAAATTTTCGTCATCAACGATCCGGGCGCAGCCAGTGTCCTCAAGGACTATCAAAACAAGCGGCGCGGCGCGCCCTTGACCGAGGCGGATTACAGCGCTCCCGAATTAGCCGAAGTCTGGAACAACGCCATTGTGCGTTTTGTGTGGAATGGCGGCAAAGGAAGTTTTTCATCCCCCGCGAAAAGCCCCAGTAGTTTTTGGAGTGAACGACGGAATTAGGCATCGCACGAATTCATGCGAAGAATATAATCAAAGGCAAGAACTAAAATGCCGCTCTGAAATTAATTTCAGAGCGGCATTTTAGTGGCTACTGGCGACCTCATTGAAACATCCGATCAAGGATAGAAATTCACCAAACCGGCGGCGACTTGCGAATCCTTGGCAAATTTGACGTGCCCATCGCCGTAGCAAAAATTTGCTCCATTCAGATGGCGCATACCGCCTCGAACCTGATCGTCCGTGGGGCCAGCCGCTTCATACCAACTGGAATCAAACAACATCACTGTTGCAGCCGGCGTTGGCACATTGGACAGCGACAAAGCGGAGGGCTGACCAGAGCCATTTAAATCGTTCAGATTCAAATTGAAGCCATAATGACCTTGCGTCGGTCTGGTCCAACCCGCAGCGGCTACCCACAAATAATCTTTCTGGGTAGCAATTGAGTTGGGTGGTGTGGTGCTACGTGAACCCGAAGGACACACATATACCTGCTGGTTTTTCATGTAAGTCTCCAGTCGAGAAACCAGAGTCTGACCTGACCCAGCGCTCACTTGGGTTGGGAAATACATCTCATCAAAATCCTGCGTGTATTGCAGCACAGCTACGCCAATTTGCTTGAGATTGTTGGCACAAGACGAGCGTCGGGCCTGTTCGCGGGCACGCGCAAACACCGGAAACAGAATCGCGGCGAGAAGCGCTATTATCGCTATGACGACAAGCAATTCAATCAAGGTGAATGCTTTCCGATAGCGCCCCGGTAACTTTCCGGGGTGTGATAACGTGCCGTCGCGAGGGGCAAAAAAAGAAAAAAATTGCATGAATCGGCTCCTCAGGACGTTAAGATTCTCTATCATTATACCCATTTCGGCCTTTCTCCAAACTGTAACGGGAAAAACTTGCATTTTCGTTGAAATTTTACGACTTAACAGCGCCGTATTCTGGCCGCTGCCAGACTACATCATGTAATGCAGGTTCGATTTCGTTATCGAACCTTTGTGACTTTGCCTTATAAAGGCAAATACCAATCGTGCAGATGGAAGAACGCAAACAAAGTCGCGGTTTCTATAGACAACCGCAGGCCACACTTTGGGTCGTGCGCTATAATGCCTTTTGGCGAAAGGAGATTCGTATGGAACGGGAATTAAAAGGTTTTCTTGTGGCGGTTTTGCTGTTTTCAACGACCTTAGCGACCCAATGGGCCGCGTCAGCGGCGAAAAAGCCGGATGTGGCGGGCGTTTACAGCATTCAAGGCGCGAAAGGCGCCATTGTGCTGACATTGCAGGACGAACCCGAAAACAAAGTTTCGGGCAGTTTTAACGGCGGCGATTTGAAATCAACGCTCAAAGGCTTTGCCGAAGGCGATACCGGCGGCGTGCTGGGCACCATGACCGACCCCAACGGGCAATTTATGTCCTATTTTCGCGCCTTCCGCGAGGGGAAGCAGGGTGTGGGCCTCACCATGGCGCGCGTGATGGCCGACTTGATGGCCCTCCGCACCACGGTCATCGACAACGCCGTCCGAGACGCAATGACGGCCGGCGCCACGCAGCTCGTCATACTCGGCGGTGGCTTCACCGTGCGCGCGAGCGGAAGAGCCCACGTCTGAAC
>JANMKN010000081.1:0-2833 GCA_031372065.1 Abditibacteriaceae bacterium | reverse complement strand
TGGCAAGCGCCGCGTTGATTCAGTTTTGCTTATTTGGCACTATAGATTGCAATCTATGACCTCTGGATTGTAATCTGGTGATTATAGATTGTAATCTGGAAGTCATAGTTTGCAATCTATAAGTCATAGTTTGTAATCTATGGCTTATAGATTGGAGTCTGGAAGTCATAGTTTGGCATTTAAAAAGTTGTTTTCTTAAAAGCGAACTTTTTACCTTGAGAATTTTCTAAATAAAAGTGACACAAAACGTCGTAAATTTTTTCCGTGTCACGAAGGAGATCGTCATGGGAAAAAAAGAATCACCCAAAGCGAACGAAGACAAATACGCGAAGGTCGAGGAAGCGTGGGCCAATCAAGCGGCTGACGCCACATTTGGCGGTATGACATTGACGCAATTCCGAACGCGCATCAAGCCGTCGAAGGATACGCGCGTGACAGTCAAAGACCTCGAAGACGATGTGAAGATTGCCGCCACGAATCGCGATACGGTGGACATTGATACTATGGCTGCTGTAGATGCAGTCGTCAAAAGCGTGGTCGCCGATCCGAATTACGGCGACGATTCCAGTCTTTACGGCGCGATGGGCTACGTCCGCAAAAGCCAGCGCAAAAGCGGCTTAACACGCAAAAAGAAGAACAACGGCAACGCTTGAAGAACCACGCAAAATACCTTTGCCATTAAAATGTAGGACGAGATTTTGGGGTCAGGCCGGTTAAAACCGGCCTCTGCAAGAGCGAAGGCCACCTTTGTGGCCTCAAAATCAAGTTTTGAGCCTGCGACGGGTGCCCTCTGGGCAGAGGCTTTGCCCCCTCAGAGGCCGGTTTTAACCGGCCTGATGCCAAACTTCCGCATCACTTCTGCTTGTATTACGGGCTGCCAAAGCCGCCTAACGCCGATTGACTAAAATTGGCGCCGCCCTGACTGGCGCGCACCGCTGATTGCGAAAACAAGTGAAACGCGGCGCGAATTTCTTTTTCGCTGTTGCCGGGCATGAGAATCCACTCGTCAGGAATGCCCATGTCGCTGAACACTTTGCGAAAATCCGTTTGACCATCGCTAATGCCCATGCCGGCGACGATGTGCATTTCGGTTTTTAACAAGTCTTGCACCAACGGCTTGATGCTTTTGGCTTGATGCCGCCATGAACCGGCATCAGCGCCATCGGTGATAATCAGCGTAATTGCGCGCACCGGCACGTTGTTGTCATCGAATTCCTGCACCTTTGCCAGCACCGTCGCTAACGTTACGGCTGTTTCATCGTAAAGCGGCGTGCCGCCATTCGGGTCATAATTCGCATTCGTCATCAGCGGCGTTTGTTTGATGAGCGCATACGGATAAAGCACCGCGCCATTGAGATAGCGGCAGTGCGCTAAGATGCTGTTGGCCTGTTTGCAATCTTTCAGCGATTCGATCACGACGTTGTGCCCGTTGCGCACCGTGCCCGCATTGCCCGCAAAGCGAATCGAGCCTGAATCGTCAATTAGTTGCGTGACGAGCGTCACTTCGCTGGTTGTTACATCGTCCACGCTGACGCCAAGACCCGCTTGAATCTGCGCGCCGATGTCATTGACGTTCAGTGTTTGCAGCGCGTCCGCCGACAGGTTGCCGGTTTCTACCGCGCCATTGAAAAGTTGGTTTAAGTCCATTGTCTGATTCATTTCAGTCTCCTTAATCACAAAACAAAATCCGGCCATTCATCCATCGGTTGCGTTGATTGGACGATGTGCATTCCGGCGTCTTTGAAGCGCTTAAAGGCAGCGTCGCCTTCATCGGTGAAATCTACAATGCCCGGCACCACAACCGACGAAGTGCAATCTTCCAGCAGGTAAACCTTGCGCGCCAAAGCCGGATCGTGCGCGTTGATTTCGCCAAGCAAATCGTCAATTGTCCATGCCACACAATGACTTTTCGCTTGCCCGGCGATGACAACATAATCGTATTTCAAGAGCTTCTCGATAAAGCGCGTGTTTTTTTGCGCAATCGGCTTGCTATTGAAGGTGTTCATCACTTCGGGCCGCAGCACCGAGTAGTTTTCCGTCAACGGATTGCCGCCTTTGATTTCCAAACCAACTTGGCTATGGCGCGCTTGCGTATGAAAGAAGCAGGCTTCTTCCAATGACGGCACAAGGGCATGGCCGATGCTGCCGAGCATGGCGTGATACGGCCAAATCGTCAAGAGATATTTGCCGCGTTTTTCCAGTTCGGCGACATAATGCAGCGCATGATTTTGCAGCAGCATATAATCCACATCAAGGCTTGGTGCGATGGCCGGATTGACTTTCCATGTGCCGTTTTCCAAGTCGCCGCGCGAAATCATCGTCATCGGCGCCGGATGATGGCCCCGTTCATCCACAAAGAAAACATCGAAGAAAATCTGCATCGCCAAATGAGTGTCGAGAGTCGGGTGAATGGCCGTGATGAAGGGCAAATTGCGATAAACGAACTCGCATAAGCGCCGCGTGTCGTCAATGGCGCCCTGTCCGCTGCGCCCGCCCACGAACAATTCAAAATCGCGCCCGCAAAATGTCAGTTGGCAATCAATCGGCAAAAGTCCGACGCGAACTTTGTCTTTCACTGCGGGTTTGAGAGCGTGCGTCTTGGCCCATTGGCGGGCCGCTTGCGCGATGTCGCCATAAGGCACACGGCGCACTTCGCCGACTTGATTCGCATCAAAATGCGGCGGAAGCGGAAGTTGGTTTTTCATAGTTCTCCTGTTTTAACGGTGATTCATAGAACGCAAATTTCGGGAATTGCCGCGAATCTTCGCAAATTTAATTTCGAAAAATTATTTGCGAGAATTCGCGTTGACTTGCGAAATTTGCGTTCTATTGT
>JANMKN010000053.1:0-16695 GCA_031372065.1 Abditibacteriaceae bacterium | reverse complement strand
TAGTCGGCTCGAAAGCCTTCTTTCGCGGCTCGAAAGCCTGCTTACGCGGCTCGAAAGCCAGCTTACGCGGCTCGAAAGCCAGCTTACGCGGCTCGAAAGCCAGCTTACGCGGCTCGAAAGCCACCTCCTATAGGCAAAGCGTCTCTTTTGGTAATTGATTTCGACTTCGGAGGCACCAAAAAGCGCGTTTCTCAGGCGAGAAACGCGCTTTTGGTGCCTGAATGCTGAAACTTCTCAATACTTTTCAAAAAGCGCGACGGTTTCGACGTGCGCAGTTTGCGGGAACATATCCAGCGGCACAGCGCGTTGTAGGGGGAAATTGTGCGCGGCTAAAAATTTTGCGTCGCGTGATAAAGTGGCCGGGTCGCAGGAAACGTAGACAAGGCGCGCGGGCGCCAATTCGACAAGTGATTCGAGGCATTCGGCGGCGCCCTCGCGTGGCGGGTCAAGCAGAATCACATCATATTTTTCATTGTTTTTCACGGCGCGCTGCAAAAAACGCGCGGCGTTGGCGCGAATGCCGCGCGCATTCAAACCGTTAAGGCGCGCATTGGCACTGAGATGTTCTTTCAGGTCTACGCCGTCCACGCGCGCTTTGGCGTGGGCCATAAAGACGCCGAACAAACCGGTGCCGCAGAACAAATCAAGGACGCGCTGGCCTTTTTTTGCATCCGCCATTTGCATGGCGGTTTGCACCAATTGCGGCGTGAGCGACGAATTAACTTGAAAGAAATCAAAGGCGCCCGGTTGAAATTTGAGGTCGCCGATTTGTTCTGCTAATTTATGCTGATACGGGTCAATTAAAGCGGACAATTTGGCGCGCATTTCCGTGAAAAACGCTTTTTTGTCGCCTGAAAAGCCTTCCTGCCACGCGATTTCGAGCGCGATTTGTCCCGACGAATCTGCCCGCACACGAAAACTTTTTACGGCGTTGCCAAACGTCGTATTTTCCTGCAAAGCGTGGCGCATTTCGCTCAAAACTTCGTTAATCGGCGCTTGCACAAGCGGACATTTTTCGATGTCCACCACATGATGCGTGCGTCGCGCATGAAAGCCAATGGCACCATCGTCGCCGACGAAAAACTGCGCTTTATTGCGATAACCAAACTCTTGCGGTGACGCAAGGCAATCTTCTACCAGTGGCGCCTCGAAGCCGCCGATGCGGGTCAGCGCATCACGCACGAGTTGCGTTTTGGCTTGTAATTGCGCCGGGTAGTTCAAATGCTGAATCTGGCAACCGCCGCATGAAGGTGCGTCGCCTTGCGGCAAGTAATAAGGGCAGGGTGGCGCGACCCGTTGCGGCGAAGCAGTTTCGAGATGAATGATTTTGCCACGCGCGAAACTTTTGCGTTGTTCTTCAATTTCAACTTGAGCGATGTCGCCCGGCGCGGCAAAAGGCGCGAAAACGGTGCGCCCGTTGCTATCGCGTCCGGCGCCTTCGCCGCCTGTCGCGATGCCGTGAAAAGTAATTTGCATTTTAAGGACGCCCCAATTTGTTTTTGACCATTTGATTAAAGCGCCCGCTTTGGAAATAGCGATAATACAATTTCAAAACGGCGCCCGTCGCGCGCGCGCCGACGCCAAGAATCGCCAACGGCGCGCCGAGCCAGCCCCAACCGCGCGCGTAGTGCTTGAAATAAAAACGCAGCATCGAAGCGTGATGGCGGCGAATCATGGCGCCCATCGCCCAGTCGCTGGATTTGCCGATGTGGTGCGTCAGTGTTGCCTGTGGCACATAAAAACGCGGCCAGCCTTTGGTCTTTAAACGATAACACAAGTCCACGACTTCGCAATACATGAAATAGCTTTCGTCCCAGCCGCCGCCGATTTGCTCAAGTGCGTCGCGGCGCACCATCAATGCCGAGCCGGACAGCCAATCTACGGGTTGTTCTTGATTGTGCTGAAAATCCTGCATCAAATAGCCGCGCGACCACGGATTATTGGGAAATAAGCGCCCCAGCAGCGTGTTGCGAAACAATCCCGCGCCGAACGAGGGAAAGGCGCGACAAGAGGCTTGAAGCGAACCATCCGTATTGAACAGCCTCGGCCCACAGGCGCCAGCTTCGGGATGCGCGTCCATCCAATCAATCAAAATATCGAAGGCCTTTTCGTGGGTCACCGTGTCGGGATTGAGAAACAAAATGTAACGCCCACACGCGGCGCGCAAGCCGACGTTATTACCCGCCGAAAATCCAAGATTGCGCCCTGTTTCGATGAGCGTCACCTGCGGAAAATCAGCGCGCACCATAGCGGCGGAATTATCGAGCAGTGAATGGTTATCTACAACGATTGCTTCGATGTTATGCTGCCACGATTGGCTGACAATAGAAGTCAGCGCCGCGAACAAATAATCGCGTGCGTTCCAATTGAGAATGACTACCGATAAATCAACGGATTCAGCCGGCTTCGAGGGCGACCCGGCGCTGATGAGGGGCATAAGTTGATGGAAATCGAGGCGTCTTGCACTGCGCAAGCGCCCTTATGTTATAACCAAATTGAGGCCGTATTAATCAGTTGACTTCTGACGAAGTGGCTGCGTTGTTCGACAGTGCATCCGCTGCGGGCATCATAATCGGAAAATCGCGCACCGGATAAACGCGGTCACAGTCTCGGCATCGCAACTGCGCCTTGGTTTCTTCGCTGTCGAGGGCGCCGTGGCACAGTGGGCAAACCAACAATTCTGCCAAATGAGGATCAAGAAGGGGCATAACAATTTTTCGTGCGTTACATTTTTGTGTTGCGCCCGCGAGTTTAGAACGGCGACCCCTGTGGGGGCAAGCAAATGCGGTGCGGGTGGCATAGAACTTAGCCAGAAACATATCGTCATCGCAGCGCCAAATTGAAGTTTCCCGGAGAAAATAATGATTGCACCGCCTGATGTCAACCAACAATTCAATCAGCCGTCACGTTTTTTGAGTTTTCCTTTACGTCGCGCTTTGTTTTTATTGGCAGCATGGTCACTTCTTGCCGCGCCAGTTTTGCTGTCATCATCTCCGGCCTCGGCACAACGCGGATTTCCCTTGCCGCGCTCGCCTCGTCCCCAGCCCGAACCAGAAAAAGACACCAAAAAAGACGAGCCGAAAGAGAAACCCAAAGAAGAGCCGAAGGACGAACCCAAGGAAACTCCCAAGCGCGAGCCGTGGACAGGGCCGAAACGCGAGCCGAGACCGGAACCCAAACCCGAAGAAAAACCGGAAGGAAAACCAAAACGTGAGCCGTGGACAGGCCCAAAACGCGAACCCAAACCGGAGCCTAAGCCAGAACCAAAACCTGCGCCGCCGCCCGAACCTCAACCCGCACCGAAGCCAGAAGAAAAGCCCAAGCGCGATCCTTGGACTGGCCCAAAGCGTGACCCGAAACCGGAACCGAAGCCAGAGGAGAAGCCCGAACCCAAACCGGAGGAGAAGCCCGAACCCAAACCGGAGCCAAAGCCGGAACCGAGGCCAGAACCAAAACCGGAAGAAAAGCCAAAACCGTGGACAGGGCCAAGCCGCAATCCAAAGCCGGAAGAAAAGCCTACGCCAAAGCCCAATCCACTGCCGCGTCCTGAAATTGACCCGACGCCAGCGCGCCCCACGACGCCACCGACGACTAATCGCCCGCCTGAAGTGCCCGCTGCACCGGCGGCGAGCCACGTTTCGGATGACAGCATCAGCATCACGGCGCCGCCCTTGCCCGCCGGTGCGACTTCGCTGATCTTACAACGGGCACGGGCAGCAGGTTTCGGCTTTTATATCAATGTCGCCACCAATTTGAAAGGCGGCGAAACGACCACGATTGATAAATTACAGGCGAACACCAACTATGCGTTTCGTTGGATAGCTGTCGGGCCAAATGGCGCGACGCCCAGCACTCAATTGACGGTGCGCACGCGCCCACTTGGGCCTGATCCGCGCCCGAACCCAAATCCCAACCCAAACCCGAACCCAAATCCGAATCCTAATCCACATCCCGAAACCGCGCCACAAGCGCCGGGACGGCCTCGCTTTTTCAATGTGACACGTTATAGTGTTGGTGTGGCGGCCCCGGCGCTCCCGGCGCGGACTACGTCGCTGATTTTGCAGCGCAAGCGGAGCGATTTCAATGACCGTTATTTTCGCACCGTCGCCAATGGCGTGGCGGGCCGTGAAAGCACCAATGTGACCGGCTTGGATGACGGCACAGAATACACATTTCGCTATTTAGCGGTAGGCCCCGGCGGGCAAACCGAAGGCGCCTCTGCTAACGTGACAACCCAGCAAGGCGCTCCCGAATCGCCATCGCGTCCTTCGTTTTCGGGCGTGACGCAAACCAGTGTCAATGTGCGCGTTCCGTGGCTGCCCCAAGGAGCTACTTCTCTGACGTTGCAACAAAAAACCGAATGGCAGGACGACTGGGCCTATCGTGACATCGCGCGCGGTTTGGATGGCGGCGCCTATGTTCCGGTGACCGGTTTGCGTCCCGGCACGGCTTATGCGTTTCGCGCTGTGGCGTTTGGGCGCGGTGGTTCCATCATCGGACGCGTGGCAACTGTGACAACCGACGGTTGGGGCGGCAATTATCCACCGAACTACCCCCCGACTTATCCGAATCCGGGTTATCCCTATCCGAATACTTACCCGTATCCGAACAATTATCCGTATCCAAATTCGTATCCCTATCCGAACAATTATCCGCCGGTGTTTCCGAACGATCCGAACGCTTATCAGCCGCCGGTTTACACGCCGAATTATCCGACGGTGCCGCCCGGCACGCCGTTGCCTGTGCAGCCCGCCGCTTACGCGCCGGAGGCGCCCGCCGAGCCGATTGTCGCCGAAGCGAACGCCCAAGGCATTTTGCTGACCGCTCCTCCCTTGCCGGAACGCGCGCTGTCGCTGACTTTGCAAGGCCGCGTTGCAACGGATACGGGCACGAACACTGGGGGAGAGTGGCAGGACTTAATCGTTGGCCTCGCTGGTGGCGCACCGGGTCGCATTGGCGAAGTCCAACCGGGCACGGTTTATGAATTTCGGTATGTGGCGATTGGCGCGGCAGGTCGCACGCCGGGCACAGCAACGCGCGTTATGCTGCCACAACCGGGCACGCCAAATACGGTTCCCGCACCGGGTTTTCCTGCAAATGGCACAAACCCGCCGGTTTATCCAGACATTCCGCCAGTGGGTAATCCGCCAGCGGGCAATCCAGCGTTAGAAATTCCCGATTCGGTATTTCCGCCGGAAAACCAAACTAATAACGGTGTGCCAGTGCCGCTTTTGACGCGTGCGACAGCCAAAGGCGCCTTAGCTGCCGTGCCGGCGTTGCCCGAAGGCTACAAGTTGGGCGCGCTGGAAATTCGCGGTTGGGAAGAAGAGGACACCGCTTTTCAAAGCGCGCAACTCGAAGAATTGGTGGAAACTTCCGAAGGCTTTGCCGTGGCGCTGCGCGGACTTGCACCTAATGCCAATTATCGTGTGCGTT
The DNA here is from genome assembly GCA_031372065.1 of Abditibacteriaceae bacterium. Lineage (GTDB taxonomy): Bacteria > Armatimonadota > Abditibacteriia > Abditibacteriales > Abditibacteriaceae > DASWNL01. The sequence continues at coordinate 11,259 of JANMKN010000053.1, read as the reverse complement.
GGGTGGCCGATGGCCCGCAAGGGCGCATCTATGGCCCCTCGTCCACATTGTCTACCGAAGCCGAAACGCTGCCGGTGCAGACGCCCGAAGCGCCGCAAATCGAAAGTTTCTCGACGCAAGGCGGCGGCGTCATGGCCCGCTTAATTGCGCCGCAATTGCCGCCGGGTGCGCGTTATTTGCGTTTGCAGGTGAAGGCTTCCAATGACCCTGTGGGCGACTTTGCCGATGCGCAAGCTGCCGCAGAAGGCGCGCCTGTGGAACTGTGGGGCATGGAGCGGGAGCATGATTATCGTTTGCGTTGGGTCGCCGTCGGCGAGCCGGACAGCGCGCCAGTCAGCGGCCCGGAGATTGTTGTAAAGCCGGGTGAAAATCTCACGCAGTTGCCTGCGCCGGGCGTGATGGCTGTGGGCACGAGTGAAATCTGGGTGCAACCGCAAGATGTGCCACCCGGCGCCGCCCAAATGACGCTTGAAATCCGCCCGCGCAACGCGCAAAACGCTGTCTTCGTGCCTGCCACTCTTTTGGCTTCCGGCGAAGGGCAACCCTTGCGCATTGGCTATTTGTGGCCGAACACCGCCTACATTTTGCGCTGGACTGCCCAAGCCGGTGGCGCCGCCTTGAACGGCAAAACCATCGAAATTACCACGCGCACCACGCCGTAAGATTTGCATTTTGCAAGCGAAAGGCACAAAATCGGGAATGATTTTGTGCCTTTCGTTTGTCATTCGAACCTGCCTAAAGCGCACCCGGAAGAATCTATCGCGAATCAAGAATGAGTGGCGACATTGCTTTCTGCGGGCTGCGCGTTTTATGGTGTCACGGCCACGGCTTGGCTGAATTCGCTGGTGTCGTTCGTGCTGGTGTTGGTGGCTGTTGCCGTGATAACCTGACCGCTCAGGTCGCCCAGCGCATCGAAGCTGAAACTCACATCGCCGCTGCCGTTGGTCGTCACGATCATGCGCCCTAAATAGGTTTGGCCCTCGCCGAAGCCTGACGGGTCGGCACTGGGACTGGCGTAAAAGTCAAGGGCATAGTCTTGGTTGGGCGTGCTGTTGAGCGTGCCATCAAGTCCCGTTGTGCTGCCTGCGGCTACTGCGCTGTTCAAGACAGGGAAGTTTTGCAGATTATTAGCGCCCACATCGCCATCGCCCGCATCGTTGGCGCTGACGCCATCGAACGCCAAGTCAATGCCCAAACCGCCATTGGCGAACAGCGCATTGCCCACGATCTGATTGCCGGTGCCGGGCGGTAGAGTGAATGATGACGTGGTGGAAGACACACCGGCGTCGCCATTGAAGGCGATCACATTGCCTTCGCCCGCATTCGGGCCACCAATGCGGTTATTGGAAGCAATACTAAAGCGAATGCCTTCTTTCTGGTTGCCACGAGCGGTTAGCCCATCCGGGCCGGTGCCGATGTAATTGCCCAGCACCACATTACCAGAGCCACTGTGGCGACTGATGACGATGCCTCGGCCATTGCCTGAAATCACGTTGCGCGCTCCGGCAGTAGTCCCGCCAATGGTGTTGCCATCGGCTTCATAAAGGGAGATGCCTGAATCGCTGTTGCTCAAGGGCGATGTGCCTGCCGCGTTGAGGCCAATGTAGTTGCCCAACACTTGATTGCCGGTGGCTGCGTGGAGGAGTTGAATGCCGATGCTGCCATTGCCGGAAATGATGTTGCGCGCCGCTGCCGTGGTGCCCCCAATAATGTTGTTGTTCGCGCCGTCAATGGTGACGCCATAAAAGTTGGCAATTTTAGCGTTGCCCGCCGCATTCGTGCCGATATAATTGCCCAGCACCTGATTGCCGGTTGCGCCGCTGCCCGTAATCATCACGCCCCAGCCATTGCCGGAGATGATGTTGCGCGCTCCGCTCACTGTGCCGCCCACAGTGTTGTTAGGAGCATTGTTAATAAAAACGCCGTAATCGCTTCCCGATGCAGCGGTGCCGGTAGAGTTGGTGCCGATGTAGTTGCCCAGCACCTGGTTGCCGCTTGCCCCGCTGCCCGTAATTGTCACGCCAAACGCGCCTTTAGATGTGCCCATCCCACCGTTGATAGTATTAGCGGCACCACTTGCCGCGCCGCCAATGGTGTTGTTGCGAGCATTGTTAATACGCACGCTCTTTAAGGTATTGCCCAGCACCTGGTTGCCAGTTGCGCTGCTGCCTTGAATTGTCACAGCGCCTGTGTTGCCTGCTCCGGCTGTAGTGCCGCCCACGATGTTATTTCGGGCATTATTAATCGTCACCGTAATGAGCGGATTGCCCACTACTTGATTGCCAGTCGCAGTGGCGCCTGAAATCATCGCCGTGCCACCAATAAGATTACCCGCTCCATTGGAGAGGCCACCGATGATATTATTAGGCGCGCTAATAAACGCATCTCCTAAACCATTGGGTAGGTCAGAAAAGCTACTGATGGTTACTCCAAAGCTATTCCCTATTATTTGGTTGCCGGTGGTGGTTGCATCTATCAAGCGAATACCATAGGCAAGGTTGCCCCCAATTATGTTGCCGCTCACATAATTACTTGAAGTGGCTGGTGTGCTGCCAATGATGTTGTTAGAGGTGCCATTGCTTAGGCTGATGCCATAATACCGATTGCCTAAGCTCAACCTGCCAATCTTATCGGTGCCTATATAATTGCCGAAAATCAAAGTGCCATTAGTGGCGGGGTTCGCCAATTCTATCCCGTGAGTGTTATTGCCAGAGATGACGTTGCGTTCCGCTGGGGTGCCACCGCCGATCTGATTGCTCGCACCACTGGAGATTTTTACGCCGACTTTGCGGTTGCCCTGATCTACTGTGCCACCGACATCGGTGCCAATGAAGTTGCCGCTGATGCGGTTGCTGCCTCCCCCATAAAGCAAAATGCCATTCAATTTGAAGCGGTTGATGACCAGACCTTGCACGAGGCTATTGCCCGCCGTGATGGTTAGTCCTGTGGCTGTTTCACCAGCGTTGCTGCCATCGAGTTCAATTTGCATAACCGCGTTGTTCTCTCCGATGAACGTGTTGGCCGTGGCGCCGGGTTGACTGTAGCCATCAATCGTCGCCGGACTGGTGACATTTGGCAGGGCAGAAGTAGGCGCGATGCTGTGAACACCGGAGCCGGCGATGTTGAAACGAATCGTATCCGCCCCTGCATTGGCATTCGCGTCGAGAATGGCCTGCCGCAAGCTACCCGCGCCACTATCATTGGTGTTGACGACGGTAAACGTCGCTGCTTGCACTATACCGGTGTTCAACAGAACGAAACTGGTGCAAAGCGTGGTCAGAAGGAACGACGGGAGAAACTGAGGAAAAACTTTCATGAGAAACAACTCCTAACGGCTAAAAGACTAAATTGCTGAAGACGCCATCCAAGCCGATTCTGGAACCTTTAGCATTAAGATAGTGATTCGAGTCTATTGTGCATTATAGAGCGCCTCACGCTGAGAGGTCAAGGATAAAACAGCCCATTTTTAGCAGATTTTCAAGCGCAACGGAAAGTAGAGTTAGGCAAATGTTCGTCTCTTGTTGCGCGACCTACTGTGTGCCCGCCAAACTACGGCGAGATATTCAAAACATCTCGTCGGATGTTTCGAATATCTCAACAGATTTATTGAACATCCGTCAAGATATTCCAATAATCCCACGAGATATTTCAATAATCCGCCGAGATATTTCGATAATCCAACGAGATATTTCAATAATACAGCGAGATATTTCGATAATCCGTCGAGATATTCCAATAATCCGCCGAGATATTTAATAAATCTGCTGAGATGTTTGAAATATCTCAGCAGATTGTTGACAACGCAGGCCGCATATTAGGATAATTTCAGCAGCGGGAGCCACTTTCTGGCTCCATAGAAAGGAACGAAATCATGGCAAAAGATCAAACCAAGCGCCTCAATCCTAAAATTCTGGCCGAAGACGAGAAGACGGTAGACGCCATCGAAGAAATGGACGACTACAATCCGAGCAACGCGGACTTCACCAAAGTGAAAATTGCGGCCAAGCGCACAGTAATGGACAACAAGCGCGCATTGGAAACGCAAGCCAAAAACGCCTTCGACGCGGCGCGCGATGCCGCCGCCGCCGCCGAATGGGAGTTCCACAACATCCGTATTGGCGCCTCCGATCAGGTCGTGGCGCAATATGGCCGCGATTCCGATCAAGCTGCCTCGGTGGGCCGCAAGAAATCCAGCGAGCGCAAGTCGCCCACCAAAAAGTCCACACCGTCCGCGTAAACGCACCTAAGAATCAGTTTGAAAAGTCTTTTCCGCCTCGAATAAGACTCTTCAAACTGATTCTTAGAACCTATCCAAATAGGAAAATGGAGTCCGCCCAAAGGGCACCCGGCGTCTCGCCCGCTTTTTTCAAAGCCGGAGCGGGCGGGACGGCGGGTGCCCTTTGGACGGACTCCAGGCAGACGCCATTCCCTATTCGGATAGGCTTTTAGGCTGGCATTTGCAGGCAGCCGACATCAATAATTGCCGTTCCCGCTCCATTGCTGGCGATATGAATTTCAATTTCTGAACCGGCTACAATCGGCTCGACAATGGCAAAGGGAATATGCGCCGACGAATTGGCGGCAATGGGAATCAGGCGATGCGTCAGGCCATTAACCACCGTGGACAGGCAAACCATTTGGTCGCAGACCACGCCGACACGCACAAAGCGAATTCCAGCGACATGACCGGCGGGCACGACATAGCGCAGTTTGGGTGAAAGAAGTTGCGGCAATTCGAGACCAGTGGCCTCGAATTGAAAAATTCCTTGCAATAAAACAGGACGTCCGGCGCCTACACCGATGAGATCGGGACGTTTTTCGTCTTTGGCCATGAGTAGCCTTTCTTCCCAGTGATCCAGCACAGCCAATTTCGCCGATTGGCGTCCGGTGCGGGTTTCAGCGGTGATGGAACTATTGTCGAAGCACTTGCGAAGATTGGCGACGCCCGCTTGGAGGCGATTGCGCAAAGCAGAACGCGATATTTGCAAGCGGCGCGCGGCTTCTTCTTCTGTAAGTCCCAAGATGCAAACTTGCCAGACCGCTTCATGTTGGGCAGGCGATAAATCATCCAGCGCGCTGCGCAAACTAAGCACGCTGTCTACTTCGTGCGTGAGGCTGTTGTCGCCACCGAGCCACGTTTCGGGATCGCCCGATTCGGCGCCCAATTGAGAAAACGGCACCGCGCCCGCCCTTCTTTGCTCGCGCAGCCACGCCGTGCAGTCCAGCGAGACCATACGTTCGATGTAATGCGCGAAATAAACGCCGTGATGCACTTCAAATCGTTGCGCGCGGTGAAAGAAAATGTAATTCACTTGCGCCTCGACATCGGCCCATTCAACAGAAGTCAATTCTTCGCGCAGCGCCGCCCACAATCGTTGCATCCGCGCGCGCAAGAGCGGGCGAAAGCGATGATAAAGGGCTTCGAGCGCTTTTTCATCGCCACTGACAGAACGCGCCACCAATTCATCCGGCGTTTCGTTCTCGAAAGCGACCAAAGGCGACAAAGAAGCCGTGGAAGAGCTGGTTTTCGACATGACAGTTCGGGAGGTAAGCGAGCAAAACTTCCTACGATAACTGCCATTCATCCTACTGTCGGGGAGTCACATTGGGGTTACGCAATTGTTAATTTCTTATTTCCATTAGGCGAAGGGGCTACTAAATTATGGGCGCGGCTCAATCGTTTCCTGCAAAGCCTGCCCCAATAAATTAAATCCGGCGACGGCAATCACAATCGCGCAGCCGGGCACTAAGGTAATCCACGGCGCGGCGATGATATAAGGTTGTCCTTCGTTAATCATGCCGCCCCACGACGGCACGCCCGGCTCCATGCCGAGGCCCAAATACGAAAGCCCCGCTTCAAGCAAGATATTATGCGCGGTTGCCAACGTCGCCAGCACAATCACCGTCGGCAAAACATTGGGCAAAAGATGCACGAAAATAATGCGCGTATGCGAGCAACCCACAGCGCGCGCCGCTTCGATAAATTCCTGTTCTTTTAAGCTGAGAACCTGCCCGCGCACCGCCCTCGCGATGCCCGTCCACGTCACAAGGCCAATGGCAAGCAGCAAGTTGAACAAGCGCTGCCCGAAACCTTCGGCGGGTAAAACCACCAGCAAAGTGATGGCAAGCAGCGCCGTGGGCAAGCATAAAACCGCTTCGGTGACACGCGTTAACGCAATATCCACCCAACCGCCAAAATAGCCGCCGATTAGACCGATAGTGGTGCCGATAGAAACCGCCGTCAGCATGGCGCAAAATGCCACAATCAGCGAAATGCGCGTGCCATAAAGCGTGCGCGTCCACACATCGCGTCCCAGCGTGTCGGCGCCCAAGAAAAAGCCTTGGCCCGGCGCTTTGGGCTGCCCCAATTCGCTAATGCCGCCCAATATTGGCTTGTTCGGGTCAAGGTGCATTTTGAACTGCGGATCAATTTTATCAGCGACTAAAGTGAAAAGCGCCACGCCAATGAGCAAGCCGATGATTACTAACCCGACCTGCGCCAAACGATGCCGCAAAAGTTGACGCACAAAACCATCCGCGCGCGGCGGCAAAGAGGATTCTGAAAATGTAACGGATGCTGTTGCCATTTAAAACTAATCCAGCCGCACGCGCGGGTCTATGATTCGATAAGCGATGTCCACGGCAATGTTGGCGAGAACAACCATGAGCGCCGAGAACATTACGGTGCCTAAAATCATCGGCGTGTCTTGGTTTTGCACCGAATCAATGGCGAGGCTGCCGATGCCGGGCCATGCGAAAATTTTCTCGGTGAAAATTAAACCGCTGAGTAGCGACGCGAAGTCCATGCCCAGAATAGCAACCAGCGGAATCAAGGCGTTTTTTAAGGCGTGATTCCATAACACTTTCTTTTCGCCCAGCCCGCGTGCCCGCGCCGCGCGGATGTAATCTTGCGACAAAACACCGCGCAAATTGGCGTGTAACAAGCGCGCATAATAAGCCGCGCCGCCAACGCCCAAAGTGAGCGCGGGCAGCGGCAAATTAGCAAGGCTCGCGCTGCCGCCAACGTGAAACGCGCCCCAGCGATAGCCCAAATAATATTGCAGCAGGCGCGCCAGCCAGAAAGTCGGAATGCTAAAAGCGATGACGCAAGCGAACAAAGTGAACCTGTCAATGGCGCTTCCGGCGCGACTGGCGGTGAAAAGACCAATCGGAATCGCAAAAATCAAATACAGCGACAGGCCGGTTAAGGCTAAAATCAGCGTGTTGCCAAAGCGCCGCGCGATGGCCGAAAAAACGAAGTCGCTGTTACGATACGATTTCAAATTATTAGTGAGCGCGTCGCGCACAAACATTCCATATTGCACATAAAGCGGTCTGTCCAAACCTCGATCTCGTTTGATGTTGGCAATGGTTTCCGGGTCGGTGTGCGCGCCCGCGATGGTTTGCGCCATGATGTCGGCGGGCGTCAGGCCGGGTTTGCTGGGACGCAAAAGCGGCACCAAAAAGAGCAGCGAAAATGTGATAAGGCTGACCAGCCATAGCGTCACGAGGCTCCAGCCGATTTGTTTCAACAAGCCTTTCAACGCTCGACTCCCACATATTCATAGCGCTCCGACCACATCGGATGAATGGTGTAACCTTTCACCCACGGCTGATGGACAACATAGCGCTCGGTATGATGCAAAAAGACCCAAGGCGCGTCGTTTACGATGATTTTTTCGGCTTCTCCATACATTTTCAGGCGCTTTTCGCGGTTTGTTTCAGTTAATGCGTCGTTGAGTAATTGATTCACTTGTGGATTGGAATAAAAGGCGCGATTCTGGCTGGCGGTAGGCGTGATGGCGTTCTTATTGAACAGCACATCCAAAAAATTGGAAGGGTCCGGAAAGTCTTGCAGCCAGCCCATGAGCGACAAATGCAAATTCTTGCGTTTGCCAGCTTGCGCTTTGAGTTCGGGATAGCGCACGCCTTTTAAATCTATTGTCATGCCGACTTCTTTGAGGTCGGCTTTGATACTTTGCGCGGCTTTTTCATACCAGCCCTCACGCGTTGAATACCACAGCGTCATCGGCTTGTCTTGGTAATTGGCTTGTTTGAGCAACGCTTTGGCTTTTTCGGGATTGTAATCGTAGCGAAACAGTTTTTCGTTGTAGCCCGGCATTCCCGGAGGCAACGCGCCGTGTGCGATGGTAGCGCGTCCGGCCAAAAAAGAAGCGATGCGTTCGCGCTTAATGGCGTAATTCATAGCGCGACGCACCAAAACGTTGTCAAGCGGCGCTAATTCGTTGTTCAGGCACAGATAACGAATATCCATCATCGGCCCGTGCAAAACATAAGGCTTCCATTTCTTGCTGTCGCGCAAGCGCAAAAAATCGGGCGGAAAGGCGGCAGAAATATCCAAAGTATCAATTTCGCCGCGCTCGAAACGCATGATTTGCAACGTCGGTGAATTGCCGATTTCGACTTGCAAGCGATCACTCTTCGGGAATTCCGGGTTGAAATAATTGGGGTTCTTTTTCAGGGTGAGTGTCGCGTCATGCACCCAGCGATCTAACATAAAAGGCCCGGTGCCATTAGGGTGTTCGCTGATGGCTTTGCCCCATTTTTCTACCGATTCCGGCGCCATGGCGTAGGCAAACGGCAACGCTAAATAATTGAAAAACGTGGCATCGGCTTTCTTGAGATGAAAGGTAATTTCGTCGTCGCCTTTTACTTCGATGCCTTTGATGCGCAGCTTTGCTTTTTGCTTGGCCAAAGTCACTTTTTGCGCTTCGGGCGCCGCTTCGATTTTTTTGTTGAGTTCGCCACACGCTTCGCTATATTCATCGGCGCCCTCGATGGCGTGATAACCCGAAAGCGCGAGGCCATCAGAAGCTGTCGCGGGGTCTAAAATGCGTTCAATGGCGAAGCGAAAATCGTCGGCGACCACGCGGCGTCCCGGCATTTTTCCTGTTGCTTCGTCGTGATGAAACAGCACGTCGTTGCGCAATCGGAACCAGTAGGTTTTGCCGTCATGCGACACCAAATGCTCTTGGGCGATTTCATCCGCGATTCCGGCTTTTTCATCGTAATCCACCAGACCACGATACAAGAGGCGCACGAACGGAATAGAAGACGTGTCATAGGCGTAAGCCGGATCAAGCGTTGAAGCATCGCTTTCGACAGCGACGCGCAGAGTTTTTTCGGTGTTGGATTGCGGAGCGCAGCCGCCGACTAAAAGGGCCGCCAACAGTGCAAAAATGAAGTAGTGTCGCACGGCGAAAGTGTAGCGGAAAACCCCATCTTCGGCGGGGGCCCGCCGAAGATGGGCAGGAGGCCGGGGATGGGGTTTTCTTCTCAAAAATCATCCATTACGAGATGCTGTTCGTAGAAGTGAAACGCCAAACGCGGCGGCTCGAAATGTGGTGAAGTTTTGGTGTGGAAAGAGCGGTCGTTAGTGACCACAAACGCGCCGGTGCGGCGCGCTTCGCGGGCGAGAACTTCGTCGGCTTCCTGTCCGGCAGCGGTCATTTCCAATTCGCCGCGTCGCACCATAGCCGTAAGATCGTCCGGCACATCCACATTGTAGGGCAGGGACGCATCGGCGATGAAACGAATCGGGAAGCAGTTGCGACGGCGCAGTTCGTCGCGCATGACCATAAGGAAACGCACTTGGCCTTTGCCCATGCGATTTCGTTCGTAACGAGCGACGTTGGAGGCATCCACCAAAACGCGTGTGGTGCGCAGCGTCAAAACACGAAAATAATATGAATCCAATTCTTTAACGCGCTCCAGCAGCAGGCGATAACCTTCAGGCGAGGCATGGCGCAGGGCGTCCAGCGCTTGAATCAGCGCGAAAACCCAGCCTTCATTGTTGGCATCAATGCCACGTTTGATTTCGCGCGTGGTGACGCGAATGGCGCGGCCATCGGCGTTCCATTGAAAAACCTGATCTAACGGCGATGAACTGATGGTGCGCGAGGCGGGCACCATCACTGCCGGCAACGGCCCTGCCGGGGCACGCAAATACGAAGCGAGGGCAGTCGCGCGGGCTTCGACGGCGGGTTGAGGCTCCTCTGCTTCCGGTTCGGGTAGGCCGTTTTCTAATTCGTCTTCGAGTTCTTCGATTTGGGTTTTTAAGGCGGCAATTTCTTTTTGCAATTCCTCGTTGACTTCTTGTTGTTGGCGCACTTGTTTTTTCTGGCGCTTATTTTCGGCTTCCAGTTCTTCGACTTGCTTTTCGGCACTTTTGAGTTTGCGTGTCGTGCGGTCTAATAAGCGCTCGTCGTCTTCGAGTTTTTCGTGTTCGCGCACGAAGCGATTTTCTTCTTGTTTTAAGCGCGCCTGCAACTCGTGAGTTTCTCTGGCAAAGTTGTCTTTGGCCGATATCAAAGAGGCTTGTGCTTGACGCAATTTCTGCTCGGATTTTTCAAGGTTTTGCTGCAATTTGCGAATTTCTTCGTTGGCGGCGGCCAGTTGCTTTTCGTTGTTGGGCTGCTCGTTGGGCGCTTCTTCTCCTACAGCGTCTTCGGTTGCTGGCGTTTCCAAACTCCACTCGCTGCTGGCGACTTTTTCGCTCCACAAAGTAATAACTTGATACCGGCGCAGGGCCAGCAGCGACAACATTGTCGCCTCATGTCCGAAGCGGTGGCACAAATCAGGAATTTGATCGAACAAATTATCGTCGGCCTCAAAATCCTCAACGGCTGTCAGCGATGTGGGCTTGGGAGTGGTGGTGGCCCAGATTAATAAAATCTTCGCCGTCAGTTCGGCATTTAGCGCCAGTTCATCTTGTAAACGATGGCGCACCACCGGCAGGCGCAGAGAATTGGCCGTGCGTTGGAAGCCTTTGGTGATGCGCATTTTGACGGGCGCGTGTTCTGGTTTGCCGAGCAAGGCCCACACTTCACGCGTCGGCGCTGTGCGCACCATAAAATCCCAACAGCGCCCGATAAAATCGGCGGACATCCGTGAGGCCACTAAATCCCATGACAACTTGGCCGGAGCAGCCTCTCCTTCGGCAGCACTCTCTTCAACAGCACTGGCCTCGGCGCTTTCGGCGCTGAGAGCCTCGGCGTTGTCTGCTTCAACAGAAGCCGCACTGTTGTCTGCTTCCGCAGGCGTTTCGGCAGCGTTTGCGGTTTCGAGCGCGCTGTCTTGCGGCGCAGTGTCAATGGGTGTTGTGGTTTCTGGCGCCTCAACAGCCGTGTTTTTAGCCGTAGCCTTTTTGGTGGCCGTCGTGGCTTTTGTAGGTTTCGATTTCGTCGCAGTTTTGGTGGTTTTGGTCGTGGTTTTCGCTTTGGGCATAACAACAAATCA
>JANMKN010000322.1:0-3346 GCA_031372065.1 Abditibacteriaceae bacterium | reverse complement strand
ACTTCCAACGGCACGGCGAGCGCAGGCAGCGATTATACCGCCAAAAGCGGCACGCTGACATTTACGCCCGGCGAAATCTCTAAAACCATCACAATTCCGTTTGTCGGCGACGCGGTTTCTGAAAGCGATGAGACGTTTTATATGAATCTCTCGCAGCCAGCGGGCGCGGCGCTGAGTATTACGCAGGCGACGGGCACTATTGTGAATGATGATGCCGTGGTGCCAACGCTGACCATCGGCGATGCCGATGATGCCTCCGAAGGCAACGCTTCGAGTGCGGGCAGTGCCGCTTTTACCGTTTCGCTCACGCCAGTAACAACACAAAGCGTGACGGTGAATTATGCGACTTCCAACGGCACGGCGAGCGCAGGCAGCGATTATACCGCCAAAAGCGGCACGCTGACTTTTGCGCCCGGCGAAGTTTCCAAAACCATCACCGTGAATTTCATCGGCGATACGGTGCAAGAAGCCGATGAAAACTTCGTGCTGACTCTCTCGCAGCCCACCAAGGCGACTCTTGGACGCGCGCAAGCCACCGCGCTTATTCTCAATGACGATGCCGGTGAGCAGCCTTTGATTAGCATTAACGATGCGACTGTCACAGAAGGCAATGTAGGCAACACCAACGCGGCGTTTGCCATTACTTTGTCGCAGGCCGGCACGCAAACGGTGACGGTTAGTTATGCCGCCACCGGCCTCACCGCGACGGCGCCCGCTGATTTTACGGCTCTCAGCGGCACGGTGACTTTTGCACCCGGCGAAACGTCGAAAAACATCGCGATTCCGGTGCGCGGCGACACTTTAGATGAAACGAACGAAACGTTTCGCGTCAGCTTGAGCAATGTGACCAACGGCATTTTGAATGACGCGCAGGGACAAGGCACCATCACCGATGATGATGCGGCGCCCTCGCTGACCATAGATGACGTTTCGGTTTTTGAAGGCAATCCGTCCTCTAACGGGGCACCCGGAACGGTCAACGCCACCTTTACCATTGCTCTCTCGGCGGCCAGCGGGCAAACGGTTACGGTAAGCGCGATTCCCTCCAACGGCACCGCCAAAGCGCCGGGCGATTACACATCGGGCGGCGCCAGTATAGTATTCGCGCCCGGCGAAAAAAGCAAGACTTTTATCGTGCCTGTCAAAGGCGATTTGCTCAACGAAACCGACGAAACCTTTTATGTGCTGCTGTCTGCGCCGGTTAATGCTTCTATCGCGCGTGGGCGTGGCATCGGCACCATTTTCGATGACGATGCCGCGCCTTCGATTACAGTGGATGGCGTGAGCATCGGCGAAGGCAATAGTGGGCAACGCGTGGCGGCTTTTCGCTTGAAACTCTCGGCGCCCAGCGGCAAGATTGTGCGCGTGAGTTATGCCACCAATGGTGGCACGGCCACGCCAAACGTTGATTACGTCGCGGTGGCGGCCACGCCGATTTCGTTTAACATAGGCAGTCTTTATACTTATGCGCGCGTTTTAATCAACGGCGATGCCTTGAACGAATTAGACGAGAGTTTTCTGGTGACTTTAACCAACTCGGTCAACGCCAGCATTGCGAATAATCAGGCCACCGGCGTGATTCTCAACGATGATCGCGCGCCCTCGCTGACCATAGAAGATGTGAGCGTCACAGAAGGCAATTCAGGCACCACCACGGCGACATTTACCGTGAGTTTGTCGGCGCCCAGCGGCCAGCAGGTCAAGGTGAATTACGCGACGGCAGACGGCACCGCGCGCTCGGCAAGTGATTATGTGGCGGGCAACGCCACACTTACTTTTGCGCCCGGTGAAGCCACCAAAACCTTTGCCGTCACCCTCAACGGCGATGTCCTCATGGAAGGCGACGAAACATTTTATGTCTTCCTCAGTGGCGCCCTCAATGCCACCGTAGGCCGCGCTCGCGGCGTGGGCACCATTCTCAACGATGATAGTTCGGGTTAAGGGCGGGGCGCGTTGAATAAACCTCTTGCCTAAAGTTAAGAAAGTAAAGAGCCGCTACGAGACGCGTAGCGGCTCTTTTGTTCTACCAACTCCATGATAGAGGGTAAGACATACCCTTGTGAAAAACCTTGTTGGACAAGGCAATCCATACCCCAAAATCATAAAATCGGGCGCCGAAATCGAGAAATCCGGTGCCTGTGCGTGCAAAGCGGGCCATGCGGCGCGCGAAAACCCCCGGCGCGGCACGAACGGAGAGGGTGAAGTTAAGAAGTAAAGACATTGGGCGCCAGCCCCACTTGTTGCAACTTTCCACACCTCAGGCGCTATAGACATCACACCGAACTAACGCGACAGTAGCGCGGCGCCAATGAGGGCGTCGTGCATTGGTTCTATGAATTCGACATCGGGCAGAGCCTCGCGCAAGGCATATTCATAAGCCGGGCGCACAGCGGTATTGTTGGCGAGCAAACCGCCGACGGGCGCGACGCGATTGATTTTCAGCGGGCGCAGAACAGCCAACGTGGTTTTCGCCAACTCTTGCCCCGCGCGCTGCAAAATATCCAAGGCAACGGCATCTTGCGCAGCGGCGGCTTGCAAAACCAAGGGAAACAAGGCCGCAATGCGGTCTTTTTTGAAGTCGGGCACGTAGACGATTTCGATCATTTGATAAACATCTTTGGCGCCGAGTTGATTGAAAACCGATTCCTGCAACGCTGTATTTTGTCCACTGCCATCGTAACTGGCGCAGGCAGCGCGCAGGGCTTGTTCGCCGCACCAATAACCGCTGCCCCTGTCGCCCAAAAGCGGCCCGAAACCATCGGCGCCGCGCCGCTCGCCATTTTCGTTCACACCAAAGCAATTAGCGCCCGTTCCGGCGATGCAAATCGCGCCCGCCCTGCCCGCAAAAGCGCCCGCTTGCGCGGCGGCAGCGTCTTCGTCCACCACAATGTTCGCCGCGCCCGCGTGTGGCAAAAGCGCGTTGCGCTGCGCGGCTTTATCGCTGTCGCTGCACGCGCCGGCCAAACCCAAACCCCAGCTTCCAATATCGCCCGGCTTGATGTTGGCATTGTTCGTGGCGGCTTTCACAGCGGCGAGTATATTTTCCACAGCGGCTTTTTCGCCCGCCGAATAAAAATTGCCCGGCCCCGCTTCGCCGCGTCCGAGAACTTGCAAATCGCCGTCAATCACCACCGCGCGCGTCGTCGTGCCGCCACCATCTACACCAATGCGAAAGCTGTTCATGCTAAATCCTTGTTGGGAAATTTTTTAATCTCTTCGGGTTCAATTCCCCGCAGCTTGCTGCGACCATGAGTGCGAAGCACTCTTCCCTTGGAGCGCGGAGCGCTCTTGAGAAAGAACTCGTAGGACTTGACAAAAAAGTTAGACTCCTCATTCAAATACCCCG
>JANMKN010000380.1:0-5941 GCA_031372065.1 Abditibacteriaceae bacterium | reverse complement strand
CCTTGCCGGCTTCGATTTCTCGAATGACCTGCAACTTGAATTCACGACTGAACTGCCTTCTGGTTTTGATTGACATCGTAAGCCTCCATTTTACTTAATGGTGCTTAACTACTTGTCGCATTTTAGGGGTGCAGTCCAAACAGGCCCCCTTCGGGAGGCACTCAAATTGGGCCATTAAGCGGCATCATGTGAATGATACCAGAAAAGCAGCGCTTATCGTTTCGGCATTTCTTCGGCGTCGGGAATTTCGCCGCGAAATAGTTTGGCGATTTGGCCGGAAAGCCACAGATAATGATCGGCGGGCAGTCCTTCGTAGGTGAGAAACGGCGTTTCGCCGATGGGCGGGTCGTTGGAGATTTTGAACAGCGCCGTTCCCTCGTCAATTTCATCAAACATGGCCAGATAAAGCATTTTCGCCCCGGCGCGTTTGCTGGCGACGGCTTGCGACCAGAGAAATTGCCCGCCGAGGCGCGGAATAGCGTTGAATTTCGCTTCCTGATTGCGCGTTTTCATCAGATTTTGCCAGCTAAAGCCCGGAAAGGCGCCGGGCAGGTAATCGAGGCCGTTTTCCGCCAACCATTTCATATCTGGTTCGCGCTCGTTAATGCCGGTTTGGAAGGCCGCTTCGGGCGAATGGTAACGTCCAACGGGCCACGGCGCAATAACATCGGCGGCTTTTAAGACTTCGGCGAATTGCGGGTCTTTTACGGCATCGCGCTCTTGCGTGCGCCAGTAATAGGGCACGCCCAAAACAACGGTGTTGCCGCCATAAAGCGGGTCGTTCTTCAAAAATTGAATCAGAGATAAATACGCGCCCGGCGCGGGGCGATTATCGTTGAAACCGATGCCCCACAGAACCACAACGGGCTTATCGCGGTGATGAATATAGGTGGCGTCGTCGCGGATTTTCCGTTCGCCCACCAGATATTTCCAGTCAGCGGAGACTTTGGGGAATATATCGTCGGCTTTGACGCCCGACAAGTCATACATTAGGCTCCACGCCACGCCGCTATTCTTCGAGGCGGCGCGCACATTTTCCAAAACTCTATCCAGCATCGGGCGTTGGTTAGCATTAGCTGCCGGATTCGCAAAGCGCTGCAAAAACGCGCCGTCAATGCCGTATTGTTTCATCCACGCGAAGTGGCGATTGACGGTTTTGGCGTTTTGCGCATCGGCGACATAAGCCACATCGCCATTCTTCAAACGAAAATCTGTCGGCACTTTTTCGTCGGCGTCAAAGTCACTCGTATCCGGCCACATTTCCACTTCGGAAAAGCCCGGCTTAAACTGGCCTGCGTGCCCGTAATGCACCCATTTGGCGCCGTCTTCCTGTCGCAGCGGCGTGGCCCAGCCTTGGTAGCCCACAAATACTTTGCCATCCATAGTTTTCATTGGTTGCGCGTGGGAAAGGAGCGACGTGCCGACGAGTGCGGCCAACAGCAGGAGGTGTTTCATAGCCGAATGAGAATCGGAACGCATAGCTCGGCGCTCCTATTGAATTTGTTACGCCAGAATATCCTTGACAATTTCGCCATAAACATCGGTCAGGCGAATGTCGCGGCCACTGAAGCGGAAGGTGAGTTTTTCGTGGTTGATGCCCAGCAAATGCAGCATGGTGGCGTGCAAATCATGAATGGTGACCTTGTTTTCAACTGCTTTGTAGCCGTATTCATCGGTGACGCCATACACCGTGCCGCCCTTGATGCCGCCGCCCGCCAGCCACATCGAAAAGCCAAACGGATTATGATCGCGCCCGTTGCTGCCCTGCGCGAACGGCGTGCGGCCAAATTCGCCTCCCCAGATCACAAGCGTTGAATCGAGCAGGCCACGGCTTTTTAAATCTTTCAACAGTCCGGCAATCGGTTGGTCAACGGCCAAGGCATTTATCGCGTGATGTTCGCGCAAGTTGCCATGCTGATCCCAACGGTCAACGCCGTTGTGCGAAGGACACGTTAGTTCGATAAAGCGCACGCCGCGTTCGACGAGGCGCCGCGCCAAAAGGCATTGCTCGCCAAAAGTCGCCGTCGTTTTGTTAGCGGCATCAAGGCCGTAAAGTGTTTTGGTGGCCTCGCTTTCGCCTTTGATGTCCATCAATTCCGGCACGGCGGATTGCATTTTAAACGCCAGTTCGTAGTTGGCAATCGCGCTTTCGATTTGGTCGTTTTTGCCGGTTTTTTGCAGCACTTCGGAGTCCAATTGATGCAATAGCGCCAGTTTGTTGGCTTGTTGCTGCGGCTTGCCTTCGGTGGGCACAACGTTCGCTACAGGGTTGGCGCCGGTTTTGAAAATCGAGCCTTGATAAGTCGCCGGCAAAAAGCCGCTGTTGAAATTATCCAAGCCGCCGGGCGGAATTAATCCGCCGTTTAACACCACAAAGCCGGGCAAATCTTCGTTTTCGCTGCCCAAACCGTAGCCCATCCACGCCCCCATGCTGGGACGGCCCTGCAAACCGCTGCCAGTATGCAAAAAATAGTTGGCGTTGGTGTGTTCCGAGAAATCGCTGGTCATTGAGCGCACAATGGCGAGGTCGTCCACGCATTGCGCAACGTGCGGGAAAAGGTCGCTGACCGGCGTGCCGCTTTGCCCGTATTTCTTAAATTCCCACGGCGAACCCAGCGTGGCGCCGTTGCTGTTGAACTGCGTGGCTTCCATCTTCATACCAAACGGCTTGCCGTTTTCCGCTGTCAGGCGCGGCTTGGGGTCGAAGGTGTCCACCTGCGATGGCCCGCCATCCATATAGAGAAAAATCACCGCTTTGGCTTTGGCCGGAAACATCGGCGCTTTGGGCGCCAGTGGCCCGCGCGACGTGTTTTTGGCTTCGGGAATTGCGCCATAAGCGCGCTCTGTAAGCAGCGCTGTTAAAGCCAGCGCGCCAAAACCATTGGCGCAACGCGAAAGCATTTGGCGCCGCGTCATGATTTGTAGGGGTGATTTTTCAGGTTTATGCATGAATGTGCGACCTCGGAAACCTTTGGACAACAGCGCGTGGGAATGTTGGCGTTTGAATAGGAACGCGGAGCTACGCTATGCGCCCGAAGGACACTTGAAACAACGAATCAACGCGAATTTTTCAAGGAAAAAATTGCAGGAATCCGCGAAAATCAAAGCTGTTTCCGCGTAGCGTAGCTCCGCGTTCCTATTAAACACTTCACCAACGTGCCAAACTTCAGGTTCATTAAAGAATATGCAAATTGTGCTTCCTGATCTTTGTTTGGTGTTGCTCATCGGCGCGTCTGGCTCCGGCAAATCCAGTTTTGCGCGGCGGCATTTTCGCGGCACGGAAGTCTTGTCGTCCGATTTTTATCGGGGCGTGGCCTCCGACAACGAAAATGATCAGGCCGCCAGCAAAGATGCCTTCGATATTTTGCAATACATCGCGGCCAAGCGCCTTGCGGCGGGCAAATTAACCGTCATAGATGCCACCAATGTGCAAGCCGAAGCGCGTCGCCCGCTTATCGCTGTGGCAAAAGAACATCATGTGCGCGTCGTGGCGATTGTTCTCAATGTGCCGGAAGTTTTGTGTCACGAGCGCAACGCCACGCGCCCCGACCGGCAATTCGGGCCTCATGTGGTGCGCAACCAAGTGCGCGCTTTGCGCGGCTCATTCAAAAAATTATCCAAAGAAGGCGTGCGGCAAAGTTGGATTTTTAGTTCACCAGAAGAAATCGAAGGCGTTCAAATCGAACGAGCGCCGTTGCCATCCGATTTTAAAAACCTAAGCGGCCCGTTCGATATTTTCGGCGATGTGCATGGCTGCTACGATGAGTTGTGCGAACTGATGGAAACCTTGAATTATCAAGTGTCGCGTGAAAGTTTTTCGGCAGTGCCGCCGGACAACAGAAAAGCGCTTTTTGTCGGCGATTTGGTGGATCGTGGCCCGGCTTCGACGGCGGTTTTGAGATTGGTAATGAACATGGCCGAAGGCGGTTACGCGTTGTGCGCGCCGGGCAACCACGATGCG
This sequence comes from Abditibacteriaceae bacterium, assembly GCA_031372065.1. Lineage (GTDB taxonomy): Bacteria > Armatimonadota > Abditibacteriia > Abditibacteriales > Abditibacteriaceae > DASWNL01. Next base: position 1,980 of record JANMKN010000380.1, on the reverse strand, counting down.
CGTTTGGTGCGCAAGTTGCGCGATGGCAAAGGCAGCGAAACGCACGGCCTCAAGCAAACTTTGGAGCAACTGGCGAGCGAAAGTGCAGAGTTCGCCAAGCACGTCGTGCGCTTTTTGGATAACTTGCCGAGCCATTTGGTTTTAGATGGCGGCAAACTCGTTATCGCGCACGCCGGACTGCCGCAAAAAATGCACAACCGCAGCGGCGGACGCGTGCGCAGTTTCGCGCTTTATGGCGACACCACAGGCGAAAAAGACGAATACGATATGCCGGTGCGCCTTGATTGGGCCAAAGATTATCGTGGCGCGGCGGCTGTCATTTACGGTCACACGCCGGTGGCCCGCGCGCAGTGGCTCAATCACACCATCAACCTCGATACCGGCTGCGTTTTCGGCGGCAGTTTGACGGCTTTGCGCTGGCCCGAAAACGAATTGGTTTCGACCAAACCGCGCGCGACTTATGCCGAACCGGGCCGCCCGTTTTTGATTGACGATAACGTGCTGCTCTCGCAACACCAGCACGATGATATTCTCGATTTGCAAGATGTAACCGGCAAGCGCCTCATCGAAACGCGCCTGCTCAAGCGCATGACTATTCGCGAAGAAAACGCCACTGCTGCGCTGGAAATCATGAGCCGTTTCGCCGCCGACCCGAAGTGGCTGATTTATCTGCCGCCAACAATGTCGCCGAGCGAAACCACAAGCCGCGACGGTTTGCTGGAGCATCCCGACGAAGCCTTTGCTTATTATCGCCGCGAAGGTGTGAAACAAGTGATTTGCGAAGAAAAACACATGGGTTCGCGCGCTGTTGTGGTGGTTTGCCGCGATAGTGAGGCCGCGAAAAATCGCTTTGGCATCACAACTGGCGAAGACGGCATCGTTTACACGCGCACCGGACGACGTTTCTTCAATGAATCGCATTTAGAAAACGGCCTTTTAAATCGCTTGCGCGAGGCTTTGACGCAAGCGAATTTTTGGCAAGAGTTTTCCTCCGATTGGTTTTGCTTTGATTGCGAACTAATGCCTTGGTCGGCTAAAGCGCAGGAGCTTTTGCAAAACCAATATGCCGCTGTCGGCGCGGCGGCGCACGCTTCGTTGCACAGCGCCGTTTCTTTGTTGGAAAAAGCCGCCGCGCGTGAAAATGAAGCGGGCGAAAGCGCCTTGCCGCTTCTGCATGAACTGCGCTCCCGCAGCGAGCGCGCCGCACAGTTCCGCGAAGCGTATCAACATTATTGCTGGCCGGTGCAAAGTCTCGAAGATTTCAAACTGGCACCGTTTCATTTATTGGCAGCCGAAGGCGCAGTTTTCACCGACAAAAGCCACCAATGGCACATGGAAACTTTGGCGCGGCTGGCGCACGATTTGTTATTCGTCGCCACGCCGTTTCACATTGTTGAACTCCATGAGGAAAACAGTTGCGCGGCGGGCGTTCGATGGTGGGAAGGACTCACAGCACGCGGCGGCGAAGGCATGGTAGTCAAGCCGCTCGATTTCGTGGCGATGGGCGCCAAAGGCCCGCTGCAACCAGCGATAAAATGCCGGGGCCGCGAATATCTGCGTATTATTTACGGGCCAGATTACAACGCGCCGCCCAATTTGGAGCGCTTGAAAAAACGCGGTTTGGGCGCCAAGCGTTCGTTAGCCTTGCGCGAATTTGCCCTTGGCGTGGAAGCTCTCGAACGGTTCGTGAAAAAGGTGCCCTTGCGGCAGGTTCACGAGTGCGTCTTCGCTATACTGGCACTCGAAAGCGAGCCGGTTGATCCGAGACTTTAAATTCTTAATTTTAAATTCAAAATTATGAAAACACCAGTTTGGGAAACTGCTGTGATGGTGGGCAGTTTTGTGCTTTTGTGGGTGTGGTTTATTGCCTACAAAGGCGCCGAACGCGTCAACGCATCGCTGCCGGTTTGGTGGCATTTTTTCTTGGCGGTCGCCGTGGCGCTTTTGGTTTTTGTCATGGTGCGCCGCATTGGGCGATTG